>JAJYTY010000020.1 GCA_021792835.1 Pseudomonadota bacterium
GGCAGTTCGATGCGGTCGAACAGGTCCTTCAGCACGATGTCGGTGGGGCGGTTGATCACCAGCCCCAGGGCTCCGCGCGACGAATGCTCGCAGACATAGACCACGCTGCCGGCAAAGGACGAGTCCACCATTCCCGGCATCGCGATCAGGAACTGGTTGCTCAGGTTCGAGGCGTCGCTGCGAGGGTTCATGGCGACACATATTATCGCGGCGCGGCCCGCCCCGGGGCGCCGCCTGGCCCACCATCGTGAACCCGCAACCATCCGCAACGCCAGCCGAGCCGCAACTGGAGCTCGGACTGGTCTGGCTGCGACGCGACCTGCGTCTGCAGGACCACGCGGCGCTGCATCATGCACTGCGGCGCTGCCGGCGCGTGCAACTGGTGTTCGTGTTCGACACCGACATCCTGCAGCCGCTGCTGGAGCAGGCAATCCGCGCCGACCGGCGCGTCCTGTTCATACGCCAGAGCCTGCTCGAGCTCGATGCCGGGCTGCGCCTGCACGGAAGCGCACTGCGGGTGCTGCACGGACGCGCCACGCAGATGCTTCCCGAACTGGCGCGTCGCCTGGGCGCCGGCGCGGTGTTCGTGAATCGCGACTACGAGCCGCAGGCCGTGCGCCGCGACGCGGCCGTGGCGGGTGAGCTCGCCGGCGCCCGGATCGAGTGGCACGCCTTCCATGACCAGCTCATGCTGGCGCCCGACGCCTTGCGCACGGGGCAGGGGCGGCCCTATGGGGTGTTCACGCCCTATCGAAATGCCTGGCTGGCCCGCATGCGCGCCGACGGCGGCGCCGGGCTCGCCGCCTTCGACTGCGAGCTCGATGCGTCGCGACTGCTCCCGGCGCCCTGCGCGCCGCCCCCGATTCCCGAACTCGCGCAACTGGGATTCGACCAGCCCGTGGCCTTGCCCGCGGAGGTGGAGCCCGGCAGCCGGGGCGCGCGGCGCGCATGGGAGGCGTTCAAGCCGCGACTGGACGGCTATGCGACGGCTCGCGATTTCCCGGCGCTGGACGCCACCAGCGGGTTGTCCGTGCACCTGCGCTTCGGCACCATCGGCGTGCGCGAACTCGCCCGCCACGCCTGGCAGGCGATGCAGGCTGGCAGCGCGGGGGCCGCCAGCTGGCTGTCGGAGCTGATCTGGCGCGATTTCCATGCGCAGGTGCTGCACCATCATCCTCGACTCGCGCAAGGGCGTTCGTTCCGTCCCGAATACGATCGCATTCGCTGGGACGATGCGCCGCAACTGCTGCAGGCCTGGCGCGAAGGCCGCACCGGTTACCCGCTGGTGGACGCGGCGATGCGTGAGCTGTCGCGAAGCGGACGCATGCACAACCGGCTGCGCATGGTGGTGGCGAGCTTCCTGTGCAAGGACCTGGGACTGGACTGGCGTCTCGGCGAGCAGCATTTCGCGCGCTGGCTGCTCGACTTCGACCTCGCCTCGAACAACGGCGGCTGGCAGTGGGCGTCGTCCAGCGGCTGCGATGCGCAGCCGTGGTTTCGTATCTTCAACCCGGTCGAGCAAAGCCGCAAGTTCGACCCGCAGGGGCATTACATCCGGCGCCACGTTGCCGAGCTGGCGGGGCTGGACGCGGCATCCATCCACGCGCCGTGGCTGGCCGCTCCCGAGGCCCTGCGCGCCGCCGACGTGCGCCTGGGGCAGGACTACCCGCTTCCGGTGGTCGACCATGCCCAGGCGCGCCAGCGCACGCTGCAGCGCTACGCCGTGGTTCGCGGCGACGCCGCGCGCGCCGCAGAAGCAGGAGCCGCCGCGCCGTCCGGGCAGGAGCCGCCGCGCCAGGGGGGCCTGTTCTAGCAGGCTGGTCTCGCCCCGGCCGTCGGCGCTACTCGCTGCTCGTCGTCTCCAGCACGTACTCGCGCAGCAGCGCGAGCAGCTCGTCCTCCGAGTAGGGCTTGCCCAGGTAGTGGTTGACCCCGAGCTCCTGCGCGTAGTTGCGGTGCTTGTCGGCGATGCGAGAGGTGATCATGATCACCGGCAGGTGGCGTGTTCGCTCGTCGGCGCGGATGTTGCGCGTGAGGTCGAAGCCATCCATGCGCGGCATCTCGATGTCGGTGAGCACGACATCGGGCAGCGCCTGCTGCAACTGCTCCAGCGCGTCGAGTCCGTCCTTGGCCAGCATCACCGAATAGCCGTTGCGCGCGAGAAAGCGCTGGGTCACGCGACGCACCGTGATGGAGTCATCGACCACCAGCACGGTGTTGGCGCTGGCCACCAGGGCCTGCGACGCCGACACGGCCGGCTGCGCGCGCACCATGCCGGGCTGCGCGCGCATGAGCTCGCCGGCCTTGTCGCCATACACGGCGGACAGCGCGACAGGGTTGTAGATCAGCACCACCGCGCCATCCGGCAGCACCGAGATGCCAGCCAGCCCGGGCACCCGCGACAGTTGCGGGCCGAGGTTCTTCACCACCACTTCCTGGTTGCCCAGCACCTCGTCGACGTGCAGCGCCAGGCGCTGCGCCGCGCTGCGCACGAGCACCACCGGCACGGTGCGGCCCGGGGTCTCGCTGCTGGCGCCCGACTCGTCGGTCAGCGCGCCCAGCCAGTACAAGGGCAACTGCTGTCCGGCGTGCTCGAGCTGCTGCTCGCGCAACGCCGCCTCCAGCTCGGCCGGGCGCATGCGCAGCACCAGGTCGACCAGGCTCGAGGGCACCGCATGGATGCGTTCGCCGGTGCGCAAGAGCACGACCTGAGTGACCGCCGTGGTCAGCGGCAGCACGAGCGTGAACGTGGTGCCGCGTCCCGCGACCGAGTCCAGCTCGATGCGCCCGCCGAGCGCGCGCGTGTCGCTGCGCACGACGTCGAGTCCGACGCCACGGCCGGCCATCTCGGTGGTCTCGGTCGCGCTGGAGAATCCGGCGCGGAAGATCAGCTCGCGCAACTGCGCCTGTCCCGGTTGCTCTCCATCCTCGAGCAGGCCCTGCGCGCGCGCCTTCGCGAGGATGTCCGCATAACGCAGCCCGCCGCCGTCGTCGGCGACCGTCACCACGACCTCGCTGCCCTCGTGGCGCAGGCCCAGCGTGATCGTTCCGATCGCCGGCTTCGCGGCGATCTCGCGTTCGGCGGGGGACTCGATTCCATGCGCCACGGCATTGCGCAGCAGGTGCTCGAAGGCCGGCGCCATGCGGTCGAGCACTCCGCGGTCGAGTTCGATGTTGCCGCCCCGGATGTCCAGTCGCACCGGCTTGCCGGCATCCTTGCTGGCCTGGCGCACCGTGCGATAAAGGCGCTCGGAGATGCTGTCGAACTCGACCATGCGCGTGCGCAGCAGGTCGCGCTGCAACTCGCGGGTCAGGCGCGACTGGCGCGCCAGGCTGTCCTCGGCGGTCTGCAGCGCGCGGCCCAGCGAACCTTGCACCAGGGCCAGGTCGTTGACCGACTCGGCCATCATGCGCGTGAGTTCCTGAAAGCGCGTGAATCGGTCGAATTCCAGCGGGTCGAAGTCGCGTCCGTCGTCGCGCGCGGCCTGCGTGCGCGCAGCCATCTGCGCATCGGCCTGCAGTTCGATGTCGCGCACCTGCGCGCGCAGACGCGACAGGTTGTCGCCGAGGTCGCGCACGCCGCCGCGGATCAGCTCGAACTCATTGTCGAGCCGGGCGCGCGCGATGGTGACCTCGCCCACCTGGTTGACCAGGCGGTCGAGCAGCGCGGCCTGGACACGCACCGGTTGGGCGCGTCCCCATGCCGTGACCGGCTCGGGGGCGGTCGCTGCAGGACGCCGCGGCAATGCTCCGTGCGGCTGCTCGGTTTCGCCGGGCGCCTGCTCGCTTTGCTCCTCCAGCAGCACGCGTTCCGGGTGGATTTCGCCGAGTTCGGTCTGGCCGCGGCTGCTGGCCTCGCGCAGTCGCTCGAAACGCGTGTTCAGCGCGTCGAAGCGAGCAATCAGGTCCAGCAGCGCCTGCTCGTCCGGGCGTTGCGTTTCATGCCGGCCGAGCAGCGCCTCGATGTCGGATTCCAGCGCGTGGGCCATGTCGCCCAGCGCCATGGTGCCGGCCATGCGGGCGCTGCCCTTGAAGGTGTGCAGCAGGCGCATGGCCTGGCGCGGCGCCGCGGTGTCGCCGGGGCGAGTCTCCCACTGGCGCAGCGCGCTGCCCAGTTGCGGCAGCAACTCGGCTGCCTCGAACTCGAAAATGGGGAACAGCTCGGCGTCGATGACGTCGCGCGCATTCGGATCCGGCGCGGTGGTGTCCTCCAGCGCCGCCGGTTGCACGACCTGCGCCGGCCAGACGGCCGGCTGCTCGCTCAGCTCCGGTTCCGCCTGCGCCTGCTCCGGTTCCGTTCGTGCCTCGGGCCAGTACCCCGGCTCAGCCAGGTCCTCGGTGAGCTCGTCGTGCAGTTCGAGCTCGTCGGCCGGGGGGGCGAGCGGTTGCCCTGGCGCCTCGGCGGCTTCCGCCGGTGCCCACGGCCATGGCGCGTGTTCCGCCGCGGCCTGCGCATCGAAGTCCGGCGCCGCCTCGGGACCTGGGACGGTTTCGGGGGCTTGCGCCTGCAGGTCGGCGGGGATTGGCTCGATCGCAGTTTCGTCGATCGGGGCTTGCTCCTGCGCCTCGGCGCCTTGCGCCACCGCCAGTGCAGCCGCGGCCTGCAACTCGTCGAGTCGGCGGACCAGCGCCTGCAGGGACTCCACCAGCGGTGGGTGCGCATCGCGCACGAAGCCGGCGGCGAATTGATGCAGCACGCGCCGCATCTCCTCCACCGACTGCTGCAGCAGTGCGCGCTCGTCCTCGTCCAGCGCCAGCGGCTGCGCGCCCTGGCCCTGGATCGCTTGCTCCAGCAAGCCGGCCAGCTGCTGCACGCTGTGCAGCCCGACGGTGGCGGAGCTTCCGCGCAGCTGGTGCGCCAGCGCCATCGTCTCGTCGCCGATCGGCACCTGCGGCAGCAGGGACCAGGCGGCAAGGCCATGCTCGAGACGACGCAGGAGTTCGTCGGCCTCGTTCAGGAAGATCGCATGCAGCGCCTGGGGAATGTGCAGGTCCTCGACACTGCGCGGCTCATGGGCCGCGAGGGCCTCCTGTTCTTCAGGCTCCTGGCTCGCCTCGTTCGTGGCGGTCGAGGCGGCCGGGACGGGCTCGGCCGCTTCGACGGGAGCCTGTTCCTCGGACGCCTGCGGCGCGGCTTCGCCGGCCGTGAATTCGGCGATCTCGATCTCGGACGGGAATTCGGGCTGCAGTTGCGGCAGCGGCGGTGTCGAGTCCAGCAGGCTCGCCACCTCGGGCGCGATGGCCGCGCCGTCGTCCGGCGTGGCGGCAGCCTGCGCTTGCGGGGTGCCGCCGAGGTCGAGCAGCGACGCGTCGGGCCATGCCGACACGGCCGCCAGCGGGGGCAGCGGGACCTGCGCGGCGGGTGACGGCTCCTCGGCCTTTTCGCCCAGTTCGATGCTTTCGTCGACAGGCAGCGACTCGTCGAATGCCTGTGCCTCGGCGGGCTGCGCGGGGGCTTCGAACTCCGGGGCCTCGGCGAGCCACGGGGCTTGCAGATCCTGCTCGACGGCCGCAGGTTCCGCCAGTTGCGGCGATTCCGCGAATTCCGCAAATTCCGCGGATTCCATGAGCTGCGCTGCCCCCGGCAGGTCCGGCAGTTCTGGAAGCTCGGGAAGCTCGGGAAGCTCCAGCGGGGGCGTTTCGGCGAGTTCCCGCGTCGCGGTCTGCGGTGTCAGGTCCGGCTGCGCAGGTTCGGCATGGGGTTCGGGCGCTTGCGTCCACGGCCCAGCCGGGCCCGGCTGGGCCGGGGTCTGGCCGCGCAGGGCCTGGGCCTCGCGCACGAGTTCGGCGCTGCTGTAGCCCTCGGCGTCTCCCGCGCGCAACGCATGCGCCCAGGCTTCCAGTTCGTCGAGCGCACGCAGCGCCAGGTGCAGCAGGTCGGGCGGCGCGCCGTGTCCCTCGGCGAGCACCTGGTTGAGGGATTGTTCCAGTGCCCACGCGGTTTCGCCGAAATCGCGCATGCCGACCATGCGCGAGCTTCCCTTGAGCGTGTGGAAGCAGCGCCGCAGCGCGGTCAGCGAGTCCTCAGCGGGCTCGGGCGAGCGCAGGTCGGCGATGCGCTCGCGACCCTGCGCGACCACCTCGTCGGCTTCTTCGAGGAAGATCTCCAGCAGTTCCGGATCGACGGCCTCCTCGGCCTCGACCTCGGACTGCGGCAGCGGCGCAGCCCGCTGCACCAGTTCGGACATCGTCGCGGCGGCCAGGGGCTGCACCGTCTCGGGCGGCGGGACCAGCGTGTCCGCCTCCTCCAGCGCAAAGGCGCCCAGTTCGTCGAGTTCCATCTCGACGGGCTCGGCGGTGGAGGGCAGCGCCATGTCGGCGGGCGCCGGCGTGCCCGGCGCGGCTTGCGCCGCGGGTTCATCGGCCGGTGCGCGCTCGGGGCCGGGCGCGCCGTGGCGCGCATGGGGCACCACCGGGCGCAGTTCCCCACTGTGCGGGTCGAACTGGAACGAGGCCCTGGCCAGATCGGGTTGGTAGCCCAGCAGATCGACCATGAAGCCCAGCGCGCCGATGTTCGCGGCCAGGCGGTCGAAGGCTCCGCCGGGCTGGCGCGCCGCGGCTTCCTCGAGCGGCGCGGTCATCAGGTTTTCCACGCTGTGCCGGATGTGTCCCAGGGCCTGCGACCCGACGTCCATGCCGAGCACCGACAGCACGCCGCGCATCTGGCCCAGCAGGCGCGGCACCGGTTCGAGCTCGGGCAGGGTGCGCGGATCGCGGAAGTACGCGTCGAGCAGACGCTCGACCGTCGCCATGTCGTGGCGAAGCTCCTGCACCACGGTGCCCAGGGTCTGGGTTTCCGAGACCTTGCGGTACAGCTCCTCCATCCACGGCGCGAAGGCCTCGCTGGCGTAGCCCTGTGCACTGCGCTGCAGGCGCTGCGCCAGCTCGCGCGCGCGCGGCAGGAACTCCGCGTCGTCGGCGCGGAAGTGCACCAGCGAAGCCTCCAGGAACAGCAGCGCCGTGGCGACCTCGAGCACGCGCTCCGGGGTCAGCAGCGTGCGCTGCGCACCGATGACCTGCACCATGCGCTCGACCGCGGCCGGAAGCACCTCGGCGCCCGCGCACAGCTGGCGCATGAGCAGTCCGAGCTGCTGCAGGTTGTCCTGCAGGCGCGAGAGCCGGCTGAAGTCGCCGTTGCCGATGTGCGCCCAGCCGTCCTTGACCTGCACCATGCGCTTGCGCGCCTGCTGCACCAGCGCGGGGTCGAGCAGCCCGAAGTGCGGTTGCTGCCAGTCCACCACCGCGTGCGCGTGCAGGCCCAGCGCATCGGCCACCGCGCGCAGCGCCGGCGGAGCCGGTCGGGAGCGCTCCTGCGCCCTGGAAAGTGCCTGGTCGCAGAAGAACAGCAGTTCGTGCACGAGGCGCCGCGACGCGTGCGCCTGTCCGGCGAGCATCTGGCGCAACTGCAGGTTCAGCCGGTTGCACAGGCGCTTGACGTAGATGTCGGGCTCGATCAGGTCGTCGCCGAGGGCCGCGAAAAACCCCTCGGCGATCCACCAGAGCGCGCGCTCGTCCCCGCGGCTGGCCGCCTGCGCCTGGCGCGCCACCGACTGCATGGCCGTGCTGGCGCCGCGCATGTCGCCGGCGCGCAGCACGTCGAGCAATGCGCGTTCATAGTCGCTGCGGGCCTGCACGCCCAGCGCGCGCACCGCGGCGCCGTCGTCGGGGAGCTGCGGCCATTCCCACGCGAAATCCCACAATTCGGCCGGATGCGCCGCTTCGGTGCCGCTCAGGTCGCACAGCCCGCGGTACTGGCGGAACAGCTTGATCGCCGGCTCGTCGCGTCCGCTGGCGCGCGCCTCCAGGTAATCCAGCGCGGCGTGCAGCCCGGACTCCAGGGCCTCCACCACGGTGGCGTCGAGACGCTGCGGCTGCTCCAGCACGCGCAGCAGCACGCGTTCGGCGGCCTGCAGCAGGCGCACCGCACCGGACTGGCCCAGCAGTTCGAGCGCGCCGGCGGCCTGGTGCACATGGGTGCGCGCCTGCAGCAGCACGCCCGCGGGCTGCGCGTCGGCGCCTTCCACGGCGCCGAGTTGCGCCTGGCGGCGTACCGCGGCGAGCGCGCCCAGCAGGTTGTCCCGGACCTGCTCCAGGACCCAGGACAGCGCGCCGGGGTCGGACGGCGCGGAGCTCAGCGGTGTCGAGGCGACGTCGTTCATGCCGGGTGGTGGGACGTGATTGCGCGAGAAAACGGGGAGCGGGACGGGGTGCGGCGGCGATTCAGCCGATCTTGAAGCGCGACACCGATTCGCGCAGCACCTCGGCCACGCGTGCGAGCTCGGTGACCAGTTCGGCGGTGGTTCGGGTTCCGTCGCCGGTCTGTTCGGTCACCGCGAAGATGTGCTGGATGCTCGTCGCCACCTGGCTGGCCGATTGCGCCTCGGTCAGCGCCTGGTGCGAAATGCGCTCGATCAGTTCGGCCAGGTGGCGCGATACACGGTCGATCTCGGACAGCGCGGCGCCCGCGCTGTCGGACAGCCGGGCCCCCTCGACCACGCCCTGGGTGCTCTTTTCCATCGCCGCGACGGCGTCCTGCGTGTCGGTCTGGATCGCGCGCACCAGCGCGGCGATCTGCTTGGCCGCCTCGCCCGAGCGCTCGGCCAGGCGCTGCACTTCCTCGGCCACCACCGAGAAGCCGCGCCCGGCGTCGCCGGCGGACGCGGCCTGGATGGCGGCGTTCAGCGCCAGCACGTTGGTCTGCTCGGTGATGTCGGAAATCAATTCGGTGATCTCGCCGATCTCCTGCGACGACTCGCCCAGGCGCTTGATGCGCTTGGAGGTGTCCTGGATCTGGCTGCGGATCGAGTTCATGCCCTCGATCGAGTTGCGCACCGCCAGCAGGCCCTGCTCGGCGGCTTCCAGGGACTGGCGGGCCACCATCGAGGACTGCTGCGCCTGCGCCGACACGGTGTTGATGCGCTCGGCCATGTCGAGCACCGAGCGCCCGGTCTCGCGGATCTCGATCAGCTGCTGCTCCGACGAGCGCAGCAGGTCCCCGGACGTGGTCTGCGCCTGGGTCGACGCGCGCCGCACTTGCTCGGCCGTCTTCTGCACCTGCGCCACCAGGCTGCGCAGTTCCTCGACGGTGTAGTTGACCGAGTCGGCGATGGCCCCGGTGATGTCCTCGGTCACCGTGGCCTGCTGGGTCAGGTCGCCCTCGGCGACGTTCTGCAGTTCGTTCATCAGGCGCAGGATCGCCGCCTGGTTGGCCTCGTTGCTGCGCCGGGCCTCCTGCTCCTGGCGCTCGGCGAGCCGGCGCTCGCGTTCGGACTGCACGGCGCGCTCGCGCGTGTCCTGCACGTACAGCTGTCCCAGGCCGAGCAGCGCCAGCACCCCGAGCAGGCTGCCCGCGGCCAGCGCCCACAGCTCGACGCTGCCCACCCCGGCCTGCGACGAGTAGTGCTTCTGCAGGGCCTGCAGACCGTGCAGCAGCGGCTCCGAGTCATGCAGCACGGCGGCCTGGGCCAGCCGCGCATTGCTCAGGCTCTGCAGGTTCGCCAGAATGCCCGCCGACAGTTTCGAGACGCCGGCGAAGGCACCGCGCATGCCCTGCAGCTGGGCGCGCGCCTCGCCGTGCACCGGGCTCAGCTGCAAGTCGGAGTCGCCGTCCAGCAGCCCGGTGCTGAGCTGGTCGAAGGTGCGCAGGTCGCGGCCCAGCGCGAACACCGCCTCCGGGTTGATGCCGCTGTAGGACAGGAACTCGTTGGCCGACTTGCCGATGCGCTGGGTCAGCATCTCCAGCTGCGCGGCCGCCGACACGTCGGGCGGCGCGGCTCCTTGCTGCAGCAGCAGCGAGGTCAGGGTCTGCGCCGCCTGCAGCAGCGAATCCGAGTCGCGGCTGATGGTGCCCAGAGCCTGGCTGGTCTGCGTCAGCAGCGGTTGCAGTCGCACCACCACGCGCGCGTTCTTCACCGTCGCATCGACCATCGGGCTGATCGCGCTCAGACTCGCTCCGCCCACTCCGAGCACGTTGCCGGCATGCAGGCGCTGCAGGTCGGCGTGCAGCGCGTCGGCGCTGGCGGCCAGCTCGCCGAAGCCCTCTCGCGATCCCAGCAGCGCGGCGCTGACCGACTTGGCCAGGCGCTGCGACTGCATCAGCGCGTCGCCGGAGGTGTTGAGCAGCCCGGCCGACGCGGAGGTCACGCGCAACGTGGCCACCAGCGACACCGCGACGACGATCGCGGACGCCACGAGCAGGCCGATCAGCAGCCGCTGCTGGCGCGCCACCGGCAGTCGGCCGATCAGCGCGAGCCTGCGGATGTTCTCGTCCGCGCGGCTGTTCTCGACGTCGCGCTGGTCCTGCATCGCCGCCGACAGCGTGGGACCGCCGACCGTGGCATCACTGGCCGCGAAGGCCGTGGCATCGGCGGAGGGGCGCTTGGAGGAGAACAGGGGGAACAAGGCCATGGCTGCTCCGACGGGTATCGACGGCTGGAGGAAGGAAGAGGAGGTGGCGGGAACGGAATCGGGGCGCGATCGGGGCGAGGTCTGGACGCTCAGACGATCTGCAGGAAGCGCTCGTCCTGCGACAGCAGCGCCAGGTCGAGTTCGCGCCAGGATTGCCCGGTGGAGTCGCGCAGCGGCGGACCCAGCCACGGCGGAGCGGCCGGCGGCGTGCCCGCCTCGACGCTGAGCTGTCCGGGCGTGCGCAGCCCGGCGAGCTGGTCGACCAGCAGCGCGCAGTTGATCTCCAGGCGCGGCGAGAACTGCACCAGGCGGCTGCCGGATCCGGCACGCGCCTGCGGGTCGCGTACCTCGGCGTCGCCCAGGAAGCCTGCCAGGTCGACGATGCCGCACAGCACGCCGCGCAGGTTCAGCAGCCCGGCGAACCACGTGCGCGCGTGCGGCAGCGGGGTCGGCGGCTCCCATGGCGAGATCTCGCCAGACTGCGCCAGCGGCAGCAGCAGGTGGTGCGAACCGGCGCTGACTGCCAGCCAGCGCGACTCGCTGCGGTTCTGCTGCGCGCCTTGCAGGCGGGCGGCCAGGCGACCCTGGAATTCGATCAGCGAGCTTCGTGCCATGGGCTGGTCGTCGTGCGGGGTGGGCGCGTCAGTTCAGCGCCATGATCTTGCTCAGCAGGTCGTGCGGATCGACCGGCTTCGTGACGTAGTCGCGAGCGCCCTGGCGCATCGCCCACAGCTTGTCGGTTTCCTGGTTCTTGCTGGTGCAGACGATGATCGGCAGCTCGCGGTAGGCCGGATTGCGCGTGATCTGGCGCGTCAGCTGGAAACCGTTGAGTCCGGGCATCACGATGTCCATCAGCACGAGGTCGGGCCGGTCCTGCTCGATCGCGGCCAGCGCCTGCTCGCCGTTCTCGGCGGTGCGCACGACATAGCCGTTCTTGTTCAGCAGATCGGACAGGAAGTACAGCTCGGTGCGCGAGTCGTCGACGATCAGGATCTTGCGGATGCTCATGATTGGGCGGGTTTGACGCTTGGCGCGCCCTCGGCGGGCGCATGCGCGGCCTGGCGGTGCGCGTTGACCGCCTGCAGCAACTGGTCCTTGGTGAATGGCTTGGTCAGGTAGGCCTCGGCGCCGACCATGCGGCCGCGCGCCTTGTCGAACACGCCGTCCTTCGACGACAGCATGACCACCGGGATCGATGCGTGCCGGGGGCTGCGCTTGATGATCGCCACCGTCTGGTAGCCGTCCAGGCGGGGCATCAGCACGTCGCAGAAGATCAGGTCCGGCATCGTGTCGTTGACCTTGGACAACGCGTCGAACCCATCCTCCGACAACAATACCTCGAAGCCGGCCTGCCTGAGAAAGATCTCCGCGCTGCGCCGGATGGTGTTGCTGTCGTCGATCACCAGGACCTTGAACGAAGCGGGGGCCGAACTCAAGCGCAATCTCCGTGAGCCAAAGGGTTCGGGTGCAGCGCCGGGGCCGCAAGGCGGCTCAGATCTGCACCATCTCGAAATCGTCCTTGCGTGCGCCGCATTCCGGACAGGTCCAGTTCATCGGAACGTCGGCCCAGCGCGTACCGGGGGCGAGGCCGCTTTCCGGATGGCCCAGCTCCTCCTGGTACACGAACCCGCAGATCAGGCACATCCAGGTCTTGAAGTCAGGTTGCGTCACAGCGTATCGTCCTCTGGCATAAGATTCAATCATTCTACGAACCAGTGCCGTAGCTTCTGTGGCATCTGGCCGACCGGACGACCGAGGGCTTGGCCGTCCGCCGCCGCTCCCGCAGTCCACTTTCGCGAAACGCGTCATCATGCCTCCATCCAGCGAAGCCCCCGAATCTCCCCCCGCAGTGATGTTCCTCAACGCCGCCGACCCCAGCGGTGCGGCGGGGCTGAGCGCCGACCAGGCGGTGTGCGCGGCGGTGGGCTGCCACGCGCTGCCCGTCACGACCTCCATCTGGGTGTGCGACACCGCCGAGGTGTTCGACATCGTCGAGATCGACGCCGACTCGGTGGTCGAGCAGGCGCGCGCCGTGCTGCAGGACGTCGAGCTGGCGGCCTGGAAGGTCGGCTTCCTCGGCAGCGTCGACGTGGTCAGCGCGGTCGCCGAACTGCTGGCCGACTACTCGCAGGTGCCCCTGGTGACCTACGTGGGCAACCTGCAGGCGCTGGAGGAATCGCAGGTCGAGGAATACATCAAGGCGATGCAGGAACTGGTGCTGCCGCAGACCCGCCTGCTGTGCGGCAATGCGACCGCCCTGAGCCAGTTCCTGTTCCCCGACGTCGAGCGCGAGCAGCCTCCGACCCCCGATGCGCTGATGCAGCAGGCTCAGTCGATGGGCGTGCAGTACCTGCTGGTCAGCGGCGTGCTGGTGCCCGAGAACCATGTCGAGAACGTGCTGCTGAGTCCGCGCCGGCAGTTGCTCCGGGAACGTTTCGAGATGTTCGACGCCGGCTTCTCCGGTGCCGGCGACACGTTGACGGCGGCCGTGGCGTCCTTGCTCGCGACCGGTGCCAAGCTGGACCAGGCGGTGCACGAGGCTCTGGAATTCCTGGATCAGAGCCTGGACTTCGCCTACCGCCCCGGAATGGGCAATCTCGTGCCCGACCGCTTCTTCTGGGCGCAGACCGGCCCCGAGGGCGAAGGCGAGTCGATTTCGCCGGTCGGCCTGCAGTAGCGGGCGCAGCGCGCCGACGGCGCGCTCGCGGCTCGCGTATTGCGTCGCAGCACGGCGCCGCGACGGCGGCGCTTTTTCGTGTCGGAACCACCCATGTCCAGCCAGCAGACCAACCAGTCCTTGTTCGAGCGCGCACAGCGCAGCATTCCCGGCGGCGTCAACTCGCCGGTGCGGGCCTTCCGCCAGGTCGGCGGGACTCCGCGCTTCATCGACCGCGCGCAGGGCCCGTACATGTTCGACGCCGAGGGCACGCGCTACATCGACTACATCGGCTCCTGGGGGCCGATGATCGCCGGGCATGCGCATCCCGAGGTCATCGAGGCCGTGCAGCGCGCGGCGACGCGCTCGCTGTCCTTCGGCGCGCCGACCGCCGACGAGATCGACATGGCGGAGGCGATCCGCGAAGTGATGCCGGCGGCCGAGATGCTGCGCCTGGTCTCCAGCGGAACCGAGGCGGCGATGAGCGCGCTGCGCCTGGCGCGCGGCTTCACCGGGCGCGACGCCATCGTCAAGTTCGAGGGCTGCTACCACGGTCACGCCGACAGCCTGCTGGTGAAGGCCGGCTCCGGGCTGCTGACCTTCGGCAACCCGAGTTCGGCCGGCGTTCCGGCGGACGTCGCCGCGCACACGCTGGTGCTGGAATACAACAACATCGCGCAACTCGACGAGCTGTTCGCGGCGCGCGGTTCGCAGATCGCCTGCGTGCTGGTCGAGCCGATCGCCGGCAACATGAACTTCGTGCGCGGCAGCGCCGAATGGCACCGCCGCCTGCGCGAGCTGTGCACGCGGCACGGCTCCCTGCTGGTGTGGGACGAGGTGATGACCGGGCTGCGCGTGGCGCTCGGCGGCGCGCAGCAGGTCTACGGCATCCGTCCCGATCTGGTGGTGCTGGGCAAGGTGATCGGCGGCGGCATGCCGCTGGCCGCCTTCGGCGGGCGCGCCGACGTGATGCGCCAGCTGTCGCCGCTGGGCGCGGTCTACCAGGCCGGCACCTTGTCGGGCAACCCCGTGGCGGTGGCCGCCGGCATGGCGCAATTGCGCATCGTGCGGCGCGCGGGTTTCTACGAGTCGCTGGGCGCCGCGACGCGGCGCCTGATGCAGGGTCTGGAGCAGGCCGCGGCACGTCACGGCGTGCCGCTGCGCACCGACTGCGAGGGCGGCATGTTCGGCGTGTACTTCGCATCCGGCCTGCCGGGCAGCTACGCCGAGGTCGCGCGCGCCGATCTCGAGGCCTTCAAGGCCTTTTTCCACGCCATGCTGGCCCGCGGCGTGTACCTGGCGCCCAGCATGTTCGAGGCCGGCTTCGTGTCCAGCGCGCACGACGACGAGGTGCTCGACGCGACGCTGCGCGCCGCCGACGCCGCCTTCGCCGACGTGGCGGCACGCTGAGGCGGGCACGCCGAGGCCGCAGGCTGCGCGCCGCGCTCAGCGCGGGATCTGCGCTTGCGCCGCGCGGGCCGCGATGACGTAGCTGCGGCGGTCGATGTAGGGCCCGTACAGGTGATGCTGGAAGTAGCGCGGCGCCGGCAGCATCACCGCCAGGCGCGCACCCTGCAGTCGCGACAACCGCGACGCCGGCTCGTGGAAATAGGCCTGCGCGGCGGCCTGCGCACCGTACACGCCGTTGCCCCATTCGACGCTGTTCAGGTACATCTCGAGAATGCGCCGCTTGTCCAGCAGCAGCTCCAGCATGCCGGTGATCACCAGCTCCTGCCCCTTGCGCAGGTAGCTGCGCTCGGGGGACAGGAACAGGTTCTTCGCCAGTTGTTGGGTGATGGTCGAGCCGCCGACCAGCAGGTGCCGGCGTTCGGCGTAGCGGCTGTGGTCGCGGATCCACGCGTCGCGCAATGCCTGCCAGTCGACGCCCGGGTTGACCAGGAAGGTGGAATCCTCGGATGCCACCACCGAGCGCTTGAGCCAGGGGCTGATGTCGGCGTAGGGCGTCCAGTCGTGGCGCCACTGCACCGGTTGGCGCTCGTGCAGCATGCGTATCTGCGCGGCGCGCATGAACGCGGTGTCATGCACCGGCAGCACCGACCACAGCGCGATGCGCAGCGCGAAGTAGCCCTGCAGCACGAGCAGGGCGCAACACGCCAGCAGCGCCAGCCGGCGCAGCGCGTGAGGGCGCGAAGGACGCCTGGGCATCGCGCGCCGCCTCAGTGCGCCGCGGCCTCGGCGTCGAGTTCGGCGCGCAGCTGGCGCAGCACCGGCTCCGTGCGCACGCGCGTCGCGCGCCACAGCGCGAAACTCTCGGCCGCCTGCTCCACCAGCATGCCCAGGCCGTCGTGCGCGCGCGCGCCGGCGGCGCGCGCCAGCGCCACGAAGGGTGTCGGTCGCGCCCCGTACATCATGTCGTAGGCCAGCGCGCCGGCGTGCAGCACCTCGGGCGGCAGTTGCGGCAGCTCGCCGCCCAGCGAGCCGGCGGTGGCGTGGATCACCAGGTCGTGCCCGCGCGCCGGCGCGCGGCTGGCGCCCAGTGCGGCCCCGTGCCGGGCGGCGAGTCCGGCGTGCCGCTGCACCAGCCGCTCGGCGCGCTCGGGGCTGCGGTTCCACACCTCCAGTTGCGCCGCGCCGGCCTCGATCAGCGCTCCCAGCACCCCGCAGGCCGCGCCGCCGGCGCCCAGCAGCAGCACGCGCATGCCGCGCAGCGCCTGCTCGGCGCCGTCGCGCCCGAGCAGGCGCGCCAGATCGCGCACCAGCCCGATGCCGTCGGTGTTGTCGCCCCACAGCAGCCCCTGCTCGTCCCAGCCCAGCGTGTTGGCCGCCTGTGCCAGTTCGGCGCGCGGCGACAGGCGCGAAGCCGCGCGCGCCGCGTCGAACTTGCACGGCACGGTGACGTTGCAGCCCCGCGCGCCTTCGGCGCGCAGCGCCGCCAGCGCGGCGTCGAAGGCGCCTGGCGGAACCAGCCTGCGCTCGTAGCGCAGCGTCTGCCCGCATTGCTGCGCGAACAACTGATGGATGCGCGGCGAGCGGCTGTGCTGCACCGGGTTGCCGAGCACGGCGTAGAGGTCGGGGAGGCTCATCGGGTGGCTGGCGCCTGCGGCGGCGGGTCCGGCGCGCGCAGCTCGGTGCTCAGGCCGCGGTCGCGGGTGAAATCGAATCCGGCGACGACCACGATCTGGTCGGCGTCGCGCAGCATCGCGGGCGTGAAGCCGCCGAAGGGCTGCGCGGCCTCGACGATGGCGCGTGCCATGTTGTCGAGCAGCGCATCGCCCGATCCGCGCACGACCTCGGCGCGCAGCACGCGCCCGCCGGAGTCGACGGTGATGGCCATGATCAGGCGCCCGTACAGCTTGTGGCCGTCGCGCTGCGGGAAGTCGGCGGTGCCCAGGCGTTCGATCTTCTCGCGCATGCGGTCGTAGTACAGCGCGTACGGAACGCTGCGCGTGCTGGGGCCGACGAAACGCCTGCGCGGACGAGCGTTGTCCAGTTCGATGCGGCGCTGGATGGTGCCGATCAGCTGCAGCAGTTCGCGCCTACGCTGCTGCAGTTCGGTCTGGTCGCGCGGTGACGCGGCTTCGCCACGCTGCGCGTCCTGCAGCGTGACGATCTGGCTGCGCTGTGCGCTGAGCACCTGCTGACGCCGCGGTGCCTGGTGCTGCGCGCGCTGATGCGCGGGCTGTGCGGAGTCGCCCGCCTGCGTGCGCTGCGCCGCCGGCAGCGGCGTCGCGGCCAGGCCCGCGCGCGCGGTGCCGCCGCCTTCCAGGTTGGCCTGCGCCAGGGCCTGCGGATGCCGTGGCGCGTCCGGGCTGGCGCGATTGACCAGCACCACCGACAGCGGCGGGTTCTCGAAGGCGCGGTCGAAGGTGCGAGGGGCGCCGAAGTGCAGTGCCAGTACCACCACGTGCAGCGCCACCGAGACGCCGATCGCCCATTGCAGCGGGCTCAGGCGCAGGTTCGGGCGGCGGGCGGCGAGCATGCTGGTGTCGTTCAGTTGCCGGGGGCGGCGGCGGCGCCGTCGTGCAGGTGGCTGCCGGTGTGCTGGGCCGGCTGTGTCGCCGGCTGCGCCGTGGCCGGGTCGTCGACCGCCTCCTGCTGCGCATCCACGGCCAGCTGCAGCCCTCCGGCGAGCGATTCCTCTTCCTCGCCCTCGGGCGACTCGGCGGTCTCGGCCGCGGGGGTCGTGTCATGCAGCACCTGCACGACGTGGCAGGGCTGTTCGAGGGTGATCAGGTCGGGGTGGCCGAAGCGCACGCGCACGCGGGTTCCACGCGGCAGCTCCTGCGCCCCGAGCGCGGCCAGTACCAGCGGTAGCCCGTCCACGCGCACCAGGCCTTCGCGCAGCACGGCGCCTTCAGCCTGTTCGATTCCCTGCTGCCGCAGGTAGCGCAGGGTCCAGTAGCGCTCCATGCCGCGCTGGAAGTCGGCGTAGGCCTTGTAGGCCTCCTCGAAGGCTCCAACCACCGCGAACAGCTGCGCGTCCTTCGGGCGGTAGGGCGCCGCCAGCGCCGCCGTGCGTCCGTGGCGCGCGGCGGCGATGATCTGACCCTGGTTGACGAGATCGGCGTAGCGGCGCAGCGGCGACGTGCACCACGCGTACTGCGCGACCCCGAGACCCTGGTGAGGCGCGGCGCGCGTGCCCATGCGGGTGCGCAGATTGGCGCCCATCCCGCTCTGGCTGCGGTAGATCGCGGGCAGTCCGAGTTCGGCCAGCCAGCCGCCCCAGGTCGAGTTGGCCAGGATCATCATCTCGGCCACGATCAGGTCCAGCGGCGCTCCGCGGCGCCGCGGCACGATGTCCACGCGCGCCGCGTCCTCGCCGAGGTCGAGGCCGTGCACGCGGAAGGTGTAGTCCACCCCGGCGTTGCGCTCGGGGCGTCCGCGCACCTGCTCGCGCCCGGCCTTGAGCTGCTGCGCCAGCCGCCACAGCTGCGCCAGCTCGGCCGCGCAAGGGTAGTCCTGGTTCGCCGGGTCGGCGCCCAGCGATTGCTCGGTGACCGCCTCGTCGAGCTGGTCGTGACGCAGGTTGGCGCAGATCGGCACCCGCTCGACGCGGGTCTCGAAGCCGAGCATGCGGCATTGCGCGTCGAAGTCCACGTACAGGCTCACCGCGGGCACGCTGGCGCCTTCGGCAAGGGTGAAGGCCTGCACCAGCTCGTCGGGGAGCATGGTGATCTTGTCGCCGGGCATGTAGACGGTGGACATGCGCTGGCGCGCCGCCAGGTCCCAGGTGCTGTCGCGTCCCAGCGCCAGCGCCGGCGCGGCGATGTGGATGCCGACCCGCATCGAGCCGTCGTCGCCGGCGCGCACCGACAGCGCGTCGTCGATCTCGGTGGTGGCGGAATCGTCGATGCTGAAGGCACGCACGTCGGCCAGCGGCAGCTCGTCCGCTGCCACGCGCGGCAGCGCGATCTCGCCGAAGCCGGTCCCGCGCGGGAAGTACTCGAGCAGGAAGCGCTGCATGTGGAAGCGCCACGGCGACGCGATCGCGCCGGCCTCGCGCAGCAGCTGCAGCGCGCCCTTGCCGCTGCGCCGCATGGCCAGCGCCAGCGCCTTGTACTCGGGGCCGTTCTTGTCGGGCTTGAACAGCAGCGTGTACAGGCGCTCGGCGATGGGCGGCGGGCAGCGGCCCTGCTCCAGCTCGTGCGCATCGGCATCGATGCGCCGCTCCAGCTCCTGGCGCCGCGCGATGCCGGCCAGCGCCGCCTGCAGCACCTCCGGCGCCGCCTTGCGAAAGCGCCCCTTGCCACGACGCGAGAAATAGTGCGGCGCGCCATGCAGGCGCAGCAGCACCGCCGCCTGCTGGCGCGCGTCGGCGGCGGCGCCGTAGTACTCGGCGGCGAGTTGCTCGAAGCCGAATTCGTCCTCGGGAGCGAACTCCCACAACAGGTCGAGCTCGATGTCTTCCTGCTGGGCCTGCGCCCACTGCATCAGCGCATCGGGATCGGGGGAGTCGAAGCGCAGCAGCGCCTGCTGCAGCTTGATCTTCTGGCGCTTGCCGCTGGGCAGTTCCAGCTGCAGCGATGCATCGGCCTGGCTCATCACCCGCGCGGTCGCGAGCTTGCCGGCCTCCTCGAATACGATGTAACTCACGAAGGATTCCGTTCAGTCGGCGTTCACGCCGAGAAAGGCCAGCACCGCGTCGCAGTGCCTGGCCGCGTAGTCTTCCAGCGCATGCCCCCCGCTGTCGGCGATGCGCAGGGTCGCGCCGGCATAGCGCGCCAGCATTTCCCGCGCATCCAGGACCTCATCGTCGCGTGCCACGACGGCCAGGTAGCGCTCGGGGTGCGCGAGCGGGGCCTGCAGCGGCCCGAGTTCGTAGTCGTGCAGCTGCTGCACGTGTTCGGCGGTGAACTCGAAGCGCAGCGCGGGATCATGCCAGCTGCCCATCTCGCCGATGCTGGCGCGCAGGTCGCGCGCCGGGTCGACCGCCGGGTTGAGCAGCGCGGCGCGGCAGTCCAGACGCTCGGCCAGCCAGGTGGCGTAGAAGCCGCCCAGCGAGCTGCCCACCAGCACCAGGCGCCGCGGCGCCGCTTCACGCACCAGGCGCAGCGCCAGTTCGATGGCTTCGCGCGGCGACGGCGGCAGCTGCGGGCACAACCATTGCACCGGCGCCTCGCCGTCGCGCTGCAGTTGCTGCAGGCGCTGCAGGGTCTGGCGCGCCTTCGCCGAAGCCGGCGACGAGCGGAAACCGTGCAGGTACAGCAGATGGGTCGGACGTGGCGGCTGGGCGTCGGAGGGCATGCTCGCGGGCGGGGCGGTGGCCGCGGCCGCGCGGTCGGCGCGGCTGCTCGGCAGGCCCAATCCTAGCGGCGACGCACTCAGGCGGCGCCGGGCTGCGCCGATTCCGGGGGCCAGTCGCGGATGTAGGCCTTGAGCATGCGGTTCTCGAAGTCCTGTTCCTGCACCACGGCGCGCGCGACGTCCCGGAACGAGATCACGCCGAGCAGCGTGGTGCCGTCCATCACCGGGATGTAGCGCGTGCCGCTGTCGAGCAGCAGGCGGCGCAGTTCGTCCAGGCTGGTGTCGGGCGAGCAGTGCACCGGGTCGCGCAGCATCACCTCGCCGGCCAGCCGCTGCGCCGGATGCTCGGCGCTCATGGCCTGCAGCACCTCGCGGAAGGTCAGCATGCCCGACAGCCGGCCGTCGTGCATCACCACCAGCGAACCCACGTCGTGCAGCGCCATGGTCCGTGCCGCCTCGTGCAGCGCCGTGTCGGGCGAGACGGTGAACAGGGCAGTTCCCTTGATGCGCAGAATGTCCCGTACTTGCATCGCGGTCTCCGGTGGGCTTTGCGAGAATGGGACCAATATAGTGCAGCCGGGATCAGGATTCCACGTCGCCCTCCGGCGCGACGCGGTTTTCGCGACTCCCGCCTGCAAGCGGGACGCATGTCGCCGGCGCAGGCCGCGGCCTGCGTCGGATCAACCGGATTGCCTGGAGGGGCCCCATGCAGTGTCTAGTCGATTCGCGCGAGGTGTACGTGCACCGCGCCGGGGAGCCGGGTCGCGGCGCCGATGTGCTGCTGCTGCACGGCGCCGGCCAGGACCACCGTGCCTGGCTGCCGCTGCTGCCGGGACTGGCGCGCGCCGGGCATGCGGTCTACGCCCCCGATCTGCCCGGGCATTCGGCCAGCGCGGGGCCGCCGTACTCCGGGGTGCCCGAGCTGGCGGGCTGGCTGCTCGAACTGCTGGACGCGCTCGGGCTGGCGCGCTGCGCACTGGTCGGCCACAGCATGGGCTCGCTGGTGGCGCTGCACGCGGCGACGCTGGCGCCCAGCCGGGTCAGCCATGTCGCGCTGGTCGCGACCGCGGTGCCGATGACGGTGTCGCCGGTCCTGCTCGAGCGCGCGCGCACCGACGTGCAGGCGGCGATGCGCGACATCGCCCTGTGGTCGCACAAGGGATCGCGCGAACAGCCGCCGGACCCGGCGCTGATCGAGGCCAGCCTGCGCCTGATGCAATCGGTGCAGGCGCGCTGGCCGGCGGGCGACCTGCTGGCCACCGACCTGGGCGCCTGCAACGACTACCGCGACGGGCTGCAGATGGCCGCGCGCCTGCGCGTTCCGCTGCAGCTGGTGCTGGGGCGTGCCGACCGCATGACCCCGGTGCGCGCCACCGAGGCGCTGCGCGAGGCCGCGCCGCAGGCGCAGGTGAGTGTGCTCGACGGCGGCCATGCGCTGATGCAGGAGCAGCCGCAGGAGCTGCTGCGCGCCTTGCTGGAACTGCTGGCGCGCGACTGAGGCCCGGCCGCGCGCGAAGCGCACAAAAAAAGAGGCCGATCGTTGCCGATCGGCCTGCAAGGGTACTTTTGCAAGTACCGAGGAGACAAGGGTCGCGGCCGTCTTGGCGGCCTCGCCTGCGCGCCGGCCCCGCACGGGCCGGCGTCGCGGTGTTGCGGTCCGGACCTCAGGCCGCGGCGCGCTTGGCGCGGCCGCTGCCGTTCTGCGCCGCCTTGATGGCGGAGCTGGTCACGGTGTTGATGTTCGCTTCGACGACCTCGGCGGCCTGCTTGCTCGCCTTGTGCAGCGAGTCGTAGGCGTTGTTGGCCGCGCTCATCGCGCTCTTCAGGATCGCCACGGCGGTCTCGGTGCCGGCCGGAGCGTTCTTCGTCGCGGTGTCGACCAGCGACTGCACCTTGCGGTTCATCTCGTTGGCGTTGGCTTCCACCGCCTTGGCGATCTCGGCCTGCGTGCCCGAGGTGATCTCGTACAGGTGCTGGCTGTAGGACAGCATCTTCTCGGCCAGCGGTTGCGCCAGGTTGGGCTGCAGCGAGGCCAGTTCCTGCAGGTCCTTCACCGACAGCGCGGCCAGCGCGGCCTCGGAGCTCTCGTGCATCGCCGTCTTCAGGGTCTGCAGGTTCAGCTCCACGACACGTTCGAAACCGTCGACGGCCTTGCCCGAAAGGGCGAACAGGGCCTCGAGTTGGGACTTTTGCGCGGCGATCAGTTGTTCGGGGGTCAGCATCATCGGCTCCTGGGTGGGTTGCATCTGCTCTCGGTTCGTCGGTGGCCGGAGTTGAGCCCAGCCTGCTCGATTGTGTCGTTCCTGCAAGTCGTTTCCGTGACAGCGTGGATTGCGGATCCGGCTCGATTGGTGCGGTGCACAAGAGGAATTCTAGACCCTGGTTTCCACCTGTCAAGAAGTTTTTTGATGCGACGCAACAAATTTCTGGTCGGCATGAAAAGGGACAATATGACAGTCAGTTATGAGGGCCCTTGGGTTGCGTGGGCGGGGCGCGCCGGGCTGCGTCCCGGGGCTGCCCGGCACTTGTGGGCGGGTCAGGCCCCGGAGTTGTCTGTTGTGGTGCAGCAAAGCTGCGCGCCGCTGCGCGCGGCCAGCGCCAGGCATTCACGCAGCGACTCGCCGAGCTGGCGGTAGCGCCGTATCGGCAGGCGCAGGTCGAGCTCGTGATGCCGCGCCATGTCGGCCAGCAGTATGCGCTGACGCCGGTACAGCTGCCACGCCCGCGGAACCTGTCGCAGCGTGGTCTCGAGCTGATGTTGCACAGGCTCGGCCGCGTCCGTGGCGCGCAGTTGCGCAGGCGCGTTGCGCAGCAGTCCGAGGATGTGCGAATCCAGATTCAGGTGATGGGCATAGGCCAGCGCCAGCGCCGCGTCGGCGACTTGCGGCTGCCACTGCGCCAGCTGCGCCAGCAGTCGCGGCAACGCGGCGGCCGGTACCTCGCGCGCAATGCCCCAACCCTGCACCTGGCGTACGCCCAGCGCCCGCAGGACGCCGATCACGTCGGGGTTCTCGGCGCCTTCGGCCACCAGCTCGACGCGCAGTCCGTGCGCGAGTTCGCGCACGCTTCGCACGAAGGCGATGTCCTGCAGGTTGCGCGCGATGTCGCGCACGAAGGCGCGGTCGAGCTTGATCTCGTCGATCGGCAGGCTGCGCAGGCGCAGCAGACTGGAGTGCCCGGTGCCGAGATCGTCGATGGCCAGGCGCACCCCCATGGCGCGCAGCAGCGTGAGCTGGCGCACCGTGGCTTCGCGCCCCAGCAGGGCCCCGCGTTCGAGGATTTCCAGCGTCAGGCGGCTGGCGTGCAGCCCGTGCTGCTGCAGCAGCGTGGCGATGCGCTGCGCCAGATCGGCGTCGCCCAGCGCGTAGGGTTCGGCGTTGATCGATACGCTCAGGCCGTGCAGCCCCTGTCGCTCCCATTGCGCGAGCTGGCCCAGCGCAGTCTCGAGCACGGCGTCGAGCAGCCGACGCTGCTGACGCAGGTCCAGCGCGCCGAGGAACTCCGCCGGCGCCAGCAGGCGGCCCTGCCGACGCAGTCGGGCCAGGCTCTCCACCCGTACCACGACGCGGGTCTCGAGGTCGAACACCGGTTGGTAGTGCAATTCCAGCGTGCCGGGCAGCGCGGAATCGGTCTCGTGCGTGCCGGGCTCGGGCGCCGGCGACGCGAACACGCGCCAGGCGGCCTGTCCCGTCCGGTGCCGCCCCTTGGCCAGGTACATCGCGCGATCGGCGTCGCGCAGCAGCGACTCGGCATCGCCGTCGCGCGCCCACGCCGCGCCGATGCTGGGCGGGCACCGCACCGAGACCCCGCCGCGCAGTCGGTACGGACGCTCGAGCCCGGAGCTCAGTCGTCGCAGCAGCTCGTGCAGTTCCTGTTCGTCGTGCACGTCGCACAACACGACGGCGAATTCGTCGCCGCCGAGACGGGCCACGAAATCGCCTTCGCGCACGGCTGTGCGCAGGCGCTCGGCAAACAGCCCGAGCACGGCGTCGCCCTGTTCGTGCCCGTGCAGGTCGTTGACCGGCTTGAATCCGTCCAGGTCCAGCCACGCCAGCGCCAGCGGCGGTGTGCCGGCGTGCCGGCGCAGCATGGCGTCGAGGCGTTCGAGCAGGTAGCGCCGGTTGGGCAGTCCGGTCAGCGGGTCGTGGCGCGCCTGCTGCTCCAGGCTCAGTTCCAGGCGCTGGCGGTGCAGGGCCCAGTACACCAGGTCGGCGACCATCTCGACCACTGCCAGTTGCGCGGAATCGGGCGCATGCGCGGGCGCCTGGCCGAACCAGGCCAGCGCGATCACGCCGCGCCGGTCGTCGGCGGGCCCGACCGGGACCACCAGGTTCGCGCACAGCCCGCTGCGCACGAAGTCGGGCAGGGCATGGCTGCTGGCCGCGTAGTGCGGGGTGTACACCGGGGTGCCCAGGCGCAGCGCCTGGCCCGCGGTGCCCTCGTCGCGCGCGAAGCGAAAGCCTGTCGCCAGACGCCGGTAGTCATCCGGCAGGCCCTGGAAGAAGCGGTAGCGCAATTGCTCCGTGCCGTCGGTCTCGATCAGCGCCGCGCCGTCGGCGTGCAGCACGCGCGCTGCCTCCGCGGCAGCCAGCTCGAAAAAGCGCTCGAGATCGCGCTGCGCCGCCAGGCGCCGGATGACCTCGGTGCCGATCTGCGCCTGGGGGGCGGCGTCGCCGGGTCTTGCTGGGGGTCGCGCATGTCGCATCGGCTGGGAATTCCGGACTTTCGGGCTGTGCGCTACATGAGCAAGCGCCATGCCAGCGCCGCGCCGTCGCCGCGCGCACCGCGCAGCGGGCACCGGCGCGCCTCGCATGACGGCCAGCGCCCGCCGCCGGCGCACGCGCGCACCACCGTGGGGCAACCCGCCGGGGCGCGCTCCACGCGCGCGATGTCGCCGGCCTACACTGCAGGACCATGCCGCAAACCCCCAGCCCCCCGTCGCTCGCCGTGGACGACGCGATCACGTCGCGCCGCTCGGTGCGCCGTTTCCTGCCGCGTCCGGTGCCGCGCGAGATGATCGAACAGATCCTGCGCGTGGCCGCGCGCGCGCCGTCGGGCAGCAACACCCAGCCCTGGCAGGTGCATGTGCTCACCGGCGCCGCGCGCGAGCGCCTGAGCCGGCGCGTCGCCGAGGCCTACGACGCACCGCAGCGCGACGCCGAGCATGTCGAGGAGTACGCGTATTACCCGCGGCACTGGCAGAGCCCCTATCTGGAGCGCCGGCGCAAGGTGGGGTGGGATCTGTACGGACTGCTGGGAATCGCCAAGGGCGACAAGCAGCGCATGCACGAGCAGCACCGGCGCAATTTCCTCTTCTTCGACGCCCCGGTCGGACTGATGTTCAGCATCGACCGCGTGATGGAGCAGGGCAGCTGGCTGGACTACGGCATGTTCCTGCAAGGCCTGATGGTCGCCGCGCGCGCCCGCGGGCTCGACACCTGCCCGCAGGCAGCGTTCACGCAGTTCCACCGCATCATCGCCGAGGAGCTGGGCCTGGGGCCGCAGCAGCAGCTCGTATGCGGCATGTCTCTGGGCTGGGCCGACCCGGATGCGCCGGAGAACTCGCTGCACACCGAGCGCGCCGAACCCGCCGAATTCACGAGCTTCCACGACCGATGATCATCGAGTCGCTGCTCGACACCGACCTGTACAAGTTCACGATGATGCAGGTGGTGCTGCACCACTTCCCGGGCGCGGAAGTGGAGTATCGCTTCCGCTGCCGCACCCCGGGCATCGAGCTGGCGCCGCTGCTGCCGCGCATCGACGCCGAGCTCGACGCGCTGTGCAGCCTGCGCTTCGCGCCCGAGGAACTCGACTACCTGCGCAGCCTGCGCTTCATGAAGAGCGACTTCGTCGACTTCCTGGAGCTGTTCCGGCTCAACCGCTCGCGCATCCACGCGACGCCGGCGCAGGACCCGCGCTCGCGCGAGCGCGGCGAGATCGACATCGTCATTCGCGGCCCGTGGCTGCACACCATCCTGTTCGAGGTTCCGGTGCTGGCCATCGTCGGCGAGGTGTGGGCCGCGCATGCGCATGCCGATGCCGACCAGGAGGCGGCCATGGCGCGCCTGGACGACAAGATCGGCAAGCTGCGCGAACCGGACCTGCACGACTGCCGCATCGCCGACTACGGCACGCGCAGGCGCTATTCACGCGCCTGGCAGCGCCGCGTGCTGCAACGCCTGCGCGGCGGTCTGGGCGAGCAGCTGGCCGGCAGCAGCAATGTCGCGCTGGCGCGCGAAATGGGCCTGGTGCCGCTGGGCACGATGGCCCACGAGTACCTGCAGGCCTGCCAGGCGCTGGGCCCGCGATTGCGCGACACCCAGGTCTTCGGTTTCGAGACCTGGGCCCGCGAGTACCGCGGCGACCTGGGAATCGCACTGGCCGACGTGTACGGCCTGCAGGCCTTCCTGCGCGACTTCGACCTGTACTTCTGCAAGCTGTTCGACGGCGCCCGCCACGACTCCGGCGACCCTTTCGCGTGGGGTGAGCAGATGATCGAGCACTACCGCCGGCACCGCGTCGAGCCGCGCGGCAAGACCCTCGTGTTCAGCGATGCGTTGACCGTGGACAAGGTGGTCGCGCTGTACCGGCGCTTCCATCAGCGCGTCGGGCTGGCCTTCGGCATCGGCACCAACCTGATGCACGACCTCGGGCACGACGCGCCGCAGATGGTGATCAAGATGGTGCGCTGCAACGGCCAGCCGGTGGCCAAGCTGACCGACGAACCGGGCAAGAACATGTGCGACGATCTTGCCTACATCGCGTACCTGCGCGAGGTGTTCCAGATTCCCGCTCCGCCGCAGCCTTGAGGCGCGGCGCGGACCCGACCTCTCCACCATGAACCAAGCCATGCCGCAACGACTCCGCGTGCTGGTGGCGCGCAAGCTGTTCGACGACGTGCTCGAGCCGCTGGCCGCCGCCTGCGAGCTGCAGACCAACCCCGACGACCGCACCGCGTCGCCGCAGGAACTGCGCGACTGGATGCGCGACAAGCAGGGCGCGCTGATCACCGGCAGCGAGCGCATCGACTCCGCGTTGCTCGACGCCTGCCCGCAACTGCGCGTGGTCAGCACGATGACCGTGGGCTACGACCACATCGACGTCGCCGCCTGCGCGCAACGCGGCGTGGTGGTCACGCACGCGCCCGACGTGCTCGACGAGACCACCGCCGACTTCGGCATGGCCCTGCTGCTCGGCGCGGTGCGCCAGATCGGCGAGGCCGAGCGCTACCTGCGCGCCGGGCGCTGGACGAACTGGAGCGCCTCGCTGTTCGCCGGCAGCGACGTGCACGGTACCACGCTGGGCATCGTCGGCATGGGACGCATCGGGCGCGCGGTGGCGCGCCGCGCCGCGCTGGGATTCGGCATGCGCATCCTCTACCACAACCGCAGGCGCCTGGACGAGAGCCTGGAGCGCGAAAGCGGTGCCAGCTACCGCGGCCTGCATGAGCTGCTGCAGCAAAGCGACCACGTGCTGCTGGCGCTGCCCTACAGCGCCGAGGCACGCCACCTGATCGGCGCCGGGCAGCTGGCGCTGATGCGCCGCGGCGCGACCCTGGTCAACATCGGGCGCGGCGGGCTGGTCGACGAGCCGGCGCTGGCGGCCGCCTTGCACTCGGGGCACCTGGGCGCGGCCGGGCTCGACGTGTTCGAGGGCGAGCCGACCCCCAACCCGGTGCTGCTGGAAGCGCCGCGCCTGCTGATCACCCCGCATATCGCCAGCGCCTCGCTGCCGACGCGGCGAGCGATGGTGCGCCTGGCGGTCGACAACCTGCTGGCGGTGCTCGGCGGCGGCGCGCCGCTGACCCCGGTGGCCGGCGTACGGGTCGTTCCATGAGTCTGGACGCCGCGGCCCCGTGGCTGGCCGTCGCGCTGCTCGCGGCGCTGCTGGCCGTGGGGCTGCAACTGCTGGCGCGCCTGCGCCAGCTCGCCTGGCAGCAGCGCAGCCAGGGCGACGCGATGGGCCCGGCGCTGGAGCGCCTGGAGCGCGAGTTGCGTGCCGCGGTGCAGTCCAGCGGACAGGCGCTGCGCACCGAGCAGTCGGCGCAGCTGGCGCAGCTCCAGCAACTGCTGCTGAGCCAGCAGGCCGAGGCCGCGCGCACCGGTTTCGCCCAGCTCGACGCGTTGCAGCAGCAGCTCGGCGAGCGCTTCGAGGCGCTGCGCGCGAGCACCGACCTGCGGCATGCCGAGATGCGCGCTACCGTCGAGCAGCGCCTGCGCGAACTGCAGAGCGACAACGAGAAGAAGCTCGAGCAGATGCGCCTGACCGTCGACGAGAAGCTGCACGCCACGCTCGAGCAGCGCCTCGGCGAGAGCTTCCGCCAGGTCGCCGAGCGCCTGGAGCAGGTGCACAACGGGCTGGGCGAGATGCGCAGCCTGGCGCAGGGCGTGGGCGACCTCAAGCGCGTGTTCTCCAACGTCAAGTCCCGCGGCATGTTCGGCGAGATCCAGCTGGCCGGGCTGCTCGAGCAGGTGTTCACGCCCGAGCAGTACGGCGTGAACGTGGAGACCGTGCCCGGCAGCGGCGCGCGCGTCGAGTACGCGGTGCGCCTGCCCGGCGACGGCGACGGCCCGCTGTGGCTGCCCATTGACGCCAAGTTCCCGCGCGAGGACTACGAGCGCCTGCTGGAGGCCCAGGACAGCGCCGACAAGCCGGCCGCCGAGGCCGCGGCGAAGGCGCTGGAATCGCGCCTGCGCGACGAGGCGAAGGCGATTCGCACGAAATACGTCGCGGCGCCGCACACCACGGATTTCGCGATCCTGTTCCTGCCCACCGAGGGCCTGTACGCGGAAGCCCTGCGGCGTCCCGGGCTGGTGGAGGCGCTGCAGCGCGAGCAGCGCGTGATGCTGGCCGGCCCGACCACGCTGCTGGCGCTGCTCAACAGCCTGCAGATGGGCTTTCGCACCCTGGCGCTGCAGCAGCGCTCGACCGAGGTGTGGAAGGTGCTGGGCGCGGTCAAGACCGAATTCGGCAAGTTCGGCGAGGTGCTCGCGAAAGTCCGCAGGAAGCTCGACGAGGCCGGCAGCACGCTGGGCGCGGCCGAGACCCGCACGCGCGTCATGGGCCGCCAGCTCCGATCCGTCGAGGCGCTGCCGGCCGAGCAGTCGCAGTCCGTGCTCGGTTTGCCCCCGATCAACCCCGGGGATGACGAAGCCGAGCTATAAATCCAGGCTGTAGCTCCCGCACGGCGCGACCGGCGCCGGGGAGACGCTCGTCCATGAATCGCAGGAGCCCCCGCATGCAGGCACAAGACATCAGCCTGGACGTCCTGGCGGAGAAATACGCCAAGAATGGTGAACGCAACGCCGAAGACATCCAGCAGCGTGTCGCGCGTGCGCTGGCCGCCAACGAGTCCGATGCCGCTACCTGGCAAGCGAGATTCCTGGATGCCATGCAACGCGGTTTCGTGCCGGCCGGGCGCATCATGTCGGCCGCCGGCGCCGGCATCCAGGCCACGCTGATCAACTGCTTCGTGCAGCCCGTCGGCGACTCCGTGTCGGAGGACTCCGACGGCAAGCCCGGCATCTACCGCGCGCTGGCCGAGGCCGCCGAGACCATGCGCCGCGGCGGGGGCGTGGGCTACGACTTCAGCCGCATCCGCCCGTCCGGCGCGCGGGTCGGCGCCACGCAAAGCCGCGCCAGCGGCCCGCTGTCGTTCATGCGCGTGTTCGACGCGTCGTGCCAGACGGTGGAGTCGGCCGGCTCGCGGCGCGGCGCGCAGATGGGGGTGCTGCGCATCGACCACCCCGACATCGAGGCCTTCATCCACGCCAAGGACGGCGGGGGATTCCGCAATTTCAACCTGTCGGTGGGGGTCAGCGACGCCTTCATGCAGGCCGTGCGCGACGACGCCGAGGTCGACCTGGTGCACAAGGCGCGCCCGGGCGACGAGCAGCTCGAGCAGGGCGCGCGCCAGCGCGACGACGGCCAGTGGGTGTACCGGCGCGTGCGCGCGCGTTCGCTGTGGGAGCAGATCATGCACTGCACCTACGACCACGCCGAGCCGGGCATCCTGTTCCTCGATGCCGCCAACCGCGACAACAACCTGGGGTACTGCGAGGTCTTCGAGGCCACCAATCCCTGCGCGGAGGAGTTCCTGCCCGACTACGGCTGCTGCTGCCTGGGTTCGCTGGACCTGACCCGCTTCGTGCTCGACCCCTTCGAGCCCGGCGCGCGCTTCGACATGGACGGGCTGCGCGAGGTCGCGCGCACCGCCGTGCGCATGCTCGACAACGTGCTCGACATCACCTACTGGCCGCTCTCGCAGCAGGCCTCCGAGGCGCGCAACAAGCGCCGCGTCGGGCTGGGTTTCCTGGGGCTGGGCGATGCCTGCATCGAGCTCGGCCTGCGCTACGACAGCGCGCAGGCGCGCGCCTTCGCCGCCGAGATGGCGCGCAGCCTGCGCGACGCCGCCTACGAGGCCTCGATCGATCTTGCGCGCGAGAAGGGCGCCTTCCCGCTGTTCGACGCCGAGCGCTACCTGGCCGGGGGTTTCGCCAGCCGCCTGCCGCAGGAGCTGCGCGAGCGCATCCGCCGCGACGGCCTGCGCAATTCGCACCTGCTGGCGGTGGCGCCCACCGGCACCATCAGCCTGGCCTTCGCCGACAACGCCAGCAATGGCATCGAGCCGGCGTTCTCGTGGGTGTACACGCGCAAGAAGCGCATGCCCGACGACACGACCCGCGAATACGAGGTGGCCGACCACGCCTGGCGCCTGTGGCGCCAGCGCGGCGGCGACACCGCGAAACTGCCGCAGGCCTTCGTCACCGCGCTGGAAATGCCGGCGCACGAACACATGCAGATGCTGGGCGCGGTGCAGCCCTTCATCGACACCGGCATCTCGAAGACCGTCAACGTCGCCGAGGACTACCCCTTCGAGAATTTCCAGGACCTGTACTTCGAGGCCTGGCAGGCGGGGCTCAAGGGGCTGGCGACCTACCGCCCCAACACCGTGCTGGGCGCGGTGCTGCAGGCCGCCGCCGCGCCGGCCGCGGCCGAGCCGGCGCCGAGCCTGCCCGACGTCGACCCGCTGACCCGGCGCATCGAGGGGCGCCCCGGAGGCGACCTGCAGGCCGTCACCAGCAAGGTCAGCTACATGACCCCGGAGGGCGGCAAGACCGTGTACCTGTCGATCTCCTTCGCCGAGGTGGAGGGGATCGTCGACGGCAAGCCGGCGCGCATCGAGCGCCCGATCGAGTTCTTCATGCCGGCCGGGCAGCGCGACGAGGGGCAGCAGTGGATCGCCTCCAACATGCGCCTGCTGTCGCTGGTGGCGCGCTCCGGGGGCTCGATCGCCAAGTCGCTGCAGAACATGCGCGAGGTGGTGTGGGACAAGGGTCCGGTGCGCTGCGGCGAGCTGATCAAGTCCGACGGCAGCCGCGCGCCGCGCTTCCACCAGTCGGAGGTCGCGGCCATCGCCTTCGCGCTGCAGGAAATGCTCAAGCGCCGCGGCTTCTTGCGCGAGGACGGCCGCGAACAGCCGCTGGCGCTGCTGGCGCAGCGCCAGTCGCAACCGCAGGCGCTGCACATCGACCTCGACAAGGTCGAGGCGCTGCCGCAACTGCTGGCGGGCGCGCGCCTCTGCCCGGAATGCGGCGGCCCCTATCTGCGCAGGGTCGACGGCTGCGACCGCTGCGACAACTGCGGGTACATCGGCAGCTGCGGCTGAGAGGGGGTAGACAGCCGGGCTGCGCTGTTGTGGGTGGCAGGTTCTCGGCCTGAGCGGTCACTGGGCCCGTCCTGGGCAAAGTCCGAAATCGGCCAGGACCGGTCCGCTATCTCGGCGGCGGGGCGATCATTCAGGCGCTCGCTGGAAACAGAAAGCGGGCACAGGGCAAACGCCGCTGATCGACATCGCGGCCGCCCCCGGCGCGCCCGCGACCCCCATAGCCAGCGAGAAGCAGAGGGTCGGGAGCGGCAACTTTCCGGCAGATATTGGATACGCCCGGAGATCTTTGGAGTAACACATGGCCATCGGAACGGCGCCTGCGACAATCTCCGTTGGCTCAAGCAAACCAGGGTGGCGCGATCCTCCGAAG
>JAJYTY010000208.1 GCA_021792835.1 Pseudomonadota bacterium
CCGCGCAGGCCATCGGCAGCACCTGGGGGGGACGGCGCGTCGGCAGCTTCGGCGACTTCGCGTCGTTCAGCTTCCACCCGAACAAGAACGCCACCAGCATCGAGGGCGGCTGCCTGGTGCTGCCCGAAGACGCCGACCCGGGCCTGGCCGAGCGCTACCGCCTGCAGGGGGTGCGGCGCTTCGGCGTCGACGGCATGGACGTCGACCTGGTGGGCGGCAAGGCCAACCTGACCGACGTCGCGGCGCGCGTGGGCTGGGGCCAGTTGCAACGCGTGGAGGAATTCAACGCACGCCGCCGCGAACTCGCGCGAGCGTATTTCGAGGCCTTCGACGCGCTTGGCCTGGACGAGCGCGGGGTGCAGCTGCCGCCTCGCTCGCCGCGGGACTCGAACTGGCACATGTTCCAGCTCGTGCTGCCGGCACAGGCACCGCGCGCGCAGGTCATGGAGCGGCTGAAGGCGCGCGGCATCGGCAGCGGGGTGCACTACCCGCCGATCCACCTGTTCAGCCTGTACCGCAAGCTCGGCTTCGCGCCGGGCGACTTCCCGCACGCCGAGCGCGCAGGCGCCGGCATCCTGACCCTGCCGCTGTTCCCGACCATGCGCGATGGTGACATCGACCGCGTCGCGCAGGCGCTGGACGCGGTGCTGCGAGAATTCGGGGTATGAACCAGACCACACCTTCCCCGATCGCGCTGTCGGTGGTCGTGCCCGTCTACAACGAGCAGGACGGGCTGGGCGCGCTGTTCGCCCGCCTGTATCCGGCGCTGGACGCGCTGGGCGAGGCCTACGAGGTCATTTTCATCAACGACGGCAGCCGCGACCGCTCGGCGGCGCTGCTGGCCGAGCAGCAGCGCGCGCGTCCCGACGTGACCCGGGTGATCCTGTTCAACGGCAACTACGGCCAGCACATGGCGATCCTGGCGGGCTTCGAACACTGCCGCGGCGACATCGTGGTCACGCTGGACGCCGACCTGCAAAATCCCCCCGAGGAAATCGCCCGCCTGGTGGCGAAGATGCGCGAAGGCTACGACTACGTCGGCAGCATCCGGCGCCAGCGCCAGGACACCTGGTTCAGGCGTCACGCCAGCCGCTGGATGAACCGGCTGCGCGAGACCATCACCCACGTGCGCATGACCGACCAGGGCTGCATGCTGCGCGCCTACGGGCGCCACGTGGTCGACACCATCAACCGCTGCGACGAGGTCAACACCTTCGTGCCGGCGCTGGCCTACACCTTCTCGCTGAACCCGACCGAGATCGAGGTCGCCCACGAGGAGCGCGCCGCCGGCGAATCCAAGTATTCGCTGTTCAAGCTTGTGCGCCTGAACTTCGACCTGGTCACCGGCTTCTCGCTGATCCCGCTGCAGTTCATGTCCTTCCTCGGCATCGCGCTGGCGCTGGCTTCCGGCGCGCTGTTCGTGCTGCTGATGATCGACCGCCTGCTGTTCGGCTCGCAGGTGCAGGGGGTGTTCACGCTGTTCGCCATCACCTTCTGCCTGCTCGGCGTGCTGCTGTTCAGCATGGGCCTGCTGGGCGAGTACATCGGGCGCATCTACGAGCAGGTGCGCGGACGTCCGCGCTACGTCGTGCAGGCGGTGCTCGACGACACCGCCGCGGCCGGCACGGGACCCGCGCGATGAACCCTCCGCGCGCCGAAGCGCCGGCCGCGATGCGCGCGGTCGTGTTCGCCTACCACAACGTGGGCGCGCGCTGCCTGCGGGTGCTGCTGGCGGGCGGCATGCGCATCGAGCTGGTGGTCACGCACCCCGACGACCCCGACGAGAACGTCTGGTTCGAGCGCGTCGCCGAGGTCGCTGCCGAGCACGGCATTCCGGTCCTGCTGGTCGAGCAGCAACTGTCCGGCGAGGAGATCGCGCGGGTCCGCGCGCTGCAGCCCGACTACGTGTTCTCGTTCTATTTCCGGCGCATGCTGCCCGCCCAGGTGCTGGAGGCGGCGCGCGTGGCGGCGCTGAACATGCACGGCTCGCTGCTGCCGCGCTACCGCGGGCGCGCCCCGGTGAACTGGGCCGTGCTGCATGGCGAGCGCGAGACCGGCGCGACGCTGCACCTGATGCAGGCCAAGCCCGACGCCGGCGACATCGTGGCGCAGCAGGCGGTGCCGATCCTGCCCGACGACACCGCGCGCGAGGTGTTCGACAAGGTCACGGTGGCAGCCGAGATCGCGCTGTGGCAGGTGCTTGCGCGCCTGCTCGAGGGCGAGGTGCCGCGGCGCCCCAACCGCCTGGAGCAGGGCAGCTACTTCGGTGGGCGCCGTCCCGAGGACGGACGCATCGACTGGATGCAGCCGGCAGCGCAGGTGTACAACCTGATGCGCGCCGTCGCGCCGCCCTACCCCGGCGCCTTTTTCGAAGCCGGCGGGCGCCGCCTGGTGGTGGCGCGCGCGCGCGTCGCCGCGCCGGCGCTGGCCGCTCGCCTGGACCCGCTGGCCGCCCCCGGCCCGCAGCTTTGCGGCAGCTTCCTGCTGGCGCGCTGCGGCGACGGCGGCGTGCTCCACCTGCAACAGGTCTGGGACAGCGCGCAACCCGGCCTGGCCCTCGATCCGCAACGTCTTGCACGACTCGTGCCTAGCTCATCATGAAAAAGATCCTGATCCTCGGAGTCAACGGCTTCATCGGCCATCACCTGTCCAAGCGCATCCTCGGCAGCACCGACTGGGAGGTGTACGGCATGGACATGAACACCGACCGCATCGAGGACCTGCTGGACAAGCCCCGGTTCCACTTTTTCGAGGGCGACATCACGATCAACAAGGAGTGGATCGAATACCACGTACGCAAGTGCGACGTGATTCTTCCGCTGGTCGCGATCGCCACTCCGGCGACCTACGTGAAGGCGCCGCTGCGGGTGTTCGAGCTCGACTTCGAGGCCAACCTGCCGATCGTGCGCGCCGCCGTCAAGCACCGCAAGCGCCTGGTGTTCCCGTCCACCTCCGAGGTCTACGGCATGTGCCCGGACGGCGAGTTCGACCCCGAGTCCTCGCCGCTGGTGTACGGGCCGATCAACAAGCCGCGCTGGATCTACGCCTGCTCCAAGCAGCTGATGGACCGCGTGATCGCCGGCTACGGCCAGCAGGAAGGACTGGACTACACGCTGTTCCGCCCCTTCAACTGGATCGGCGCCGGGCTGGACACGATCTTCTCCGCCAAGGAGGGCAGCTCGCGCGTGGTCACGCAGTTCCTCGGCCATATCGTGCGCGGCGAGAACATCAGCCTGGTGGACGGCGGCATGCAAAAGCGCGCCTTCACCGACATCGACGACGGCATCGACGCGCTGATGCGCATCATCGAGAACCCCGCGGGAGTGGCCAGCGGACACATCTACAACATCGGAAACCCGGCCAACAACCACTCGGTGCGCGATCTCGCCGAGCGCATGCTGCGCCTGGCCGCCGAATTCCCCGAATACGCCGACAGCGCGCGCCAGGTCGGCCTGGTGGAGACCAGCTCGGGGGCCTACTACGGCGCCGGCTACCAGGACGTGGCCAACCGCGTGCCGAAGATCGCCAACACCATGCGTGACCTGGACTGGGCCCCGCGCACCGACATGGACACCGCGCTGCGCAAGATCTTCGAGGCCTACCGCGGCCAGATCGCACAGGCGCGCGCGCTGATGGACGAGGGCGGAAACTGACGAGCCGCCGATGCCCCGCATCGCGCTGAAAGTCGACGTCGACACGCTGCGCGGTACCCTCGAGGGGGTACCGGCGCTGCTGCGCCAGCTGGCACGCCACCAGTTGCGCGCGACCTTCCTGTACAGCCTCGGCCCGGACCACACCGGGCGCGCCCTCAAGCGCATCTTCCGCCCCGGTTTCCTGGCCAAGGTGCGCCGCACCTCGGTGGGCAGCAACTACGGCTTGAAGACCCTGCTGTACGGCACGCTGCTGCCGGGCCCCGACATCGGGCGCCGCGCCGCCGAGCCGATGCGCGCGAGCTGGCGCGCCGGCCACGAGGTCGGCGTGCATAGCTGGGACCACGTGTTGTGGCAGGACCACGTCGCGCGCCGCGACCGCGAGTGGACGCGGCGCCAGCTGCAGCTGGCGCTGCAGCGCTTCGGCGAGGTGTTCGGGCGCCCGCCCGAGGTGCATGGAGCCGCCGGCTGGCAGATGAACGAGCATGCCTACGAACTGGAGCAGGAACTGGGCTTTCGCATCGCCTCCGACGGACGCGGTGACACGCCGTTCCTGCCGCGCATCGGCGAGCGCGTGCTGCAGGTCCCGCAGCTGCCGACCACGCTGCCCACGCTGGACGAACTGATCGGACTCGACGGCATCGACGCCGGCAATGTCGCGCAGCACCTGTTGCGCCTGTCGCTGGACGGGCGCGACCATGTGTACACGCTGCACGCCGAGCTCGAGGGCGGCCAGCTGGCGCCGGTGTTCGAGGCCCTGCTGCAGGGCTGGCAGGCGGCCGGCCTGCGCATCGGCACGCTGGGCCAGCAGGCGGCGGCGCTGGATGCGCGGACGCTGCCGGTGCACCGTGTCGGCATGGGCACGGTGCCCGGGCGCAGCGGGACCCTGGCGGTAGCCCTCGCCGACGCCTGAAACCGCGGCGAAGGGCGGGCCGGGCGGAGCCCGGCCCGGCCTTTTCCGCTCAGTGGTTGCGGGCCAGTTGCTCGAGGATCGCCGGGTTCTCCAGCGTCGAGGTGTCCTGCGTGATCTGCTCGCCCTTGGCCAGCGTGCGCAGCAGCCGGCGCATGATCTTGCCCGAGCGCGTCTTCGGCAGGTTGTCGCCGAAGCGGATGTCCTTCGGCTTGGCGATCGGGCCGATCTCGCGCCCGACATGGTTGCGCAGCTCGCTCGCGATCTGCACCCCCTCCTCGCCGGTGGGCACCGGGCGCTTGAGCACCACGAAGGCGCAGATCGCCTCGCCCGTCAGCTCGTCCGGACGCCCCACCACCGCGGCCTCCGCCACCAGCGGGTGCGACACCAGCGCCGACTCGATCTCCATCGTGCCCATGCGGTGCCCCGACACATTGAGCACGTCGTCGATGCGCCCGGTGATCGTGAAGTAGCCGGTGTTCGGATCGCGGATCGAGCCGTCGCCGGCCAGGTAGTAGCCCTTGAGCTCGTCAGGGTAGTAGCTCTTCTTGAAACGCTCCGGGTCGCCCCAGATCGTGCGGATCATCGAAGGCCACGGCTTCTTGATCACCAGGATGCCCCCGGTGCCCCACGGCAGGTCGTGGCCCGTCTCGTCGACCACTTCGGCGACGATGCCCGGCAGCGGCAGCGTGCACGAGCCCGGAACCATCGGCGTGGCACCCGGCAGCGGGCTCATCATGTGGCCCCCGGTCTCGGTCTGCCACCACGTGTCCACCACCGGGCAGCGACTGCCGCCGATGTTCTGGTAATACCACTCCCACGCCGCCGGGTTGATCGGCTCGCCCACCGTGCCCAGGATGCGCAGCGAGTCCAGCTTGTAGTTGCGCGGGTGCGCCACCGGGTTGGCCTCGGCCGCCTTGATCAGCGAGCGGATCGCCGTCGGCGCCGTGTAGAAGATCGTCACCTTGTGGTCCTGGATCATC
>JAJYTY010000021.1 GCA_021792835.1 Pseudomonadota bacterium
GTTGAGGAACGCCGATGTTCATGGCGCACTCACCGTGGGTGGCCCGCGGATCGTCGCGCCGCGCAGCAGGACCTCGACGATGACCAGAGAACGACCGCAGTGCCTGCACACGAAGGTGGGCTGGCGCTCGGCGGGCGCCTCGTGGGGAGCTCCGTGGACGGGTTGGTTGCTCGCCGTGGATGGTCGCAGCAGTTGTTCGCGCACGGCGGCCAGACTGGCGCGGCGATTGCCGTTGGCCAGCAGGCCGTAGTGCCGGATGCGGTGCAGGCCGGCGGGCAGCACGTGCAGCAGGAAGCGGCGCATGAACTCGGCGACAAGTCCTCGCAGCAAGCCGACATCCGGCGTGCCATCGCGCTGGCGAAGTCCCTGGAGGATTGACCATGACCGAGAAGATCAAGATTTCCGAACTGCCCGAATTCGATGCGTCCGAACTCCTGGGCAGCGAGGAGGACATCGCGGCCTACCTGACCACGGTGCTCGAAGAGAACGACCCGGCCTTGTTGGCCGCGGCCCTCGGCGACATTGCGCGAGCCCGGGGGATGTCTCAGGTCGCGAAGGAGGCGGGTATCGCGCGCGAGGCGCTTTACAAGGCGCTGCGCCCGGGCAGCGAGCCACGCTTCGAGACCATCAGCCGCGTTTGCACGGCCCTGGGCGTTCGCCTGGTCGCGCAGCCGCTACATCCCGCAGCCTGAGAAAAGGTCAGCGACCGGGGTGACGGCAATTGGGTGCGGAAGCGACATCAATTGCCTTCACCGACAACACCCTCTGTAGGTTCTCATCTGAACTGCGAAATCGGCCGCAGGCAGATCAGCGGGTTGCGCATCTCGGATGAGAAGGCCGCCTCGGGAATTCTCATCCAACCTGGAAAAATCCTAATCACCACTGCAACACGTTGATTGCTAAGTAATTTTTCCATAGATCGCGTCAGAGCACAACCCGTTGAAGGTCGCCCGAAGGGCTCGCTGCCTCGCGTGACCTTGCAAGCCCAGACCGCGCCGCCGCCTGGCGGATCCCGTACGAGGGTTCGCCTGGCGTGGAAGTTGCTTCCCGTAGCCCCAGGGTTGGCATGCATGGCGTGCGTGACGCGAGAGCCAGGGGAGGCGACGATGCGCAACTTCGACGAAATGACCCAGTATGGAGGCTCGGTGCGAATGCACTACGAGCCGTACTCCCGCTGGCTGCACCAGCAGCCACGCGAAACCATGCAGGCCAAGCGGGATGAGGCGGAACTGATCTTCCGCCGCGTGGGCATCACCTTCGCGCTGCACGGGGACGAGGCGGGCACCGAGCGCCTTATTCCCTTCGACCTGATCCCGAGGATCATTCCGGCCGCGGAATGGTCCGGCCTGGAGGCGGGCCTGGCGCAGCGCGTGACCGCGCTGAACCGCTTCATCCACGACATCCACCACGATCAGGACATCCTGCGCGCCGGCATCGTGCCCCGCGAACTGGTACTGGGCAACCGCCAGTTCCGCCCCGAGATGATGGGCGTGGACATTCCCCACCAGGTCTACGCCCACATCGCCGGAATCGACGTCGTGCGGGCCCCCGACGCCGCGGGCCAGGGACAGTACTACGTGCTGGAGGACAACCTGCGCGTGCCGTCGGGCGTGAGCTACATGCTCGAGAACCGGCGCATGATGATGCGCCTGTTCCCCGACCTGTTCTCCCGCTATGCCGTCGCGCCAGTGGCGCGCTACCCGGACATGCTGCTGGAGAAGCTTCGCGACGTGGCGCCCCAGGGCGTGAGCGACCCGACGGTGGTCGTGCTCACGCCGGGCATGTACAACTCGGCGTACTTCGAGCACGCATTTCTCGCGCAGCAGATGGGGGTCGAACTGGTCGAGGGGCAGGATCTGTTCGTGCGCGACGGATTCGTGTTCATGCGCACCACCCAGGGCCCGCAGCGGGTGGACGTGATCTACCGGCGTATCGACGACGACTTCATCGACCCGGCGGCCTTCCGCGCGGACTCGACACTGGGCTGCGCCGGCCTGATGGCCGCGTACCGCGCCGGCAATGTGACCCTGGCCAACGCCGTGGGCACCGGGGTGGCCGACGACAAGTCGATCTACCCCTTCGTGCCGGCGATGGTGGAGTTCTACCTGGGGGAAAAACCCCTGCTGCGCAACGTGCACACCTATCTGTGCCGCGAGCCGGACAGCCTGCAGTACGTGCTCGCCCACCTGCCCGAACTGGTGGTCAAGGAGGTGCACGGCGCAGGAGGCTACGGCATGCTCGTCGGCCCGGCGGCCACCCGCGCGCAGGTCGCGGACTTCGCCGACAGGCTGCGCGCGCACCCGGAGCACTACATCGCCCAGCCCACCCTCGCGCTGTCGACCTGCCCCACCTACGTCGAGACGGGGATCGCGCCGCGCCACATCGACCTGCGTCCTTTCGTACTGTCGGGCAAGACGGTGTCGATCGCCCCGGGAGGGCTGACGCGCGTGGCATTGACCGAGGGTTCGCTGGTCGTCAACTCCTCGCAGGGCGGCGGCACCAAGGATACCTGGGTGCTCGAGCGCTAGCCGCCGCATCCCCTCCCGCATCTGCCTGCGTGAACCGCCAGCCAGGAGCCCCGCCATGCTCAGCCGAACCGCCGACCACCTGTTCTGGATGGCGCGCTATACGGAGCGCGCCGAGAACACCGCCCGCATGCTCGATGTGCACGTGCAGTCGGCGCTGCTGGAGCCGTCGGCCGAGGCCGCCGACGACGGCTGGGCCCGCGTGCTCGGAATCTCCGAGCTCACCGCGGATTTCGCCGCCCGCCACGGCGACATCAACGCCGACAAGGTGCTCGGGTTCATGGTGCGCGACAGCGCGAACCCCTCGTCGATCTGCAGCTGCCTGCGGGCCGCGCGGGAGAACGCCCGCGCGGTGCGCGGCGCCATCACGACCGAGGCCTGGGAGACGGTCAATCAGACCTGGCTGGAGCTGCAGCGCCTGGCCGTCGAGCGGCTCATCCGGCAGGATCCCAGCGTGCTGTTCGAGTGGGTCAAGCACCGCTCCCACCTGCTGCGCGGCGTCACGTCGGGCACGATGCTGCGCGACGAAGCCTTCCACTTTCTGCGCATCGGCACCTTGCTCGAGCGGGCCGACAACACCGCGCGGCTGCTCGACGTCAAATTCCACGCTCGCGCCTCGGATTTTCACGGCTCGGCGGGTCCTCGCGGGCAGGAGCAGGACTTCTACCACTGGGCCGGAGTGCTGCGATCGGTGTCCGGCTTCGAGGTCTACCGCAAGACCTGCCGCGAGGCGATCACGCCCGAGCGCGTCGCCGAGCTGCTGATCCTGCGCGCGGACATGCCTCGTTCGCTGGCCGCGTGCATGTCGGGGATCGTCGGCAACCTGGCGAAGGTGGCCAACCCGCAGTCCGCCGAGACGCTGCGCCGCGCCGGGTTGCTCAACGCCGAACTGCAGTTCGGGCGGATCGAGGACATCATGTCCACCGGGCTGCATGCGTACCTGACAGACTTCCTGGGCCGCATCAACGAGTTGGGCAGCGCCATCAGCCAGGTCTTCCTCGTCGCGTGACGCCGCACCCGCAGCCGCGACCGTCCCCGCCGTGATCTCCGCCTCTCCCCGCCCCGTCCCGCGCGCAGGTGCCGCATGTCCCTCCACGTAGCCCTCACCCACGTCACCCGCTACCGCTTCGGCCGCGAGGTGGCCCTTTCGCCGCACGTCGTGCGGCTGCGGCCGGCTCCGCATTCGCGTACCCCGATCCTCTCCTACAGTCAGCGCATCGAGCCCGCCGGGCACTTCATCAACTGGCAACAGGATCCCTTCGCCAATTACCTGGCGCGGGTCACCTTTCCCGACAGGGCCACCGCGCTGGAACTCACCGTGGACCTGGTGGCCGAGATGGCGGTCTACAACCCCTTCGACTTCTTCCTCGAACCCGGCGCCGAGCTCTATCCCTTCGCCTACGGCGCGCAGCTCGAAGCCGACCTGGCGCCGTACCTGGCTGCCGGACCGCTGACCCCACGCCTGCGGCAGCTGCTCGACGGCATCGACCGCCGCCCTCGACGCATCGTGGACTTCCTGGTCGAGCTGAACCAGCGGCTGCAGCACGACATCGGCTACGTGATCCGCATGGAGCCCGGTGTCCAGGCGCCCGAGCGCACGCTGGAGCTGGGCCGCGGCTCGTGCCGCGACACCGGCTGGCTGCTGGTGCAGGTGCTGCGCCACCTGGGACTGGCCGCGCGCTTCGTGTCCGGCTACCTGATCCAGATGGTTCCCGACGTCAAGACCCTGGACGGCCCCGGCGGGACCGAACGCGATTTCACCGACCTGCATGCCTGGTGCGAGGTCTATCTCCCGGGCGCCGGCTGGATCGGGCTCGATCCCACCTCCGGGCTGCTGGCCGGCGAGGGGCACATTCCTCTGGCGTGCGCCCCGCATCCTGCGTCGGCCGCTCCGGTGGAGGGCATGCTCGACGAATGCGAGGTCGAGCTCGAGCACACCATGAGCGTGGTCCGGCTGCTCGAGTCCCCGAGGGTGACCAGACCCTACAGCGAAGCGCAATGGCAGGCCGTGCTCGACCTGGGCACGCGGGTGGACCGCGCGTTGCTCGATGGCGACGTGCGCCTGACCCAGGGCGGCGAGCCCACGTTCGTGGCCACCGTCGACCGCGACGCCGCCGAGTGGAACACCGCGGCGCTAGGGCCCACCAAGCGCGGCTATGCCGGCGCCTTGCTCGAGCGCCTGGCGCGTCGCTACGGTCCCGGCGGCTTCCTGCACTTCGGCCAGGGCAAGTGGTATCCGGGCGAACCATTGCCGCGGTGGGCGCTGTCGGCAGTGTGGCGGCGCGACGGCCAGCCCTGCTGGCACGATCCCTCGCTGTTCGCCGACGAGCGCGAGGCGGGTGGCAGCAGCACCGAGCAGGCGCACGTGTTCATGCTGGCGCTGGTCGACGCGCTGGGCGTGGCGCCCGCGCATGTCTGCGAAGGCTACGAGGACACCTGGTACTACCTGTGGCGCGAGCGCCGCCTGCCGGTCAACGTGGATCCCTTCGACTCCCGGCTGGACGACGAACTCGAGCGCGAGCGACTTCGGCGCGTGTTCGACCGCGGCCTGCGCAGCGTGGTGGGCTACGCGCTGCCGCTGCGGCGGGAGGCCGGCGGTCCCTGCCTGCGCGGACCGCGCTGGGTCTCCGGGCCGTGGCGATTCCGGGACTCGCGCATGTACCTGATCCCGGGCGATTCGGCGATGGGCTGGCGCCTGCCGCTGGACGGCCTGCCGTGGGCCACGCCAGGCGACCGGCAGCTCGACCTGCCGCCCGACCCCTTTGCGCCGCGCGCGCCGTTGGCGCCGACCACGCCCCTGCGGTCGCCGCGCGCGCCGGCGCACCGAATCCAGGATGCGGGCACCACGATGGTGCCCGCATCCTGCGAGGCCGCCCCGAGTGGAGGCGTCGATCCGACCGTTGCGACGCCGTCTCGCCGGCGCCCCGACCCCGCGACGGCCCCGGAACGGGGAGTGTCGGCCGCGGGGACCATTCGCACCGCGTTGTGCGTGGAGGCGCGGGCAGGCGTTCTGTACGTGTTCATGCCGCCGCTGGCCGAGGTCGACGACTACCTGGACCTGCTCGCCGCGGTGGAGGCCACGGCCCACCGCCTGCGTGTCAAGCTGGTGCTCGAGGGCTACCCCGCGCCGCGCGACCCGCGACTGGAGGTTCTCCAGGTCACGCCGGACCCCGGAGTGATCGAGGTCAACATCCATCCTGCCCGCGACTGGAACCAATTGGTGGACCACACCGAGTTCCTGTACCAGGCGGCCTTCGAGACCGGCCTGGGGTCCGAGAAATTCATGCTCGACGGGCGCCACACCGGCACCGGCGGCGGCAATCACGTGGTGCTGGGCGGCGCCACGCCGCAGGACAGCCCATTCCTGCGCCGTCCCGACCTGTTGGCCAGCCTGCTCGCCTACTGGCACAACCATCCGTCGCTCAGCTACCTGTTCAGCGGCCTGTTCATCGGCCCGGGCAGCCAGGCCCCGCGCATCGACGAGGCGCGCAACGACCAGGTGCGCGAACTCGAGATCGCGCTCGGCGAACTGCGCGCCGAGCACGAGCGCCTCGGCCAGGAAGCGCCGCCGTGGCTCGTCGACCGCACGCTTCGCAACATCCTGATCGACGTCACCGGCAATACCCACCGGGCCGAGTTCTGCATCGACAAGCTGTATAACCCGGACAGCAGCAGCGGGCGCCTGGGGCTGCTGGAGCTGCGCGGCTTCGAGATGCCCCCGCACGCGCGCATGAGCGTGGTGCAGCAACTGCTGCTGCGTGCCTTGGTCGCCCGCTTCTGGGCCCAGCCCTACCAGGCGCCGTTGCAGCGCTGGGGCACGGCGCTGCACGACCGCTTCCTGCTGCCGAGCTTCGTCGCCATGGACTTCGACGATGTACTGCGCGAACTGCGCGACGCCGGGTTCGGCTTCGATGCCGCGTGGTTCGCGCCGCATTTCGAATTCCGCTTCCCGGCGCTGGGCGAGTTCTCGGCCTCGGGTATCCGGCTCGAGCTGCGCATGGCGCTGGAACCGTGGCACGTCATGGGCGAGGAAGGCGCCGTCGGCGGCACGGTGCGCTACGTCGATTCCTCGCTCGAGCGCGTCGAGCTCAAGGTCGCGGGGCTGGTCGACAGCCGCCACGTGGTCACCGTCAACAAGCGCGCACTGCCGCTGCACCCCACCGGGCGCGCCGGCGAATTCGTCTGCGGCGTGCGCTACCGCGCCTGGCGCCCCGCCTCGGCACTGCATCCGGGCATCGGCGTGCACGCGCCGCTGACCGTGGACATCGTGGACAACTGGATGCAGCGTTCGATCGGAGGTTGCCAGTATTTCGTGGCGCATCCGGGCGGGCGCAACTACGACAGCCTTCCCGTCAACGCCTACGAGGCGGAGAGCCGGCGCCTGGCGCGCTTCTTCCGCGTCGGGCATACGCCCGGGTCGATGTGCGTGGCACCCGCGCGGGCCGGGCTCGAATTCCCGATGACCCTGGACCTGCGGCGGCCCTGAGACCGCATGTCACAATCGCGCAATGGCCGGTCTCTTCCCATCGTTGGCGGGTGACGCGCCCAGTGCGCTTGCGCGCGAGCTCGCCGCCGCGACGCGAGCCGGGCACTGGGACGAACTGCGCGGCCGCGTCTCCGACGGCCGGCGCGGCGGCGGACTGACGCCCAGCTGGGAGCGCTTTTTCGAACTGCTCGGCAGCGAAGGCTTCGACAGCCTGGAAGGGCGCCAGCGCAGCCTGCAGCAGCAGATTCTTGACGACGGCGTCACCTACAACGTGCACGCCGACGCCGACCGGGCGAGCCGAAGCTGGTCGCTGGACCTGTTCCCGCTGATCGTCGACGCGCCGGCGTGGGCGCGCATCGCGGCCGGCGCCGCGCAGCGCGCCGCGCTGCTCAACGCCGTGCTCGACGACGTCTACGTCGGCGAGCGCCGCGTGCTGCGCGAGGGGCTGCTGCCCGCGGCGCTGGTGCAGGGGCATTCCGGGTATCTGCGCGCCATGCACGGGCATCGCCCCCCGGGCGGCGTATGGCTGCACATCGCGGCATTCGACCTGGCACGCGGGCCCGACGGCGAATGGCGTGTGGTCAACCATCGGGTGCAGGCCCCGTCCGGACTGGGTTATCTGCTGCAGAACCGGCTGCTCATCTCGCGCCTGTTTCCGGAAGCCTTCTCCGCGCTTCGCGTGCAGCGACTGGCCGCCAGTTACCGATTGCTGATGGACACCGTCCAGCGCCTGGCACCTCCCGGCGCCGACCCGCGCATCGTGCTGCTGACCCCCGGTCCCTACAGCGAGACCTATTTCGAGCAGGTGTACCTGGCGCGCTACCTGGGCATCACGCTCGCCGAGGGCAGCGACCTCACGGTGCGCGAGGACCGGCTGTTCCTCAAGACGGTGCGGGGGCTGGAGCCGGTGCATGCGGTGCTGCGTCGGCTGGACGACAGTTTCTGCGACCCGCTCGAGCTGCGCCCGGACTCGATGCTCGGCGTGCCCGGCCTGCTGCAGGCGGTGCGCGCCGGCAAGGTGCTGCTGGCCAACGCCCTCGGCGCCGGGTTCCTGGAGTCGCCGGCGCTGCAGGGCTTCATGCCCAAGCTGTGCGAGGCGCTGCTGGGCGAGCCGCTGCAGCTGGCGTCGCTGCCCACCTGGTGGTGCGGCGAGCAGGGCGTATGCGAGGCGCCGCTGCGCCGCCTGCCCGACTGGGTGGTCAAGCCGGTGCATGCGCACTGCGATTTCGACGCCACCGTGATGGCCGGGCTCGGCCCCGCGGAACTCGACGCGTGGCGCGCGAGGGTGCTTGGCAAGCCGGAGCAGGCGACGTTGCAGCAGTACCTGCCGCTGCCGCAGGTTCCCGTGTGGCACGACGGGCGCATGCACGCGCGCGCGGCCATGCTGCGCGTGTACACGCTGGCCGACGGCCGCGGCGCCTGGCGGGTACTTCCGGGGGGGCTGGTGCGCACCGCCTCGCCCGGCGGCAACACGGTCTCGATGCAGGCCGGCGGGGGCAGCCAGGATGCCTGGGTGATCACCGGAGACGCCGTCGACCGCTCCACCCTGCTGCCGGCGCCGATCCGTCCGCAGGACCTGCTCGAGCGCCATCGCGTGGTCACCAGTCGCGCCGCGGAAAATCTGTTCTGGGTCGGGCGCTATTGCGAGCGCGCCGAGCACGGCACGCAGCTGGCGCGGCTGGCTCTGCGCGCGATCATCGACGGCGACGACCTGGAGGGCGGCCGCGGCGACATGCTGGATCGCTGGTGCCGTGCAGGCGGCCTGGTCGGCGAGGCCGCCGTGTCGCTGGCCCGCGACCCCGCGGAATTCGGGCGCGCCATCGTCGCGGGCCTGGCGGGAAGCGACCCGTCGTTCGGGCTGCCGTACAGCCTGCAGGCGATGGGGCGTGCGGCCGCGCAGGTGCGTGAGCGCCTGGGCAACGACCACCGCCAGTGGATCGCCGCGGCCACCGCGCTGCGCCTGACCCCGCGTCGTGGCGCAGGCGCCGCGGCGACGGCAGCCGAGGCCCTGCAGGGCCTGGAACGACTCGGCGAGGTGCTGGGTGCGATCACCGGCGCGCAGACCGACCGCATGACCCGCGACGACGGCTGGCGCCTGCTGAGCATCGGCCGTCACATCGAGCGCCTGGGCCTGCTCGGGCAGTCGCTGTGCACGGCCTTCGAGACCGGCGCCGTCTACGCGGAAGATGCCTTCAACCAGTTGCTCGAGCTGTTCGACAGCACCATCACCTACCGCGCGCTGTACCAGAAGCGCCTGGAGATTCCGCCCCTGCTGGACTTGCTGATGCTCGACCGCGAGAACCCGCGCAGCCTGGGCTGGGTCGCGCAGACCTTGCGCGCCCGTCTGGCCAAGCTGCCCGGCCAACGCACCGACATCGACGAGCTGCTCGCCCTCGCGCCCGACCCTGACGCCTGGCAGCTGCCCGAATTGTGCCGTTGCGACGCCGGCCAGCGCCACGCGCGGCTCGAGCGCTCGCTCACGCAGGCGGTCGAGGCAGGCTACCGGCTGGCCGACGAGATCAGCCGCCGCTATTTTGCGCATGCCAGGGTGCCCGAGCGCTCGCTGGGCGTGTACTGAAGGGACGACACATGCGGTCCGCGCGCCCCGACGGCGACTCCGGCGTGCTCTACCGCGTGCAGCATGAGACGCGCTACGACTACGAGTCCGCGGTGGAGCTCGCCCACCACCTGGCCCAGCTGCGTCCCCTGAGCGTGGCGGGGCTGCAGCACTGCGAGCAGCATCGCTGCGACATCGAGCCGCGGCCCGGGCACGTCGGCCGCGACCTGGACGTGTATGGCAACGAGCGCCTGTTCTTCGCCCACTACGCGCCCCACGACAGCCTGAGCGTGCGCGCCGTCAGCCTGGTGCGCGTGCGGGCCCCGGAGCAGCCGGACTGGGCGGCCAGTCCGGCTTGGGAGCGGGTGCGCGAACTGCTGCGCTATCGGGCCGGTCGTCCCAGCGCGCCGGCGGCGGAGTTCAGTTTCGGGAGCGCCTTCTCGCCGGTGTTCGACGAGGCCGCGGCCTTTGCGGCGCCGAGCTTCACGCCGGGGCGCCCGCTGCTCGACGCCGCGCACGAGCTGATGCGGCGCATCCACGCCGAATTCACCTACGACCCCGAAAGCACCGAGGTGCAGACGCGCGCGCCGCAGGCGCTGGAAATGCGGCACGGGGTGTGCCAGGACTACGCGCACGTCATGCTCGCGGCGCTACGCAGCCTGGGGCTGGCGGCACGTTATGTCAGCGGCTACCTGCGCTCGCGTCCCCGCCCTGGGGAGCAGGCCCTCGTGGGCGCCGACGCGTCCCACGCCTGGGCCTCGGTGTGGTGCCCGGCGAACGGATGGGTCGAGTTCGACCCCACGAACGACCGCCTGCCGGCGGCCGATTACGTACGCGTGGCAGTGGGACGCGACTTCGCCGACGTATCGCCGCTGCGCGGAGTCATACGCGGCGGCGGCCGCCACGCGCTGCATGTGGCGGTGCACGTCCATCCGGCGAGCGGCTGAAGGTTTCCACGAGGCCGTCGTACGTTGTCCCCCCGCTGGCGGGATCAGGCTGAACGAAGGGCCGACCCCCTATCGGGTCGGCCTCGACAAACCCGAACATCATGAGAACGGCAGCCCCGTTCATGTGGGGCGTCGCTCTGCTATCAATCGGTCAACTCGCGCGTCTCCATCGTCGAAGGCCTGCCATGCTGATGGCAGCAGGGGCGGCTATCGTGATCCTTGCCTGGAAGCGAGCAACGGTGCCCGCTGTTTTCGCCGGTCAGTCGGTTTTTCCGGATGCCGCGCGCATGTCCCGGTGAACGTCAGCCCGGCAAGCTGTCGAGTTCCGTCGGCACGGTCGTGGCATGCCAAGCGCCCCCGTCCGAGGACACGGCAGGCCGTGCGGCGCGCCGCCCCGCCAGCTGGAGCAACTGAGCGCACACAGCAACCGCGATGCATTCAGGGGACTTGCCCGGTATCGAATCGACGCCGATGGGACAGGCAAAGCCCTCGAGGGCGCGCGGGTGGATACCGATCGCCGCCCATCGCCGCACGAAGCGCGCGCGCTTGGACCCCGAACCGATACAGCCGAACCATCCATGGTCGGCGCGGCGCAGGACCTCCGTGCCGATGGCGAAGTCCAGGTCGTGCCGGTGGGTCATCGCGAGGAAAAAGGCGCCCGGAGGCGCCGCGGCGACCTCGGCCTGGGGGACGTCGACCCCGATGCGCTCGATGCGGGCCGGGCCGTCGCAGCCATCGGGATCCTCCATGCCCCTGCTGGAAGCGAAGGCGTCCTCGCGCTCGTCGACCCATTGCACCTCGCAGGGCAGTGTGCGCAGCAGGCGCACGAGCGCACGTCCGACGTGCCCCGCGCCGTGCAACTGCAGGAAGAACAGTGCCGGCGGACGGGGCAAGGCGGCTGCCGCAGCCGGCGTGTAGGCCAGCTCCACCGCGCCCCCGCAACACTGACCCAGAGCGAGCCCCAAGGCAAGGCGTTCGCGGTATTCGGCGCCTGCGACCGTGGGCTGCGCGCTCCACTGCGCCCCCAGGCGCCGCGCCGTGGCGATGGCGCGCCACTCGAGCTGCCCGCCGCCGATCGTGCCCTGGACACCGGTCTCGCCCACCAGCATGCACGCACCGGCCTCGCGTGGCGTCGAGCCCTGTGTCGCGCGAACCGTGACCTGGACGCGATACATGGTCCGCTCAGCTCGCTGCGCGTACCGCTTCGACCGCGTCGAGCAGTGCCTCGGCGGTCGCCGGCGCCGCCAACGGCGGGTTGACGCGTCCATCGGCGACTGCGGCGACCGCGTCGCGCAGGGCCAGCAGTACCGAGAAGGAAAGCAGCAGCGGTGGCTCGCCTACTGCCTTCGAGCGATGAACGGTGGGTTGAGAGTTGGGCCGCTCATACAGTGCGCAGCGCAGGTCCGGCGGACAGTCGTTGGCCGTCGGAATCTTGTAGGTGCTCGGAGCGTGGGTCAACAACGCACCGCTGCGGAGATCCCAGACGAGCTTTTCCATGGTCAGCCAACCCATGCCCTGGATGAACGCGCCCTCGACCTGTCCGACGTCGAGCGCCGGGTTGATGGATTGTCCGGCCTCGTGCAGCAGGTCTGCGCGCAGCAGCCGCCAGTCCCCGGTCAGTGTGTCGAGCAGTACCTCGCTGACCGCCGCGCCCCAGGCGAAGTAGTAGAACGGGTTGCCGCGCAGAGCGCGCGGATCCCAGTGCAACCCCGGCGTCGCATAAAAGCCATCGCTCCAGAGTTGCACACGCTCCCGGTATGCCATGGCCACGAGTTCGTCGAAATCCAGACGTGACTCGCCGGCCTGCACGACGCCGCCACCGAAGCGCACCTGCTCCGCTTCGCAGCCGAAACACCGCGCTGCCAGTGCCGCGAGTCGATCACGGATGCGGTTGGCCGCATCGAGCGCGGCCATGCCGTTGAGGTCTGTTCCGGTGGAGGCGGCGGTGGCCGAGGTATTGGCCACCTTGGAGGTGTCGGTGGCCGTGGAGCGGACCCGGTCGAGCCCGATCCCAAGAGCGTCCGCGACCACTTGCGCGATCTTGGTGTTGAGTCCCTGCCCCATCTCGGTGCCGCCGTGGTTGACCAGCACGCTACCGTCGGTATAGAGATGCACCAACGCGCCGGCCTGATTGAAGTGCGGGACGTTGAAGGAGATGCCGAACTTCACCGGCGTCAGCGCGAGTCCCTTCTTCAGCACCTGGCTGTCACTGTTGAAGGCTCGCACCTGCTCGCGCCTCGCGGCGTAGCCGGCGTCACGGTCCAGCCGCTCGACCAGTTCGCCGATCAGCACTTCGTCCACCGGCTGGCCATAGGGGGTGCTCTGCTTCCGCGCGGCATCGTAGAAGTTCGCCCGCCGAACCTGTAGCGCATCGAGTCCCAGGCAGCGCGCGATCCCGTCCAGCACGTACTCGATCAGCAGTGCGCCCTGCGGGCCTCCGAAGCCGCGGAATGCGGTGTTGCTCTGCGTGTTGGTGCGCGCGCAGTAGCCGTGCATCGACACCTCCGGCAGGTGATAGGCGTTGTCGAGGTGGCACAACGCGCGGGTCATCACCGGGCCCGAGAGGTCGGCCGAATGCCCGGCGTTGGCGACCAGTGTGACCTCGCAACCGAGAATGCGCCCCTGTTCGTCGAAGCCGATGTCCCAGTCGTAGTCGAAACCGTGGCGCCGGCCCGTGATCAGCATGTCGTCGTCGCGGTCGACCCGCAGCTTCACCGGGCGCCCCAGTTGCCTGGCTGCCAGCGCGGCGCAGCAGGCGAACAACGCCGATTGCGATTCCTTGCCGCCGAAACCCCCGCCCATGCGCCGACACTCGACCCGCACCGCGTGCAGCCGGCAACCGAGCAGCGCGGCGACCACGTGCTGCATCTCGCTGGGATGCTGGGTGGAGCACGACACTGTCATCGTGCCGTCGGCGTGGGGATGCGCATACGCGATCTGGCCCTCGAGATAGAACTGCTCCTGTCCGCCTACCGACCAACTTCCCCGCTGGCGGTGAGGCGCGGTCTCGAGAGCACGCGCCAGAGCCCCTGGCGAACTCTCGCGCAGCAGGTGTACGGGATCGAGCACGTACTGACCCAGCGCGTGAGCCTGACGCGCATCGAGCACTGCGGGGAGTTCCTCGGCGCGGATCGTCTCGCGCGCCAGCATGGCCGCGCGTCGCGCCTGCTCGCGTTGCTCGGCGACGACCAGGAACACCGGCTGTCCGACGTAGCTCAGCGTGTGTTCGGCCAGCACTGGGTCGTCGTGAAGCACCGGGCCGCAATCGTTGCGCCCGGGGATGTCGCCGGCACGGTACACCGCGACCACCCCGGGTTGCGCGCGCAGGCGTTCGACATCGATCCCGAGCAGCCGACCGTGGGCCAGCGGCGACAGCCCCAGTGCTGCGTGCAACGTACCTTCGACTTGCGGCAGGTCGTCGGTATAGGCAGCGCCCCCGGCCACATGCAGCTGCGCCGATTCGTGCGGCGCCGAGAACCCCACCGCCGCGGTGTCCTGAAGTCGCCGGTTCATCGCGTCGCCCATGCCGTGGCCCGCGGCTCGCGCACGCGCAGCGCGCGCGCCGGCAACGGGTCCTGCTCGCGCCACTGCAGCCACAAGCGCCACAGCCAGTTGCGCGCCACGCGCAGCCGGTGCCGCCGGCTGGCGCGCAGGTCGTCGAGGGGCTGGAAGTCGAGCTCGAGCGCCTGCATCGCGCGACGCACCGCCGCCTCGTCCCACCGCCCGCCGAGCAGTTCGGCCTCGGCAGCCCCGGCGCGCCGCACCACGGCCGCCATGCCGCCGAAAGCCAGACGCACATGGCGCACCGTGCCGTGCTCGATCCGCAGCGCGGCGCCCAGGCTGAGCGCCGAGATGTCGCAGTCCCAGCGCCGCGAATGCTTCTCGGCCGCCAGCAGCAGCCCCGGCGGCGGCAGCGGTACGTCGATCGCACGCAGGAACTCGCCTTCGCGCAACCGGGTGCGCATGTAGTCCAGGTAGAAGCTGTCGAGCGCGAGTTCACGCAATTGCTCGCCGCGCTGCAGCAGCAGGCTCGCGTCCAGCGCCATCAGCACGGGCGCGGCGTCGCCGATCGGCGAGCCGTTGGCCAGGTTGCCGCCGAGCGTGCCGGCATGACGCACTGACGGACCGGCGAAGCGCAGGCCCATCTCGAGCAGCTCCGGGCGCTCCTGCGCCAGCACGTCCCAGGCGTCCTGCAGCGGAACCGCGGCGCCGATGCGCAGCAGCCCGTCGGCGCGTTCGATGCGCCGCAGCTCGGCGACGTCTCCCAGCCACAGCAGCTCCCCAAGGTCGCGCATCTGCTTGTTGCTCCACAGCGCGACGTCGGTCGCGCCGGCGAACAGTCGTGCGCGAGGGTGCACCAGGCGCAGGTGCGCCAGTTCGGCGAGGGTGCGTGGCGCGAAGAATCGATCGACGCGGGGTGCTTCGAGCAGCGGGTTGGGTGCCGCGTAGACGTGCGGCTCCGGGGTGTTCGCGGCGATGTCTCGCAGCAGCGGCTCCAGCGCCGCGGTGTCCAGGCGGACCCGTGGCAGTTCGAACATGCGCTGCGCGGCGTCGAGGATCGGCCGGTAACCGGTGCAACGGCAGAGATTGCCGGCCAGCGCATCGGCGAGTTCGGCTCGCTCTGCCGGGCGTCCCTGCGCCAGCGCCTGCTCGTACGCCGCGTACAGGCTCATCGCGAAACCAGGGGTGCAGAAGCCGCATTGCGAGCCATGGCAGTCGACCAGCGCCCGTTGCACCGGGTGCGGCGCACCGGCGCCGATGCGCCGAAGGTCTTCGACGTCGAGCAGCGCCTTGCCGTGCAGCGTGGGGAGAAAGCGGATGCAGGCATTGACCGGGCGCAGCCGCAACGCGCCGCAGGCGATCGCCGAGGCGTCGGCGCTCCCAGGCTGCGCGAGTTCGGCGACGACGACGGTGCAGGCACCGCAGTCGCCCTCGGCGCAGCCCTCCTTGGTGCCGGTGCAGCGGGCGTGTTCGCGCAGCCATTGCAGCACCGTGGTGGTGGTCGGAAGACCTTCCACCTGTTGCACGCGTCCGCGATGCACGAAGCGAATCGGTTGGTGCTCCATCGTTGTCCTGGCTGCTGTGTCGGGTCGACCGGTGGGGCGCCCTCGATGCCTTCGATTAGGCCACGTTCATGTGCGATTGCACATATGCTCGATGACATAAACATCATCAGCCTTTTCGCATGTTGCTCGGCCCGAAACCATGAACAATCCACTGGATTCCATCGACCTTCACATGATTCGCGTGCTGCATACGTTGCTGACCGAATCCAGCGTGTCGCGCGCAGCCGTCCGCCTGGGCATGAGCCAACCCTCCGTGAGCACGGCGCTGCGACGCCTGCGCCAGCTCAGCGGTGACCAGCTTCTGGTGCGCAGCGGCACCGGAATGGTTCCCACGGCGCGCGGCGCCGAGCTGGTCGAGCCGATGGCCAGGCTGCTGCGCGAGGCGCAACGCCTGACCGCAGGCTCGGGTCGCTTCGAGCCTGCCAGCGCGCGGCGCATGTTCCGAATCGCCGCCGCCGACTACCTCGACCCGGCCTTCCTGCCGACGGTAGTCGCACGGCTGCGACATGTGGCGCCGGGCTGCACGGTCGAGGTGCTGGCGCTGCATCCCGGCTGGGACTACCGGCACGCCATGGCTTGCGGGGAGGCCGACATCGTGCTGGGCAACTGGCTGGAGCCCCCGCCGGACCTGCATCGCGCCCCGTTGTTCGAGGACCAGATCGTGTGTCTGGTCGCTGCCGACCATCCGGCGACCCGGCGCGGGCTCGACCTCGAGCAATACCTGCGCGCCGAGCATGTCGCGCCGACCTCGCTGCGCGCGGTCGGCGAGGGCGTGATCGACCAGTACCTGCAGCGCCGCGGCCTGCGCCGCAGCATCGCGGTGCGCTCCGCCTTCTTCAACCTGATCCCCGAGATGGTCGCGCGCAGCGGGCTGATGCTGACCACCGGGCGGCGCTATTGCGAGCATTTCCTGCGCAGCGGGCTCGCCGTGTCCCTCGTCGCCTGCCCGGTGGACTTCCCGCCGTTGACCTATTACCTGCTGTGGCATGCCCGCAGCCATCACGACGAGGCCCATCGCTGGCTGCGCGAGCAGGTCAGGCTGAGCCTGGCCTGAGCCGCCCCCGGCCACTCCCGAGACGACTCACGAGGAATGCCGTGAACTCACCGACCCTTTTCCGCGACGCGGCCGCGCCGCGGCCCCCCGATCGCGTCGCGCTGCGCGGCGACCTGCTCTACCTGCGCGCCGACCCCGGGGCCGATCCGGATGCGGCGGACAGCGCGCATTTCGAGCCCGACGGATGGCTGCTGATGGAGCATGGCCGCGTGGCGGGGCTGCTGGCGGCCGACCGCGAGCCCGGCGCCGACTGGCCGCGCGAGGACTGGCGCGGTCACCTGCTGTTGCCAGGCTTCATCGACACCCATGTGCATGCCCCTCAGCTCGACGTGATGGGCTCCTTCGGCACCGGGTTGCTGGAGTGGCTGGAGCGCTACACCTTTCCCGCCGAGCAGCGCTGGGCCGATACGCGCCACGCGCGGGTCGGCGCGCGCCGCTTCGTGCGCGCGCTGCTGGCGCACGGAACGACCAGCGCGCTGGTGTTCCCGACCGTGCACCGCGGCAGCGTCGACGCGCTGTTCGAGGCCGCGCAGGAGCAGGGCATGTGCCTGCTCGCCGGCAAGGTGCTGATGGATCGCAACGCCCCGCAGGAGCTGTGCGATGACATCGAGCAGTCCGAGCGCGACTGCGTGGAGCTGATCGAGGCGTGGCACGGGCGCGCTCGCCTGCGCTACGCGGTCACGCCGCGCTTCGCTCCGACCAGCAGCGACGCCCAGCTGGCCATGTGCGCTCGCCTGCTCCGGAACTTCGAGGGCCTCTACCTGCAGACCCACGTGGCCGAGAGCCAGGCCGAGCTGCGGTGGATACGCGAGTTGTACCCGGCCAGCCGCAGCTATCTCGACGTCTATGCCCGATTCGGGCTGCTCGGGCGTCGCAGCGTGCTGGCGCACGGAATCTGGCTCGACGACACCGACCGCGAGTTGCTGGCCGCGCATCGCAGCACGGTGGCCTTCTCGCCATCGAGCAACCTGTTCCTCGGCAGTGGACTGTTCGACTGGGCGCGCGCCGACGCCGCCGGCATGCGCGTGACCGTGGCCAGCGACGTCGGCGGCGGCACCAGCCTGTGCCAGCTTCGCAGCCTCGCCGACGCCTACAAGGTGCTGGCGCTGCAGGGACAACGCCTGAGCGCCTGGCGCGCGCTGCATGCCGTGACGCGCGGCGCCGCCGCGGCGCTGGATCTCGAGGACGAGCTCGGGCACTTCGGGCCTGGCGCCTGGGGCGACGTGGTGGTGTGGAACTGGGCGGTCGGCGAGGTGCAGGCGCATCGCGTCGGACTCGCCCGCACGCTGCATGAAAGGCTGTTCGCCTGGATGACCCTGGCCGACGAGCGCAACGTCGCCGCGGTCTACGTCGGCGGGCGCAGGGTCCGCGGCTGACCGGGGCGCTTACTCAGAGGGTGGCCGGCGCAAGCAGGTCGAGCAGGCTGCGCGCCACCACCTTGGTCGCGCGCCGCAGATCCTCGAGGACGATGTGCTCGTCGGCCCGCTTGGCGTTGGACTCGCGCACCGTGCGCGGCCCGGCGCCATAGATCACCGCAGGGATGCCGCGTTCGCTGTACAGGCGCACGTCCGTGTACAGCGGGGTTGCGCTGACCTCGATCGGTTCGCCGAACACCGCCTCGGCGTTGCGCTGCAGCGCCCGTACCAGCTCCCGGTTGCCCGGCAGCGGACGCAGCGCGCGGGCCAGCAGGACGCGCCGGATCTCGACGCGGATCCCGGGATGGCGCGCGGCCTCGCGCTCGATGCACTCGCGCAGCGAGGCTTCGACCTGCTCGGGGTCCTCCTCCGGGATCATGCGTCGGTCGAGCTTGAACACGACCTTGCCGGGAACCACGTTGGTGTTGGTGCCGCCGTGGATCAGGCCGACGTTCAGATACGGATGGTCGATTCCGGCGACTTCCGAGCGCAGTTCGCGGTAGCCGGGGTTCAGCGCGTACAAGGCGCCGAGGATCGCGACCGCGGCCTGCAGCGCGTCGACCCCGCTGTCGGGAATCGCCGCGTGCGCCATCACCCCGTGCACCGTGACTTCGAACTGCAGGCAGCCGTTGTGGGCGGTGACCACCTGGTACGAGAAGCCCGCCGCGATCTCGAGGTCCGGGCGGCTCAGTCCCTGCGACAGGATCCACCCCGGGCCCAGTTCGCCGCCGAACTCCTCGTCGTAGGTGAAATGCAGCTCGATTCCGCCGCGCAATGGCAGGCCCAGCGACTCGAGCGCGCGCACCGCGAAGGTATAGGTGCTGAAGTCGCTCTTGCTCACCGCGGCGGCGCGGCCGTACAGACGCCCCTGCTCGATCGCGCCGCCGTAGGGATCGTGGGACCAGCCCTCGCCCGGAGGCACGACGTCCCCATGGGCGTTGAGTGCGATCACCGGGCCGCCTTCGGCATAGCGGCGGCGCACGATGACGTTGCTGATCGATTGCAGGCCCCGCGCATGCACCAGCTCGGCCGGCACCGGGTGCAGCTCGGCGGACATGCCGAACTTCTCCAGCAGGCGCCGGGTCAGCTCGGCGTGCGGCGCATTGTCGCCGGGCGGCGTATCGGTGGGCACGCGTACGAGTTCCTGCAGCATGCGCACCTGTTCGTCGAAATGTTCGTCGACCCAGTGTTCCAGCGCAGCGTGGTGGGCGGAGGCGTCGGGCTTCAGCATGGTGTCGACAGGTCCTCGAGAAATTGCTGCAGGGCCAGGCAGGCCAGGTGCAGGTCGTCGGCTGTGCTCGACTCGAGCGGGTTGTGGCTGATCCCGGAGACCGCGCCGCGCACGAACAGCATGGCCTGCGGGATCAGGCGGTGGATTTGCATCGCGTCGTGTCCGGCACCGCTCGGCATCTCGTGCAGCGGCAAGCCGAGCGCGCGCACCGCCTGCCGCCAGCGCTGCATCAGTTGCGGGTCGCTGGGAGCCGCCGCGGCGCGCAAGGTCTCGCGCAGTTCGGGGCGTACGCCGCGGCGTGCGCACAGCTTGCGAAAGCCTTGCTCGATGGCGTCGCGAACGCGATCGCGCGCGGCGTCGCTGGGAGCGCGCACGTCGAGACTGAAGCGGCAGCGGCCCGGGATCACGTTGGTCGATCCCCCGGGGACCTCCAGCTGACCGACCGTGGCCACCGCGTCGGGCTCGGCGGCGGCGCAGCGCTCGACCAGCAGCACGGTCTCGGCCACCGCGCAGGCGGCGTCGCGCCTCGAGTTCATCGGCGTGGTTCCGGCATGCGCGGCGAGTCCGGTCACCTCGCCCACGCAGCGCACGCTGGCGTTGATCGAGCTCACGACGCCCAGCGGCAGATCGAGTTCGCACAGCACCGGCCCCTGCTCGATATGCACCTCGACGAACCCGAGGTAGCTTGCCGGGTCGCGACGCAGTCCGGCGATGTCCGCCAGCGAGGCGCTCAGTCCCGCGCGGCGCATCGCCTGCGCCATGGTGACCCCCGTCGCGTCGGGCAGATTCAGCCATGCCGGGTCGAATTCGCCGGCAAGCGCTGCCGAGCCGAGGAAGGTGGCTGCGTAGCGCTGTCCCTCTTCCTCGGCGAAGCCGACCACCTCGATTCCAAAGGGCAGGCGCCGCCCCGCACGCGCGAGCTCGCGGATGCAGGCCATCGGCACGAAGATGCCGACCCGGCCGTCGAAGCGCCCGGCGTTCCGCACGGTGTCGTAATGGCTCCCGCACAGCAGTCGCGGCGCGTCGGGCCTGCTGCCGTGGTACACACCGACCACGTTGCCCACCGCGTCGAGGCCCGCGCTGTCGAAGCCGCTTTCACGCATCCAGCGCTGCAGTTCGCCGGCGCAGGCCTGGTGGGCCTCGCTGAGGTAGGTCACGGTCAGTTCGCCGCGCTCGTTCCAGGGCGGCTCACTGTGCGCCGCCAGTGCCTCGCACCAGTCGTGGACTTGCTCGCCGAGCAGCGGCCGCTCGCCCGTGCGCTGGTTCAGGCGCAGTTCGGCGATGCGATGGATCTGGCGCAGGCTCTCGGCGAACTCGAGCTCCCGCGGGTGCTCGACCCGGCGCTGCATCGCATCGATGATCTCGGCGCGGCTCAGGCCCCGCCCGCGCGGGCCGAGCACGGCGACGATGAAGGGCCAGCCGAAGCGCTGCCTGTACAGCGCGTTGAGTTCGCCGATACGGGCGAACTCCGCTGGAGTGCAGCTCGCCAGACCCGCATGCGATTGCTCGCGGTCCGAGTCGGAGCTGAGCTCGCCGGCGATCGCGGCCTTGCCGGCGAGTTCGGGGTGAGCGCGGATCAACGCGAGCTGTTCGTCGCGAGAGGCATCGCGCACGACCGCGCACAGGCCCGCCTTCAGCGCGGCCAGGGTGGCAAAGGGGCGCGACTCCCAGGCGCGCGCGGCGATCCACGGTGAATGCTCGTAGACGCCCTCGAGACGTGCGACGAATTCGCCGCGCTCGAGTCGGTTCAGCTCCTGCAGATCGAGCATTCCCGACTCACTCCCACACATGCGCGCAGCTGGCGTCGAACGGGTGATGGCAGCGCCAATGCCGCGCGATGTCGACGCGTCGTGCCACCCAGACCCGGTCATGACGCTCGACGTGATCGAGAAAGCGCTGAAGCGCGCCGATTCGTCCGGGGCGGCCGAGCAGGCGCGCGTGCATTCCCACACTGAGCATGCGCGGGGTCTCCAGGCCCTCGGCGTACAGCGCGTCGAAACTGTCGCGCAGGTAGATGTAGAAGTCCTCGGCCTGCGCGAAACCCTGCGGCAGCGCGAAGCGCATGTCGTTGGTGTCGAGGGTGTAGGGCACGACCAGGTGCGGGCGCAGTTCGCCGGACGAGGTGCGCACCTGCAGCCACAGCGGGAGATCGTCGCCGTAATAGTCGCTGTCGTAGAGCAGGCCGCCGTGCTCGGCCAGCAGGCGCCGGGTGTTCGGGCTGTCGCGCCCGGTATACCAGCCCGCCGCATCGACACCACAGGCCTGGCGCACCGCCTGCAGGCCCAGGCGCAGGTGTTCGCGCTCGGTCGCCTCGTCGATGTTCTGGTAGTGAATCCAGCGCCAGCCGTGACAGGCCACCTCGTGCCCGAGCTCGACGCAGGCACGCGAGAGTTCCGGCAGGCGCAGCAATGCCATGCCGACCCCGAACACGGTCAGCGGCAGGCCGCGGCGCTCGAATTCGTGCAGGATGCGCCAGACGCCGACGCGGGAGCCGTATTCGTAGATCCCCTCCATGCTGAGGTGCCGCGCGGCATAGCTCGCCGGGTTGAACATCTCCGACAGGAATTGCTCGCTGCCGGCGTCGCCATGCAACACGCAGTTCTCGCCGCCCTCCTCGAGGTTCAGCACGAACTGCAAGGCGATGCGCGCATCGCCGGGCCAGTGCGGCTGCGGCGGGCGCCGGCCGTAGCCGGCCAGGTCGCGCGGGTAGCCTGCTTGCAGACGAATGGCTTCGGAGTCGGTCATCTTGGTGGCAGGGCGGGCGCGAGCGCCGCTAGCGGCTCTGGCCCAGCACCTCGCGCAGGTCGATGCTGGGCGTTCGGGGGTGGTAGAGCAGCGAGTCCTCGGTGGCGCGCAGGTGCGCTTCCATCAGGGCCTTCGCGCGCGGCGTGTCGCGCGCTTCCAGCGCATCGAGGATCTGCAGGTGCTCGTCGGAGGAATGCTGCGCCGCGCGGGAGGACTGATACATCAGCGCGACCAGCGCACAGCGCGAGATCAGCTCGGACAACAGTTCGGACAGCACGTCGAGTCCGAGGCGCTGCGCCATCAGCACATGGAAGTCGCCGAGCAGGTGGGTGCGCCCGCGCACGTCGGGTTTGCCCAGCGCGGCCTGCTCGCGCCGCACATGCTCGCGCAGCGCTCGCACGTCGGCGCTGGCGGCCTTGCCGCAGAACTCCTCGACCAGATACTGCTCGAGATGGCGGCGCACAGAGAACACCTGACGAGCCTCGTCGACTGAGGGCGTGGCGATGAAGGCGCCTCGTCCCGGCGCGAGGGTGACCAGGTGGTCGCGCGCGAGCTGGTACAGGGCTTGACGCACGATGGTGCGCGAGACACCGTAGATGCCGGCCAGGGTCTGCTCGGTGAGCTTGGCCCCCGGCGCCAGCCGGTGCTCGACCACCGCGGTCGTGATGGCGTCGACGATCAGGCGCGTCGAGTCGGGCGCGCCGTCGGCACGCTCCTTGCTTGCCTTGCTGGGTCTTTCTCGCCGGGTCCGCGTCGTCGCGTTGCTGCTTGTCTTCATGGTCGATGTCTGCGCCTGCGGGCGGACGGCCGCCCGCGTGATGGGGGTCCTTGGTGCACTCCACGGTGTGCACCAAGTGCGTACATCGTAGTGCGCCGACACCGGAACGATGCACCGCGAGGCGACGCATGATCCGCGGCAGCTTCGGAACCGCTTCGGAATCGGTTGTCAGCACTTTCCATGTACGATAGCATACCACCAAACAGCATGTTGTATACGATTTATGGGCCAACTGACTACTCACGTTCTCGACACCGCGTCCGGGCAACCAGCGGCCGCGATGCGCATCGACATCCTGATCCAGCGCGATGGTGAATGGCTGCGCCTGGGCAGCGTGCACACGAACCCGGACGGCCGGGTCGATGCTCCGCTGCTGCAGGGCGAGGCCATGCGCAGCGGACGCTACCGCCTGGTCTTCCACGTCGGCGCGTATTTCCGTGACAGTGGGCATCCGGGTGCGCAGGCGCAGTTCCTCGACCTCGTGCCGGTCGAGTTCGGAATCGGCGACGCCGGGGCGAGCTACCACGTGCCCCTGCTCGTAACACCCTGGAGCTATTGCACCTATCGCGGCAGTTGAGCATTGCGCCGGCGCGGGCCGCCGGCCGGGTCGCAGCATGGCAGCAGCGTCGCCTTCCGTGGGCGACACGCGACCTTTACCACTTTCGCAGTGCCAGCCGTGGCGAGAGTCCTGTACAGGGAAATCGAGGTACTCCGGATGAACACGCTGCTCTCCACCCTGGTGCCCTATGGCATGACCTGGGCCGAAATGCTGCTGCGCTGGCTGCACGTGGTCGCGGCCATCGCCTGGGTCGGCTCTTCGTTCTATTTCGTCTGGCTGGACAACAGCCTGGAGGCGCCGAGCGCCCCGGACCTTCGCGAGCGCGGGGTCGACGGCGAGCTGTGGGCCGTGCACGGCGGCGGCTTCTACAACCCGCAGAAATACCTGGTCGCGCCCAGGAGCCTGCCCGCCCATCTGCACTGGTTCTACTGGGAGAGCTACACGACGTGGCTTTCCGGCTTCGCGCTGTTGTCGACGCTGTACTTCTATCGGGCCGGGATGTTCATTGTCGACCCCAGGGTATTCGCCTGGTCGTCACCCGCGCTCGCCGGGATGGCGATGCTCGGCTTCCTGGCCGTCGGCTGGATCGTCTACGACATCATCTGCCGCATGTTCGGCCAGGCCCGTGGCGGCGACCGCGTGGTCGGGCTGCTGGTGGCGCTCTACGTGCTGGCCGCGGCCTGGCTGGCCTGTCACCTGTTCTCCGGGCGTGCCGCCTTCCTCGTGGTGGGCGCGATGCTTGCCACCTCGATGAGCGCCAACGTGCTGTTCTGGATCATCCCCGGCCAGCGCCGCGTGGTGGCCGCGCTGCGCGCCGGCAGCGCTCCCGATCCGAAGGACGCCAGGCGAGGCAAGCAGCGCAGCGTGCACAACACCTATTTCACGCTGCCCGTGGTCTTTGCGATGCTGTCCAACCACTACAGCTTCCTCTACGAGGCGAAGCACAACTGGCTGGTACTCGTCATGCTGATGCTCGCAGGGGCGCTGATCCGACAGTTCTTCGTGCTCAAGCACAAGGGGTCGTGGAGGTGGCAGTACTGGGCCGTCGCGGTCGCGCTGATCGCCGCGCTGGTGGTCGCACTGGCGCCTTCGCCGGCTCCGGCGGCGCCGCAAGTCGCCGCGGCTCCGGTCGAATTCGCCCAGGTGCGCGCGATCGTGCGGCAGCGCTGCCTGCTTTGTCATTCCGGTGCCGCGGCCAGCAAGGGAATCCGGCTCGACGAGGACCCGTCCATCGTCTCGCACGCCCAGGACATCTACCAGCAGGTCGTCGTCACCCGCGCGATGCCCTTGAACAACGTCACCGGGATGACCGACGCGCAGCGCGGCGAGATCGCGCAGTGGGTCGCCTCCGGGGCCAGGCGCTGAACCGTGAGCCTGCCGCCGCGGCATCCACGCGCGCTGCCAAGGTCCTGACCAGGAACCGCGCCGTGCCCGATTGCATGCACCCCGTCGACGTCCCGCAGGCCTCCGGCCCCGCCTTCGCCGGATGTCCGGCCGCCGCGGCGCACACGGCGAGTCCCGGCCTGCTGCGCCTGCGGGGGATCCGCAAGGTCTACCCGACCGTGGTGGCCAACGACGGGATCGATCTCGACGTCGCCTCGGGCGAGATCCATGCGGTGCTCGGCGAGAACGGCGCCGGCAAGTCGACGCTGATGAAGATGATCTACGGCGTCACCCAACCGACCGCGGGGGAGATGTTCTGGCGCGGCGACAGGGTGCGGGTGCACAACCCGGCGCAGGCCCGCGCGCTGGGCATCGGCATGGTGTTTCAGCATTTCTGCCTGTTCGAGACGCTGACGGTATGCGAGAACGTCGCGCTCGGCATGTCCGACCCGCCGCCGCTGCCGGAACTGGCCCGGCGCATCGAGCAGATGTCGCGCCAGTACGACTTGCCGGTGTCGCCGCAGCGGCATGTGCATGCGCTGTCGGTCGGCGAGCGCCAGCGCGTGGAGATCCTGCGCTGCCTGCTGCTCGACCCCAGACTGTTGATCCTCGACGAGCCGACCTCGGTGCTCACACCCCAGGCGGTGCGCGGGCTGTTCGAGACCCTGCGCAAGCTCAGCTCCGAGGGCTGCGCGATTCTCTACATCAGCCACAAGCTCGACGAAATCCAGGAGCTGTGCCACAGCGCGACCGTGCTGCGCGGCGGCAAGGTGGTCGGCCACTGTCGCCCCGCCGAGCAGACTCCGAGGAGCCTCGCGCGCATGATGATCGGCCGCGACCTGCCGGTGTGCGAGCACGGCCAGGCGCCGCAGGGCCGCGAGGTGCGGCTGCGCCTGTCGGGCGTGAACCGCGAATCCGACGATCAGTTCGGGGTCGAACTGCGCGACGTGCACCTGGAGGTCCACGCCGGAGAGATCGTCGGCATCGCCGGAATCTCCGGCAACGGCCAGCAGGAGCTGCTGAGCATCATTTCGGGCGAGCTCCCGTTCCCGCTGAAGTTCCCGGTGCAGATCATGGGCCGCGAGGCCGGGCGCATGTCGCCCGGGGCCCGGCGTCGTCTCGGCCTGTGCTTCGTTCCCGAGGAGCGCCTGGGCCGCGGCGCGGTGCCGACCATGTCGCTGGTCGACAACGCGATTCTCACCGGGGCCTACGTGCTCGACTTCGTGCGCCGGGGCTTCGTGCGCCCGGCCCGTGCACGGGCCTTCGCACTCGAATGCATACAGAGGTTCGACGTGCGCTGTCCGGGCCCCGACGCCGCCGCGCGATCGCTGTCGGGAGGCAACCTGCAGAAGTTCATCATCGGCCGCGAGATCCTGCAGCGACCGAGGCTGCTGGTGGTCGCGCAGCCGACCTGGGGCGTCGACGTAGGCGCTGCGGCCTTCATCCGCCAGGGCCTGATCGACCTTCGCAACGAGGGCTGCGCGGTGCTCCTGGTGTCCGAGGAACTGGAAGAGCTGTTCGAGATCTGCGACCGCATCGCGGTCATGGCCCAGGGCCGGCTGTCGCCCACGCGCAAGGCCTCGGAGCTTGGCGTGGAGGACATCGGCGTGTGGATGAGCGGACTGTGGCCGCAGGGCGAAGAGGCCGGCGCGGCCGTTTCGACGGAGGTGGGCGATGCTGTGTAGCCTGGAGCCGCGCGCGAAGGCGTCGACGGCGATGTTCTATGTCGCGCCGCTGCTGGCGATGGTGCTGACCGTGCTCACCGGGCTGCTGCTGTTCGCGCTGCTGGGCAAGAGCGTATGGCTCAGCTTCCAGGCCTTCTTCGTCACCCCTGTGTCGACCCCATACGGAGTCGCCGAACTGCTGCTCAAGGCCACCCCGTTGATGCTGTGCGGCGTCGGGCTGGCGGTGTGCTACCGCGCGCGCATCTGGAATATCGGCGCCGAGGGGCAGTACGTGATGGGCGCGGTCGCCGCCACCGCGTTCGCGCTGCACGTCGGCGCCGGCGACGCCGGCGCCTCGCCGAGCTACCTTCTGCTGCTCGGCACCATGGTCGCCGGCGCGCTCGGCGGCATGGCCTGGGCCGCCATCCCGGCGCTGCTGCGCACCCGCTACAACGCCAACATCATCCTGACCTCGCTGATGCTGGTGTACGCGGCGCAGCTGATCGAGTCCTGGCTGGTATTCGGCCCGATGCAGGACCCGAACGGCATGAACTTTCCGCAGACCCCGGCGCTGGCCGCGTGCGTCACGCTGCCGGTGATCGTGCACGGAACCCGCCTGACCCTGGCCTTTCCGTTCGCGTTGCTGCTGCTGGCCGCGGCGCAGCTGTTCTTCAGCCGCTCCTACACCGGCTACAAGCTGCGCGTGGCGGGCGAGGCCGAGGCGGCGGCACGCTATGCCGGGTTCTCGGCCTCGCGCATGGTCTGGATCGCGATGCTGATCAGCGGCGCCTGTGCCGGCATCGCCGGCATGGCCGAGGTCACCGGCCCGATGGGCCAGCTCACCGACCAGATCAGCGTGGGCTACGGCTTCGCCGCCATCATCGTCGCCTACGTCGGGCGCCTCAGCCCGCTGGGCATCGCGCTGGCGAGCCTGCTGCTGGCGCTGTTCTACCTCGGCGGCTACCAGGCGCAGGTGTCGCTGAACCTGCCGGCGGCGATTTCGCAGATCTTCCAGGGCCTGCTGCTGTTCTACCTGCTGGCCGCCAACGTGCTGATCAACTACCGCGTGCGCTGGCGCTCCTGGCGCGGCGCGCGGGGCTGAGCCAGGAGTCCCCGATGAGCCAGGACCTGCTCGCGTCCACGTTGTCGTCGTGCATCGTCGCCGCGACGCCGCTGGTCATCGCCGGCCTCGGCGAACTCGTGGTCGAACGATCCGGCGTGCTCAACCTCGGCATCGAAGGCATGATGGCGGTGGGCGCGGTGGTCGGCTTCGCCTTCGCACACGACAGCGGGTCGATCTGGATCGGCGTGGCGATGGCCATGCTCGCCGGAACCCTGCTCGCACTGGCCTTCGGCGTGGCCACGCTGAGCCTGATGTCGGACCAGGCCGCGACCGGTCTGGCGCTGACCATCTTCGGCCTCGGGCTGTCGGCCTTCATCGGCAAGCACTACGAGTCGATGGCGGTCCCCCCGGTTGGCACCATCGCCATCCCGCTGTTCGATCGCATTCCCATCCTCGGGCGCATCCTGTTCGACCAGCAGAGCCTGGTCTACGCCTCCTGGGGTCTGTTCGCCGTGGTGCAGTGGTTCCTTGCACGTTCGCGCTGGGGCCTGGTAGTGCGCGCGGTGGGCGAGTCGCCGCTGGCGGCGCACGACGTCGGCTATCCGGTGATCGCGATCCGCTACGCGGCGGTGGCCTTCGGCGGCGCGATGGCCGGCCTGGCGGGCGCCTTCCTGTCCGAGTTCTACACGCCGATGTGGGTCGAAGGCATGGTCGCCGGGCGCGGCTGGATCGCCGGGGCGCTGGTGGTGTTCGCGACCTGGCGCCCGCTGCGCCTGATGGTCGGCGCCTACCTGTTCGGATTCGTCATGGTCGCGGCGCTGTTCGTGCAGGCCTCCGGGGCACGCATCGCGATCCCCTCGCAATGGCTGAACTCGCTCCCCTACTGGGCGACGATCGTCGTGCTGGTGCTGATTTCGCGCAACAAGCACGGCATCCGGCTGAATTCCCCGGCGTCGCTCGGCTCGCCGTTCCGCGTCGACGAATGAGCCGGCCGTCGTCACGGCCCCTTGTTCACGTGTCGTCTTTCCCACCCCGCCCCGTCCAGGAGAAGTGTCATGCAGCGTCGTACCGCCCTCAAATTCGCAGCGTCGGGAATCGCCTCCGCGTTCGCCCCCGGCCTGCTCGAACGCGCCAGCGCCGGTGAGCCGCTGAAGGCTGCCTGGGTCTACGTCGCGCCGGTGGGCGACGTCGGCTGGAGCTACTCCCACGACCTCGGGCGCCGGGCCGTGGCCAAGGCATTCGGCTCGAAGCTGCAGACCAGCTTCGTCGAGAGCGTGCCCGAGGGCCCGCAATCCGAGCACGTGTTCCGCGATCTGGCGATGGCCGGCAACAAGCTGATCTTCGCCACCTCGTTCGGCTACATGGACCCGGTGCTCAAGGTCGCGCGCCAGTTCCCCGACGTGGAGTTTCAGCAGGCCACCGGCTACAAGACCGCCCCCAACGTCGGCGAGTACGACGTGCGCACCTACGAGGGCGCGTACCTGGCCGGCATCGTCGCCGGCAGCATGACCAGGACGAACCGGATCGGCTTCGTCGCCACCTTCCCGATCCCCGAGGTGGTCCGCAACATCAACGCCTTCACCCACGGCGCGCGCAGCGTGAACCCGAAGGTCACGACTGCCGTCGTCTGGATCAGCACGTGGTACGACCCGGGCAAGGAGCGCCAGGCGGCGCTGACGCTGATGAGCCAGGGCGCCGACGTGCTGCTGCAGAACTCCGACTCGCCGGCGGTCGTGCAGGCCGCAGAGCAAAAGGGCGCGTGGGCCTTCGGCTGGGACTCGGACATGCACCAGTTCGCGCCGAAGCGCCAGCTCGGCGCGGTGGCGCTGAACTGGACCCCGCGCTACACGCAGGTGATCCAGGGCGTGCTCGACGGCACGCTCAAGCGCGACGCCTCGGTCTGGTACGGGCTGAAGCAGAAGTCCATCGCGCTGACCCATCTGCACCCGGACGTGCCGGCGCACGTGCACCAGGTGCTCGAGCAGCGCATCGCCGGCATCGTCTCCGGCGCGCACCCGGTGTTCGAAGGGCCGATCAGGGACCAGAGCGGCAAGGTCGTGGTCGCCGCCGGCAGCAGCCTGGGCGATGCCCAGCTGCACCAACTGCACTACTACATGGAAGGTGTGCAGGGCACCTTGCCCGGTGGCCATTGAACCCGGACGCCGGGCGGCGCCCCGGCGCGCGCCAGCCGACCCGCCGACGCATGCGCAGATGCTGTGGCACCTGCGCGAGGCCAACGCCGTGGCGCTGCGCGCGCTTGCGGCGGGGCATCATCCCTTCGGGGCGATTCTCGTCGCTCCCGACCACGCGACGGTGCTGCTCGAGCAGGGCAACATCGACTCGGTGCAACACGCCGAGTCGACGTTGGCGCGCCTTGCCGCGGGACGGCTGCCCGGCGACTACCTGTGGAGCTGCACGCTGTACACGACCTTCGAACCCTGCGTGATGTGCGCCGGCACCCAGTACTGGGCCGACATCGGGCGCCTGGTCTACGGCGCCGCGGAGCGCACGCTGCTGGACCTGACCGGCGCCCACGAGGAAAACATGACCTTCGACCTGCCATGCCGCGAGGTGTTCGCTCGCGGCCAGAAGCCCATCGAGGTGCACGGACCGTTTCCCGAGCTCGAGGCCGAGTTGCTCGCGCCGCATCGCGACTTCTGGCGCGGCGCACGCCGTCGCTGACCGAAGGCGGGGCGCCAATCGGCGTGTCGGCCCTGAGCGCGATGGCCGAGCGTTGCTCCATCGAGTTGGCGCACGGGCGTGATGCCAGGCTCCAAGTGTCTGCGTTCAACTGGCTCCATTTTGGTATACGATTTTTCTCGGCCATTCCCTCCGCACCGAGGTGATGCGCAACATGTCCCGGGAGAATGCACGCGCACCAGAATGGATCTCCCGGGTGACGTCCCGATCTCTGGAAAGCGGGCGCCTTCACTTGGGTACTCAGGCCCGGAAGATTGGCATACGACTTGCTAGGCATATTGCATACAGCAGTTCCAGCCAAGGAATCGAGATGCGCCTCATCAAGCTATTGCCCCGCTACGTGGCCGGTATCGCCGGAGCGCTTGCACTGCTGCTCCCCGCCGCTCATGCCAAGGATCTGCCCAAGCTCACCTTCTGCACCAACTGGTTCGCCGAAGCCGAGCATGGCGGCTTCTACCAAGCGCTGGCCACGGGGCTGTACAAGAAGGCGGGGCTCGACGTCACGATCAAGATGGGCGGCCCCCAGGTGAACGGCCTGCAGCTTCTGGTGGGCGGTCGCTGCGACTTCTACATGGGTTACCCCATGCAGGACATGCTGGCGATCTCGCACGGCCTGCCGGTCGTCACGGTAGCCACGAGCTTCCAGAAGGACCCCCAGGTCATCATCGCGCACCAGGGAACCCGAAGCCTTGCCGATCTGAAGGGCAAGCCCATCCTGGTCTCGCAGAGCGCCAACACGACGTGGTGGCCCTGGCTGGAGCACAAGTACGGCTTCGCCCAGTCGCAGGAGCGCCCCTACACCTTCAGCGTGGCCCCCTTCCTCCACGATCCCCACGTGTCGCAGCAGGGCTTTGTCGGCTCCGAGCCGCTGATGATCGAGAAAGAGGGCGGGCACCCTGTCGTGTTCCTGCTCGCCGACCACGGCTGGCCTATGTATGCGGAAACCATCGACACCACGCGGGAAATGGTGCGCAAGCATCCGCAGTGGATAGCCGCCTTCGTGAAGGCCTCGCTCGAGGGCTGGAAGTCCTACCTCGCCGACCCTGCGCCGGGCAATCGCCTGATCGTCGAGGCCGACCCCAAGCAGACCCCTGCGCAGATGGCCTTTTCGATGCGCATGTTGAAGAAATACGGCTTTCTCACCAGCGGCGACGCGGCCAGGCAGGGCATCGGCACGATGACCAATGCGCGATGGAAGGAGATGTTCGATTTCATGGTGGCCAATCGGATGCTGCCTGCGAACTTTGACTACCGCCAGGCCTACGACCTGCAGTTCATCCGGCAGCTGCACGTGATGCCCGCCAAGCCCTGATCGCGCCTCGCTCGAGTCACCGGAGATCTCGGATGTCCGCATCTCGTCTGCTGTCCGGGCCACGCGCACTGCGCGTGGCAGCCCCTGTGTCCGTCGGATTGGGCCTTGCGCTGCTTTGGCAGTTCGGAGTCGATGCCGCGCATGTGCCGCCCTACCTCCTTCCCGGGCCACTGC
>JAJYTY010000209.1 GCA_021792835.1 Pseudomonadota bacterium
GCCGCAGCCCTCTGCTGGGCCTGCTGTTCGGCGCAAAGAACCACTCGGCGACGAAGACCGACCTGATGGTGTTCCTGCGGCCCTACATCGTGCGCGACCAGGCTGCCGGGACGCAGCTGTCGACGAACTACTACGACACCGCGCAGCGCCTGCAGCAGCAGAACCAGCTGGCGCCGTCCTTCGGCATGCCGTACATGCCCGGCCCGGTGCTGCCCGACCTCGGTCCGGCCGATGCGCCGGCGGCCAAGCCCTGATCCTGCGACCGCGCGATGTCCGAACGCTACCCCCTGCCCTACGCCTTCTGCCGCGACCAGTCGCTGCTGGCCGAGCGCGACGGCGAGCGCCTGCAGCTGTGGGTCAGCGACGCCACGCGCGCTGCCGGGCTGGCCGAGGTGCAGCGCCTGCACCCGGTGCAGCAGGTCAGTCGCATCGGGCGCGACGAACTGCTCGAGCGCATCGACACCGCCTACGCGGCGCGCGACGGCAGCGCGGCCGAGGTGGTCAGCGAGGTCGAGGGCGACGTCGACCTGTCGCGCCTGCTGCAGGACCTGCCGGCGGTGGAGGACCTGCTGGAGACCTCGGACGACGCGCCGATCATCCGCATGCTCAACGCGCTGTTCACGCAGGCCGCGCGCGACGGCGCCAGCGACATCCACGTCGAGCCCTTCGAGGCCAGCTCGGTGGTGCGCTTTCGCATCGACGGCGCGCTACGCGACGTGGTGCGCCTGAACAAGGCGCTGCACGCGGCGATGATCTCGCGCGTGAAGATCCTGGCGCAGCTCGACATCGCCGAGAAGCGCCTGCCGCAGGACGGGCGCATCTCGCTGCGCATCGGCGGGCGCGCGCTGGACGTGCGCGTGTCCACGCTGCCCTGCGCGCACGGCGAGCGCGCCGTGCTGCGCCTGCTCGACAAATCGGCGGCGCGCCTCGACCTGCACGCGGTCGGCATGTCCAAGCCCATGCTCGAGCGCTTCGACGCGCTGGTGCGCCATCCGCACGGGCTGCTGCTGGTCACCGGCCCCACCGGCAGCGGCAAGACGACCACGCTGTACTCGGCGCTGGCCCGCCTCGACGCCACGCAGATGAACATCATGACGGTCGAGGATCCGGTCGAGTACGACCTCGCCGGAATCGGCCAGACCCAGGTCAACCCGCGCATCGAACTGACCTTCGCGCGCGCGCTGCGGGCCATCCTGCGCCAGGACCCGGACGTCGTGATGATCGGCGAGATCCGCGATTTCGAGACCGCGCAGATCGCCATCCAGGCCTCGCTGACCGGCCACCTGGTGCTTGCCACCCTGCACACCAACGACTCGCCGTCGGCGGTCACGCGGCTGATCGACATGGGAGTCGAGCCTTTCCTGCTGGCGTCCTCGCTGCTGGGCGTGCTGGCGCAGCGCCTGGTGCGCAAGCTGTGCCCGCAGTGCAGCCGGCCCGCCGCAGACGGTCCGGGCCGGGTCGCCGACGGCTGCGCGGCCTGCAACCACACCGGCTACCGCGGGCGCACCGGCGTATTCGAACTGCTGGAGGCAGACGACGCGCTGCGCGCCGCGGTGCACGAGCGCGCCGCCGAGGCGGAACTGCGCCGCCTGGCCACCGCCACGGGCATGCGCAGCATGCGCGACGACGGCATGCGCTGGGTCGACGCCGGCCAGACCTCGCTGGCCGAACTCCTGCGCGTGACGCGCGAATAGGTCGCGACGCTCGATGCCTGCCTACCGATTCGTCGCCCTCGACGCCAGCGCCGGCGAGCAGCGCGGTGTGCTGGAGGCCGACAGCGCGCGCGGCGCGCGCTCGATGCTGCGCTCGCGCGGCCTGATCCCGCTGCAGGTCGACCCGATCACCGCCGACAACCCGGCCGCCGCGCGGCGCCGCTTCACGCGCCGCCGCCTGAACGCCCAGGAACTGGCCCTGCTGACGCGGCAGATGGCCGGACTGCTGGTGTCGGGCCTGCCGCTGGAGCGCGCCCTCGGAGCGCTGGCCGACGATGCCGACCGCGCCGAGATCTCCGAGATGCTGCAGGCGATCAAGAGCGAGGTCGGTGGCGGGCACAGCCTGTCGGTCGCGCTGGGGCAGCACCCGCGCGAGTTCTCCGAGGTCTACCGGGCGCTGGTGGCCGCCGGCGAGGACAGCGGGGACCTGGGTTCGGTGCTGGGCAGCCTGGCCGACTACCTGGAGAGCAGCCAGCAGCTGCGCTCCAAGCTGCTGGCGGCGGTGGCCTACCCGGTGATCGTCGTGCTGGTGGCCATCGGCGTCATCGTGCTGCTGCTGACCTACGTCGTGCCGCAGGTGGTCGGCGTGTTCCAGGGAGCGCACCAGAAGCTGCCGCTGCTGACCGTCGGGCTGATCGCCATCAGCGATTTCATGCGCCAGTGGGGCTGGGCGCTGGCGGCGCTGCTGGGCGCCGGCGCGCTGGTGCTGCGCCAGGCGCTGCGCCTGAGCGGGCCGCGCATGCGCATCGACGCCATGCTGCTGCGCGTGCCGCAGCTCGGACGATTGATCCGCGGACTCAACACCGCGCGCTTCGCCTCCACGCTGGCCATTCTCACGGCAGCCGGAGTGCCGATCCTGCGCGCCTTGCAGGCGGCCATCGACACCGTGGCCAATCGCGTGCTCAAGGCCGATGCACAGGAAGCGCTGAGCCTGCTGCGCGAAGGCTCGTCGCTGGCCGCGGCGCTGAGCCTGCACAAGCGATTCCCGCCGGTCCTGATCACCTTCATCCGCCTGGGCGAACAGACCGGCACGCTGCCGGACATGCTGCAGCGTGCGGCGGCCCAGCATTCGCAGGAAGTGCAGCGCCGGGCCTTCACGCTGGTGACCATCCTGGAGCCACTGCTGATCCTGGGCATGGGCGTCATGGTGCTGCTGATCGTGCTTGCAGTGATGATGCCGATCATCCAGATGAACAACCTGGTGCATTGACGTGCCCGACGCCCCGATCCCGCCGGACTCCGCCGCCGAGCCGACGCGCGTCGCCGCGGCGCTGGCCGCGTTGCTGCTCGCGCTGGGCTGCCTCGCCAGTTGCGGCGCCTGGGGCCTGCTCATCTGGCGCGGCGCCCACGCCCCCGCGCCGACTCCGCAGGCGAAGGCGCGCTGGCAGGAGTTCGCGCGGGCCGCGCCGCGCCTGTTTCCGGGCGCGCAGCGCAGCGTCGCGGCGCCGACGCGTTATCGGCTGTGGGGCGTGATCGGCGGCGGCTCGCGTGCCGGAGCGGCGCTGATCGGAATCGGCGGCGGCTCGCCGCACGCCTACAAGGTGGGCGCCGAGATCGAACCGGGAATCCGCCTGGTCGAGACCTCCTTCGGGCGCGCGGTGCTGCTGCGCGACGGGGTTCGCGAGACCCTCGCCACGAACCCGGGTGCCGGTTCCACGGGGGCCTACGTGGCGCCCGCCGGCCCGGCTCGCCGCTACGCGGCGCCGCAGGAATACGCCGCGCCGGCAGGCAGCGGATCGGCAGGCCCCGAATCGGCCGCCGCCGAGGCCGCGGCGATGCGCGCGGCCGCCCAGCCGGCTCGCTGAGCGCTCTCCGGGAGCGCACCCCGCGTCCGCGGGGGCCGATGCGGCTTCGACGCAACTGTCATCAAGTTGCCTCGCAACGTCCCTACAAAACGTTTCTGGCGCAACACGATAAGACATCGCGCCGCTTCGACCACCCCATTTCGAGGACGACCATGAAACGCAAGAGTCTTGCCGCGCTGATCGGCGCGCTGTTCCTGGCCTGCGGCGCCGCCCAGGCCGACGAGGGCCCGGTTCCCGCCGGCGTGCCCCACCTGGACCACGTCTGGGTCATCATGATGGAGAACCAGCCCTTCTCGGCCGAAGTGGGCAACCCCGACGTTCCCTCGATCAACCAGCTCGCGAAGACCGCCAACGTCGCGACCAACTACTACGGCGTCGGCCACCCGAGCCTGACCAACTACCTGGAACTGGTGGGCGGCTCCAACTTCGGCGTGCGCAGCGACAACATGCCCGCCTGGCACGATGCCTCCTGCACGCCCAACATCGTCTCCGGCATCCCCAACCTGGACGTGGCCGCGCCGGCCGGCCAGCCGACGGTGATCTGCCCGATCCACGGTTCCGGCACGGACGCCGAGACCCCGGCGATCGACTATGTCAACGAGGTCTACCCGGTCGGCTCCGGTGTCCCGGGCAATCCCGCCACCGGCTCGTGGGACCTGGACGGCAAGGTCGGCTACGCCGCCGCGCCGACCGTGGGCAAGACCATCGCCGAGCAGCTGATGGCGGCCGGCAAGACCTGGAAGAGCTACCAGGAGGATCTGCCCGCCGGCGGCGCCGACCGCGTGAACTACAGCGACGGCGTGTTCGTCAACGGCAACGACAGCGGCTCGCTGCTGAGCAGCCCGACACCTGCGGGAACCATGGTGCAGCTGTACGCCGCCAAGCACGACCCCTTCGTGTATTTCCGTGATATCCAGGAAGGCCCGGCGATTCGCAACATCGTCGGCTTCGACGGGACCCAGGGCCTGTACGCCGACCTGCGCAGCGGGCACGTGCCCAACTTCTCCTTCATCGCTCCCAACCAGTGCAACGACCAGCACGGCCGCGGCAACGCCGGCGCCGACTGCACCGGCGCCGCCCTGATGTACCGCGGCGATGTCGCGGTGAACAAGCTGGTGCAGGCGATCAAGTCGTCGCCGGCATGGCGCGACGGCCGCAACGCCATCGTCATCACCTGGGACGAGAACGACTACGGGGTCGCCGAGCCCAACCGCGTGCTGACCATGGTGATCAACAACCATCCCGGGCCGCGCGTGGTCGACAACACCTTCTACGACCACTTCTCGCTGCTGCGCACCCTCGAGGGCGGCTTCGGACTGCCGTGCCTGAACCACGCCTGCGATGCGTCGAGCACCGTGATGGCCTCGCTGTTCGGCGGCCACGCCGGGCATGAGCGCGACGGCGATCGCCGCTGATCGGACGGCCCCCGGGCCGTGAGTGCGCGGCGCGGCGCTTCGCGGGCGCCGCGCCGCGTGCGCGCGGGCCGGTCTCAGGTAAGCTCGGCGGCACACGCCTCCGACCGCAAGCCGCGATGAGCCCGTCCGCACCCCCCGCCGCCACGGCCCCCGCCGTGCCGGAAAAGCTCGTGGTCGCGATCTCGTCGCGCGCCCTGTTCGACTTCGAGGAGGAGAACAGGGTGTTCGAGACGGCCGACGACACCGCCTACATGCAAATGCAGCTCGAGCGCCTGGACGTGCCGGCGCCGCCCGGCGTGGCGCTGCAGCTGGTGCGCAAGCTGCTGGCCTTCAACACCAGCGATACCGAACGCGACCGTGTAGAGGTCGTGCTGCTGTCGCGCAACGATCCGGTGTCCGGACTGCGCGTGTTCCGCTCCGCGCGCCACCACGCCACCGCGATCGAGCGCGGCGTGTTCACGCGCGGGCGCCCGCCCTACCACTACCTGCGCGCGCTGGGCGCCCGCCTGTTCCTGTCCACCAATCCCGACGACGTGCGCGCGGCGCTGGCTGCCGGCTTTCCCGGCGGCGCAGGTG
>JAJYTY010000210.1 GCA_021792835.1 Pseudomonadota bacterium
TCGTCGTTCAGGGCGCAGCTCGAGGGCATCGCCAAGTACTTCCAGCAGCCGCTGAAGGTCGCGCTCGAAGGTGGCCCCGGGGCCGGCTCCGCGACCTCCGTGCTCAATGGCGGCGGCACCGACCTGACGCGCACCGTGGGCCAGGTGCGCAACGGCGCCACGCCCGGCCGCACCGTGCGGCCGAACGCGACGACCACCGTGGTGGTGCGCGAGGAGCAGATCGATCGCGCCAACCTGGAGAAACTGAAGAAGGCGCTGGACGAGCAGATCCGCATCAACCCCCAGCTCAGCCCGTTTCGCAACCAGCTGCTGATCGACATCACGCGCGACGGCTTGCGCATCCAGGTGGTCGACAGCGAGCGCCGGCCGATGTTCGGGCTGGGCGGAGCGCAGCTGGAGAGCTACGCGCAGACCATCTTCCGCGACATCGCGCCGACCCTCAACAGCCTGCCCAACATGATCAGCATCACCGGTCACACGGACGCGCTGAGCTACCAGGGCCAGGGCAAGGGCTACAGCAACTACAATCTCTCCAGCGATCGTGCCAACGCGGTGCGTCAGGTGCTGGTGCAGTCGGGGCTGGACGAGGCCAAGGTCTTGCGCGTGGTCGGCATGGGTTCGGTGGCTCCCTTCGATCCGAAGAACCCCAATTCCCCGCTGAACCGGCGCGTGAGCATCCTGGTGCTGACCAAGACGGCGGCGGCGCGCATCCTGCGAGAGCAGGGGGCCGAACAGACCGCGTCCGACGCGAGCCAGGCGAAGGCGCAACTGGCGTCCAGCCAGCCCGCATCGGCCGCGTCCGCGGCTTCCCAGGCGACGCCGGCGCATGCCGCGACCCCGGCGCCGGCAGGTGGATTGGTGGCGCATGGGGCGGTCGGTGGCGCGGCTGCCGCAGCCGCGGCTGCACCGCCGCTGCACGTGGGGCCGCCGCCGTTGCCGCAGATTCCGCTGTTGAAGAACCCGCCGAAACCGTGAAATCCGCCCTCAAGTCCCGACGCTGCGTGCCGTAATGGGCATCAGCAGGAGAGTTTGGCGATCATGAACCCGATTCAGCAGTCCACAACCCAGAACGTCGGCGGCAGCTCGCAGCGCGTCGATGTTGCGCCGTCGCAGGGGCAGGCGCAGGCTACCCGCGCCGCTGCGCAGGGGGCGGCCACGTCGGGTAGCAGCGCGGGGGACACCGTGTCCATTTCCCAGTCGGCGCGCCAGTTGCTGCAGACCTCGGCGCAGCAGCCGGGGGGCTCGGCCTCCCCGCAGCGCCTGAGCGCGCTGCGCCAGGCGATCGCCTCCGGGAGCTACGCAGTCGATACGCGCCAGATCGCGCAGGGCCTGCTGCGCGACAGCCAGGCCTTGCTGCAGCCGCAGCAGCTGCCGGCCAACCCGGGTTCGGGCGGCGGTTCCGGCGGCGGCGCCTGAACCGGTGAGCGCGATGGCCGCGCCCGAAGCCTCTCCCGGAACCGTCCCGATTTCCGATTCCGCGGCCGCGAGCGTGCTGCCGCAATTGCTGGAACAGTTGGCGCAGCTGCTGCAATCCGAGCTCGACACGCTGCTGGCCAGCCACGATGCGGCGCTCATCGAGCAGCTCGCGGCGCGCAAGATCGAGTTGTGCGCGCGCATCGAGGAGCTGCAGCAGCGCGAAGCGACCCAGGATCCCGCACGGGCGCAACGCCTGCGCGAGCTGGCGCAGGCAGTCGCCGCCGCCAACCAGCGCAATGGCGCGGTGCTCGGCGCGCTGATCCGCAACACCCGCGGCGCGCTGGACATCCTGCGCTCGATCCCGGGTGCCGAGACCGCCGGCATGTACGGCCCCCGTGGCGAGACCCTGGGCACCGGCACGGCCAAGCCGCTGGGCCGGGCCTGAACCGCACGTGCAGGCCCGCCGCGAGAGACCGCCCGCATGCTCATTCTCAGCCGCCGCAGCGGTGAGGCCATCCGCCTCGGCAAGGACATCCGCATCGTCGTCGTGCAGGTCGGCGCCGGCAAGGTGCGCCTGGGCATCGAGGGCCCGCGCGAGCTGCGCATCCTGCGCGAGGAGCTTTATGACATGGTGGCCGGCATGAACCAGCGCGCGCAGGGCGCCGACCCGCTGGCGCTGGAGCAGTGGCTGCAGCAGCCGGCTGCGAAGTCCGGGGAGGGATCCTGAGGTGCAGGGGGCCGGAGCCATGCAGCATGCGGCTGGGCAGGAGGCGATGGCCGTGCATGCGACGCGCCTGGGCCTGGTGCGGGTGCAGGCGCATCAGCGCTGGATGTGCGCGCAGCCGCTGGCCGGGTTCGAGGAGCTGCGCGAGTTCGTGCTGTTGCACGTGGCCTCGCAGGGGCCCTTCCTGTGGTTGCAGTCGCTGGATGTGCCGGAACTGGCCTTCGTCGTGTGCGACGCCGCGTGTTTCGGGTTGCGCTACGAGGCCGCCGCGGAGTTCGACCCGGCCGCGCTGCTGGCCCCGCCGTGCGTGCTGGTGGTGCTGCCGCAGCAACCGGGCGACGCGCTGCGCGTGCATGCCCAGGCGCCGGTGCTGTTCGACGTCGAGGCCGGCACGCTGCACCAACAGGTGTTCGAGCCGGAGCACGTGAAGGGAGATGGCGCGTGGGTGGGGCCTGCTGCCTGCGCCCCGGCGAACCCACGCTGGGCCGAGCGCATCATCAGCGTGCAACCGGCGGCGCCCGCGCAGGGCGGCGACGCCGGCTGACCGAGCCCGCTCACAGCCGCGTGTCGCGCAGCAGCTCGCGGTCGCGGCGCTGCACGTAGCGCTGCAGGCGTTGCTGCTGGGAAGGGGTCAGCTGGTCGAAGCGCAGGCCCACCAGGCGCGGTGCCGGCTCGCCCGGGGGCGCGCGCAGCGTGCGCACGAAGCGCAGTTGCGCCGGGCAGGCGAAGGCTTCGCCGTCGAGCAGGAACTGCAACTGCTCGATCCACTCGCTGGCGCCCAGCTCGAAGTCCGACGGCGCGTTCGCGCGCAGGCGCATTCCGGTGGCACTGAGGTCCAGGCACTCGCCCGTCACGCTGCGCGCGCCGCGCCGATGCAGTTCCACCTCGCCGAGGTCGCCCGCGCGCACCGGAACGCGGTAGTGCGTGCGGCGCTGCAGGTGGTAGACCGCATGCGGCCAATGAAGGCGCAGCGCGCCGTAACCTTCCCACTGCTCGTGCGCGGCGACCCGGCAGCGCAGACCCGCGAACACCCCGGCGGCGCGGCCCAGGCACAGCAGTTCGTCGCCCGGCGAGGGTTCCGGCCGGCGTGGCGGGTTGATCTCGTCGATGATCAGGTACTGGTCGTCGGCATCGACATGCAGCAGCATCGACGTGTGTTCGTGCTCGTCTGCGGGCACAAGCACGCTGAGCAGCTCGCGTCCACGCTGCAACTTCTCCAGGGTATGTCGGGTGCGCGACTCCACGCGGAATTCCTCGTGGAACACGGTGCGGACGATTTCACGCATGCCGCGGATCCCTCGACAGCGGGTTTCAGATCCCCAGGTTCTCGGCCCAGGCCAGGGCCTCCAGGTGGGACATCGCGACGGTGCGCTGGCTCAGGCCCAGCAGCCCGGCGTGCAGGTCGATCTCGTCCCAGTCCTCGCGCTCGCAGGCCAGCGCGATCTGCAGGTAGGGTCCGAAGGTGCCCTGGCGGTCGCGCAGCGCCAGCACCACCTGCTCGGCCAGCGTGATCTCCTGCAGCGCGCGCTCCAGCGGCACCCCGAGCATCACGTCGAGCATCGAGAACACGCCGACGACGAAGGCGTTGTCGCAGTCCTCGGGGGGCAGCAGGCCCTGCACCAGCAGTTCCATCATGCGCCCGCGGGTGATGGCCACGCGCGCCTGGCTGGACGCCGCGCTGCTGCCCGGGGTGGTGGCCAGCAGCAGCACCAGCCAGCGCAGCAGTTTCTTGTAGCCGAGGATCACCACCGCGTGGCGGAAGGACGTGACCTCGGTCATCAACCCGAAGCCGGAGGAGTTGATGTAGCGCAGCAGCTTGAAGGACAGCGTCGGGTCGTGCTTGAGCACTTCCTCGATGCGCGGGACCTCGGCGTGCTTGTTGACCAGGTCGATCAGCTGCAGCACCGTCGTGTAGGCCGGGTTGACCACCTTCGCGCTGACCGTCTGCGGGCGCGCGAAGTAGTAGCCCTGGAACAGCGGCACGCCGGCGTCGTGGTATTCCTGGAAGGCCTCCTGGGTCTCCACCTTCTCGGCGATCACCCGCAGCGACGGCACGGCCGCGAGGCGGCGCATCAACACCGGCAGCGCCCCCGCCGGAAGCGCCCGCACGTCGAGCTGCAGGTAGCTCAGGTGCGGCAGCCACGCGGAATACGGCGCCGTCAGCACATGCACGCCGGCGGCCAGCCGGAAGCCCTTGTCCCGCAGCGCCTGCATGGCCTCGGCAGCGGCCGCGATGGAGCCCGCGTCGTCGCCCGGGGCGCGGGGCAGCTCGAGCACGATGCGCTCCGGAAACACGATCTCCAGGTGCTCGGCACCGAGATCCTCCAGACGCACGTTGATGAAGGCCAGCTTGTCGCCGAACAGGTTCTCCGACGCAATGCTCGACAGCGCGTGGAACAGCAGTGCGGTGTCGGACGCACGCGTGTGCTGCGCCGGCGCCTGCGTGCTGGTGGCGCTCTCGCGCGCCAGCAGCTCGTAGCCGACGATGCGCTGCTGCCGGTCGAGGATGGGCTGGCGGGCGATGTGCGCGTAGACCATGCCCTCGTCGGATGCAACGGCAGGGGCGGTGTCGGAGGACGTGGAGGATTCCATCGAAGGAGGCGGAATGGGCTGCGGCCGGCGGCCGGTAGGGCCTTTCGCGGAGCATGCTAGCAGCCCGCAGCCCCGCGACGAAGTCAGGAGTCGATCACGATGTCCAGGCGCGCAGCCAGTCGTCGAGGTGATACTCCAGCATCCAGTGCGCCAGCACCTTGTCGCGCAGCGCGTCGCCCTGCGCGCGCAGCGCCTGCGGCTCGGCGACGGCGTCGCGGATCGCCCGCACCCAGTCGCGGAAGCGGTTGGCCACGCGCGTGACCGGGAAGTCCCCCTGGTAGGGCGTGAGGTCCGAGCAGATCACCGGGTAGCCGAGTACCCCGTACTCGAGCAGGCGCAGGTGGCTCTTCGCTTCGTTGAAGGCGTTCTGCTCGAGCGGCGCCACGGCGAGATCCAGATCCAGGCTGGCCAGCTTGGGCGCGTACTGGTCCAGCGGAATTCCCGTGTGGAACTCGCGCACCACGTCCTTGAGCTCCGGCGGACACATGCCGAAGAACACCCAGTCGACCTCGGCGGCGGTCTCGCGCACCACGTCGACGATCAGCTCCAGGTCGCCGGCGTGCCCGATCCCTCCGGCCCAGCCGACGCGCGGCCGCGAGCGCTCGGCGCGTGCCGGGCGCAGCTCCCCCCAGCGCGCCCGCTCGAGGTAGTTGGGGCACACCACGACCTCGTCGCTGAACCCGGCATAGGCCTTGGCCAGCGGCTCGGTGGCCACCACCAGCCGGTTGCACAGCCCGGCCGCCTTGCGGAAGCGCTTGGTGATGTCCTTGTGGATA
>JAJYTY010000211.1 GCA_021792835.1 Pseudomonadota bacterium
ATCTAACGCCGTACTCGACTGGCTGGTGTTCGATGACCCCCATATGCGCGTCCCCGGCGCCTGGCTGCGCGCCGGGCGCGCGCAATGGCTGCACAGCGCGCCGATGCTCGACGAACTCGCCGACGTGCTGGGGCGCGACAGCGTGACACGACGTGTCGCGCAAGAAGCCCAAGGCCTGCGCGAGCACGTGTTTGGGGCGGCCAGGCACTGCGGCGTGCTGCTGCCGGCGGCTGCGCGCTGCGCCTGGAACTGCGGCGACCCCGACGATCAGCTGTTCATCGACCTCGCGGTGCAGGCCGGCGCAAGCCTGCTGCTCACGCGCGACAAGCAATTGCTCGCGCTGGCCGCGCACGCGGCCGGCGCGGGACTGCGCATCACGCGCCCTGCGCAGTTGCGGCTGGGTGCGCTGCCGGCAGCGGCTGACGACGCGACCAGGCAATCAGCGCGATGCCCGCCAGGATCAACGGGATCGACAGCAGCTGGCCCATGGTGAGGTGCAACCATAGATAGCCGAGAAAGGCATCGGGCTGGCGAAAGAATTCGGCGGTGAAACGCGCCACGCCGTAGCCCAGCGAGAACCATCCGGCGATGAAGCCCCGCCGCCTCGGCTTGCCGCGCAGCCACCACAACAGCGCGAACAGCGCGATGCCCTCCAGGGTCATCTCGTACAGCTCGGAGGGAAAGCGAGGCACCAGCGAACCCGACTCGGGATAGATCATCGCTCCGGGCCACCACGCCGGCGCCGGACGCCCCCAGAGCTCGCCGTTGATGAAGTTGCCCATGCGCCCGAAAGCCAGGCCGGGCGGGATCATCGGGGCGATGAAATCCACCAGCTCCATCCAACCGACGCCGCGCTTGCGCGCGAACCACCAGGCCGACACCAGCACGCCGAGCAGCCCGCCGTGGAAGGACATGCCGCCGTCCCAGACCGCGACGATCTGCGCCGGGTGGTGGAAGTAGAAGCCGGGCTGGTAGAACAGCACGTAGCCCAGGCGCCCGCCCAGGATGACTCCGAGCACGCCGCCGAACAGCATGTCCTCGATGTCGCGCGAGGTCCAGCCGTAGCCGGCGTAGGGCGGATCCTTCAGGCGACGTTGCGCGAGCAGCCAGAAACTGATGAAGCCCAGCAGGTACATGATCCCGTACCAGTGGACTTCGAGGGGTCCAACGCGAAACGCGATGGGATTGAAATCGGGATGGATGAGCATGAGCCGAAGTGTACGGTGCCACGCGCGCAAGGCCGCGCGCCTGGGAACCCCTCATGCGAGTGGCGTCGCCTCGCGCAGGCGCGCGGCGCTAGCGCCGCGGCGCCGCGCGGCCCGCACGCGCGGCGGCATTGCGCACACAGGGGTCAGGGAGCAACTTCCGCTTCGCGACGCCGGGGCTTGGACTCCGGCTCGGAGATGTCCAGGCGGATCTCGCCGGCATCGTCGACGTCGACCGTCACGCGCCCGCCGTCGACCAGGCGCCCGAACAGCAGTTCGTCGGCCAGCGCTCGGCGGATCGTGTCCTGGATCAGGCGCTGCATCGGGCGCGCGCCCATCAGCGGATCGAATCCCCTGGCCGCCAGGTGCTTGCGCAAGGCGTCGGTGAAGGTCGCCTCGACCCGCTTCTCGGCCAGTTGCGACTCCAGCTGCAGCAGGAACTTGTCGACCACGCGCAGGATGATCGCCTCGTCGAGGGCGCGGAAGTTGATGATTGCGTCCAGGCGGTTGCGGAACTCGGGCGAGAACATGCGCTTGATGTCGGCCATCTCGTCGCCGCGCTCGCGCCGCGACGTGAAGCCGATGGCGCCCTTCTGCATGGTCTCGGCACCGGCATTCGTGGTCATGATCAGGATCACGTTGCGGAAGTCCGCCTTGCGCCCGTTGTTGTCGGTGAGCGTGCCGTTGTCCATCACCTGCAGCAGCACGTTGAACACGTCGGGGTGCGCCTTCTCGATCTCGTCGAGCAGCAGCACGGCGTGCGGCTTCTTCGAGATCGCCTCGGTCAGCAGACCGCCCTGGTCGAAGCCGACGTAGCCCGGGGGCGCGCCGATCAGGCGCGACACCGTGTGACGCTCCATGTATTCGGACATGTCGAAGCGCACCAGCTCGATTCCCAGCACGAAGGCCAGCTGCCGCGCCACCTCGGTCTTGCCGACCCCTGTGGGGCCGCTGAACAGGAACGAGCCGATCGGCTTGTCCGGCTTGCCCAGGCCCGAGCGCGTCATCTTGATGGCCGCCGACAACGCGCCGATGGCCTCGTCCTGGCCGAACACCACGTTCTTCAGGTCGCGCTCCAGACTGCGCAGCTTGGAGCGGTCGTCGGTGGTCACGCTGTGCACCGGCACGCGCGCGATCTTCGACACGATGTCCTCGATCTCGCCCTTGCCGATGGTCTTCTTCTGCCGGCTCTTGGGCAGCACGCGCTGCGCCGCGCCGGCCTCGTCGATCACGTCGATGGCCTTGTCCGGCAGGTGGCGGTCGTTGATGTACTTGGCCGACAGCTCGGCCGCAGCGGTCAGCGCGCCGGCGCCGTACTTCACGCCATGGTGCTCCTCGAAGCGCGACTTCAGGCCCTTGAGGATCTCCACCGTCTGCTCGATGCTGGGTTCGACCACGTCGATCTTCTGGAAGCGCCGCGACAGCGCGGCATCCTTCTCGAAGATCCCGCGGTACTCGGTGAAGGTGGTGGCGCCGATGCAGCGCAGCTGCCCCGAGGTCAGCGCCGGCTTGAGCAGGTTGGAGGCGTCCAGGGTGCCCCCGGACGCGGCCCCGGCGCCGATCAGCGTATGGATCTCGTCGATGAACAGGATCGCGTGGGGCATTTCGCGGATCTGCTTGATCACCGCCTTGATGCGCTGCTCGAAATCCCCGCGGTACTTGGTCCCGGCCAGCAGCGAGCCCATGTCCAGCGAGTACACGACCCCGGTCTCCAGCACCGCCGGAACCTGGCCCTGCACGATGCGCCAGGCCAGTCCCTCGGCGATCGCCGTCTTGCCCACGCCTGCCTCGCCGACCAGCAGCGGGTTGTTCTTGCGCCGGCGGCACAGCACCTGGATCACGCGCTCGACCTCGGCCTCGCGGCCGATCAACGGATCGATACGCCCCTCGCGGGCAAGCTGGTTCAGGTTCTGCGTGAACTGGTCGAGCGGGGTCTCCTTGCCCTCGCGCTCCTCCTCCTCGCCGGAGCTTCCGGGCGCCGCCGGCTTGGCCGGCTCCAGCGGGTCGGTCTTGCGGATTCCGTGCGACAGGTAGTTGACCACGTCCAGGCGCGTCACCCCCTGCTGGTGCAGGTAGTAGACGGCATGCGAGTCCTTCTCGCTGAAAATCGCCACCAGCACGTTGGCCCCGGTGACTTCCTTCTTGCCGTTGCTCGATGACTGCACGTGCATGATCGCGCGCTGGATCACGCGCTGGAAGCCCAGCGTGGGCTGCGTGTCCACCTCGTCGGTGCCGGGCACCACCGGGGTGTTGTCCTTGACGAAGGTACTCAGGCTCTTGCGCAGGTCGTCCAGGTTGGCCGAGCACGCGCGCAGCACTTCCGCGGCGGAGGGATTGTCCAGCAGCGCCAGCAGCAGGTGCTCGACGGTGATGAATTCATGTCGCTGCTGGCGGGCCTCGACGAAGGCCATGTGCAGACTGACTTCCAGTTCCTGGGCGATCATGACACTGTTCTCCTAGACGGCCTCCATCATGCATTGCAGCGGATGTCCGGCCTGACGCGCCGCAGCCATGACCTGTTCGACCTTGGTCGCGGCGATGTCCTTCGCATACACCCCGCAAACCCCTCGACCGTGCTGGTGGACCTTGAGCATGATCTGGGTCGCGGTTTCGAAATCCTTCGAGAAGTACTGCTGGATCACGAGCACGACGAACTCCATCGGAGTGAAGTCGTCGTTCAGCATGACCACCTGATACAGCGGCGGGGGCTTGAGCCTTTGCTCCTGGCGCTCCACGACCGCCGCCGAACCGGGATTCGCCCCGGGAAGCTTGCGAGGATCGGACATACGCGGATTCTAGGATCGGAACAACTCTCGCGCCGCTTGGCGCCGCGGGACCATTGTCGGACAAAGTGCGCGATGCGTGTGGAGCGCGCACGCGACGGGCACGCGTTGTTGCACTGGCGCAAACATGGCGCAGCCGCGGCACAAACACCGCGAGCACGGCCGAACGCGGCGGACACCCACGGGCCGGCGTCGCGCCGGCCCGGAATCGGCCGAGCCGGGGGCGGGAGAGCCCCGGAGCTCGCCTCGGCCTGGCTTACATATGCTCGATCATGACCTGACCGAAACCCGAGCACGACACCTGGGTGGCGCCGGGCATCAGGCGGGCGAAGTCGTAGGTCACGCGCCTGGACTGGATCGCGCCTTCCATGGCCCGTATCACGCAGTCGGCAGCCTCGACCCACCCCATGTGGCGCAGCATCATCTCGGCCGACAGGATTTCCGAGCCCGGATTGACGTAGTCCTTGCCGGCGTACTTGGGCGCCGTGCCGTGGGTGGCCTCGAACATGGCCACGTCGTCCGACAGATTGGCGCCGGGGGCGATGCCGATTCCGCCGACCTGCGCGGCAAGCGCGTCCGAGATGTAGTCTCCGTTCAGGTTGAGCGTGGCAATCACTTCGTATTCAGCCGGCCGAAGGATGATCTGCTGCAGAAACGCGTCGGCGATCACATCCTTGACGACGATATCCTGTCCCGTCCTGGGGTTGCGGAAGCTGCACCACGGGCCGCCGTCGATCGGCTGCGCGCCGAACTCACGCTGCGCCAGCTCGTAGCCCCAGTCGCGGAAGCCCCCCTCCGTGTACTTCATGATGTTGCCCTTGTGCACCAGGGTCACCGACTTGCGGTTGTTGTCGATGGCGTACTGGATGGCCTTGCGCACCAGGCGCTCGGTGCCCTCGCGCGACACCGGCTTGATGCCGATGCCCGAGGTCTCGGGGAAGCGGATCTTGGTCACCCCCATGTCGCGCACCAGGAAGTCGATGAGCTTCTTCGCCCCGGCGCTCTCGGCGGCCCACTCGATGCCGGCGTAGATGTCTTCCGAGTTCTCGCGGAAGATCACCATGTCCACCTTCTCGGGCTCCTTCACCGGCGACGGCACGCCGCGGAAGTAGCGTACCGGGCGCAGGCACACGTACAGGTCCAGTTCCTGGCGCAGCGCAACGTTCAGCGAGCGGATGCCTCCGCCGACGGGGGTGGTCAGGGGCCCCTTGATCGAGACCACGTAGTCCTTCACGGCTTGAAGGGTCTCGTCGGGCAGCCAGACGTCCGGGCCGTAGACGCGGGTGGCCTTCTCGCCGGCGTAAACCTCCATCCAGGAGATCTTGCGCTTGCCGCCATAGGCCTTGGCCACGGCCGCATCGACCACCTTGAGCATCACCGGGGTGATGTCGGCGCCGGTGCCGTCGCCTTCGATATAGGGAATGATCGGCCGGTCGGGCACGTTCAGGGCGTGGCCGGCGCCTACGGTGATGCGCTG
>JAJYTY010000212.1 GCA_021792835.1 Pseudomonadota bacterium
GTGGCTTCACGTCCGCCGCGATGCACAGCGCGTCGAACTGGGAGCGCAGCGCATGGCGGGGGCCGGGAGCCGCCACGTCCCTGCCGTGCAGGTCCTCCGGTACGCGCAGGCGCCGGCGCTTCCACACGGCGGCCGGACCGACGATGGAAATCGCCTGGCTGCCGAGGAAGCGGCAATGGAAGGGGCGATCCGCATCGGCGGGTACCGCCTCGTTGGACAGCACCACGTCCAGGTGATGCTGCAGCAGCCGCTCGAGCAGCTCGTCGAGCCTTCCCGACTCCAGGGTCAGCGCGACCGTCGGGTCGCCGAGCAGCGGCCGGATCCAGTTCTCCTGGTAGTTGCGCGACAGCGTGGCCACGCTGCCCACGCGCACCCGCAGCATGCCTTCGCTGCGCCCGGCCAGCCGCCCCAGCATTTCCTGGCCCAGCCCGAAGATGTTCTCCGCGTAGGACAGCACCATCCGGCCGGTCTCGGTCAGCAGCAGGCGACGGCCGTCGCGTTCGAACAGCGGCTCGCCCAGCCGCTCCTCGAGCTGGCGGATCTGCGTCGACAACGCCGACTGCGCGACGTGCAGTTCCTCGGCGGCACGGGTGAGGTGGCCGATGCTGGCGACCCGCCAGAAGTACAGCAGATGATGGAAGTTGAGACGGTCGAGCTGCATCGTTCTGTTTTCAAGAACCTTTTGTTCCTATCAATGAATTTTACCGAATGCATGCATGGAGGCAGCATATCGTTCCATGACCTTCGCGACCACCTCCCTGCCCCCTGCCTTGCCGTTGCCCCCGATCCTGCACGTCGCCGCGCTGGCACCCGCGGTGCTGATGTCGACATGTGCCGCGGCCGCCTGCCTGCCACGCACCACGCAGGCCGCCGCATGGAGGCGCCTGCTCGCGTTCTGCGGGCTCGCGCTGCTGTGCGCGCTGCTTGCGCCGGCCTGGCTGTTGCGCGCGCCGGGCGCGCGCAACGCCGCGACATGGTCGCTGGCCCCGGGCCTGGCGCTGCAGCGACCGGGCGCCTGGGTCGCGCTGCTGGTGCAGTTCCTCGGCACCGTGATCGGCGCCTTCTCGTCGCGCTACCTGCAAGGCGAGCGCGGCCAGCAACGCTACGTGGCGTCCCTGGCCGGTGTGCTGGCCGGCGTGCAGCTGCTGCTGCTGGCCGACCACTGGCTGGTGCTGATCGGCGCGTGGATGGCGATCGGCGCGGCGCTGCACCGGCTGCTGTGCTTTTATCCCGACCGCCCCTTCGCGCTGCTGGCCGCGCACAAGAAACGCATCGCCGACCGCCTGTCCGACCTGCTGCTGATCGGTGCCGCCGGCATGGCCTGGCACGATGTGGGCAGCGGGTCGCTGCAGGCGCTGGCGCACCGGCTCGGCCACGGCCCGGCGCCGGCGGCGTTGCAGCTGTGCGCCGTGCTGCTGGTGCTGGCGGTCGTGCTGCGCACCGCGCTGCTGCCGGTGCATGGCTGGCTGACCCAGGTCATGGAGGCACCGACCCCGGTGTCGGCGCTGCTGCACGCCGGGGTGGTCAATCTCGGCGGCTATGTGCTGATCCGTTTCGCACCGCTGCTCGAGGCCTCGGCGCCGGCGCGCTGGCTGCTCGTCGCATGCGGGCTGTGCACCGCGGCGCTGGCGGGACTGGTCAGCCTGACGCGCGTCAGCATCAAGGTGCGCCTGGCCTGGTCCACCGTCGCGCAGATGGGCTTCATGGCGCTGGAGTGCGGCCTCGGCCTGTACCAGCTGGCCGCGCTGCACCTGCTGGGGCACTCGCTGTACAAGGCGCACGCCTTCCTGTCGGCGTCGGGCGCGGTTCGGGACTCCCGACTGCGCGCGATGCGCGAGGATCCGCCGATCTCGGCGAGCACCGCGCTGGCCGCGCCATGGCTGGCCGCGGGCATGTTGCTGCTGCTGGGCCGGGCCCTCGACACCCACGCCTGGCCGTGGTGGTGGACAGCGGTGCTCGCGCTGGCCTGGGCGCCGTTGCTGTGGCTGCCGCGCTGGCGCCGCGGCGACAGCGCGCGGGCGGCGTGGCGTGCGGCAGCCGGGCTGGCGCTGCTGGCGGCTCTGGGCGCGACCGCGCTGCTCGCGCACCGTCTTCAGCTGGGTCCGCGCGATCTCCCGTGGCAGCCGGCCGGCATGGTCGCCCTGGCGGGAATGGCGCTGTCGTACGCCTGCCTGGCACTGCTGCGCCTGCACCCCCGCGTCCTGTCGGGCTGGCGGCGCTGGAACTACGCCGGCTTCTACGTCGACGAAGCCTTTACCCGGGTGGCGCTGCGCCTTTGGCCGACCCGCTGGGTTCCGACTCCCCGAAGGCGCGACGCGGCCGGCGCACGCGTCGGCATCGCGTGGGAGGCGCGGTGATGAACGCGCGCAGCCCCGTCCTCGACGCGGCGCCCGCTGCCCGTGACGCCGAGGCTTCTCCCGCCGCGCCGCCTCGGCGACTGCATGCGCGCATCGATGCGGCCTGCGAGCAGGCCTGCGCGTCGATCGCCGCCGCCTGGCCGCTGGACCGCGCGATCGCGGTCAACCCGCACTGGAAGCGCATCGGGCGCCCGCTGCGCGAGGTCGCCGCGCGCATGGCGGTGCTGGCGGGCATGCGTGTGTTCCCCGCGCGCGAGCAGTTGCGCGAGGCCTGGGAGAGCGGCCGCATCGACCCGCAGGCGCTGGACGCCGCGCTCGAACAGTTGCCGCAGGCGCGCGAGGCCGGATGGAACGGCGCGCGCTGCGTCGCGGCGCTGCGCGAGCCGCTGCCGACACGGCGCCTGCCCTTGCTGATCGACCTGCTCGACGACGAGCCCGCCAACCAGGCCCGCCTTTCGTGGCGACAGGCCATCACGCACCAGGTCAGCCAGACCTGCGCGGCATGGTTCGACCACCGGCAGGCGGACTGGCAGCCCGAGCGCGAGCGCGGCCTGTACGACTTCTGGCGCGACGCCATGCACCATGACCACGGCATCGGCGTGCTGATGGGCCTGCCCGGACTGCGCCGCGGCCTGGCGGCCCTGCCGCGCAGCCGCGAGGAGGCCGAGCACTGGGCACTGCAACGCCTGGGCCTGCCCGAGAGCTGCTGGGCGGACTACCTGGAAGCGGTGCTGCTGACCATGCAGGGCTGGGCCTCGTGGTGCGCGTACCTGGAAGAGCAGGCCCGGCTCGGTGGCGGCCGCGAGTCGCACTTGCGCGAGCTGCTGGCGATCCGGCTGGCCTGGGGCGCGATGTTGCTGGAGTGCAGGCAGCCGCGGGCCGCGCAGCGTGCCTTCGCCGCGATGCAGTCGGCATGGGCCGGCTGCGCGCACGCGCTGCGCGAGGCGGAGCGGGCGCTGCTTCCCGACGAGGTGTGGCAACTCGCCTTCGATCTGGGCTACCAGCGCGAACTGATCACGCGGCTCGAGGGCGCCGCGCGACCGACACCCCCTGCAGTCGAGGTGCAGGCGGTGTTCTGCATCGACGTGCGCAGCGAGGCGCTGCGCCGGGCCCTGGAATCGGTCTGGCCGGCCGTGCAGACCTTCGGCTTCGCCGGCTTCTTCGGCGTGCCGGCCAGCTACACCCCGCTGGCCACCGCGGCCACGCGAGCGCAGCTGCCGGGGCTGCTGGCTCCCACGCTGGAGTTGCGCGAGCGCATCGTCGCGCCGACCGACCGCGAGCCCTCCTCGCGCCTCGACACCGCCGCGCGCGCGGCACGCCGGCGCCGCCAGGCCATGGCCTGGCCGGCCGATGGCGCCAGGCGCTGGCCGGCCGCCGCGTTCTCCTACGTCGAGTCCGCCGGCTTCAGCTACCTCGGCGCGCTCACGCGCTGGCTGCGTCCCTCCGCGCAGGCTCGCGTGAACGACGACCAGCACGACCTTCCCGCGCGCTATCGCCCGCTGTGCCGGCCGCTGCTGAGCGGCCTGGACGAGCCCGCCAAGGTCGCGCTGGCCACGCGCGTGCTGCGCGCGATGGGCCTGCAGCGGGACTTCGCGCCACTGGTGCTGCTGGTCGGGCATGCCAGCCAGAGCAGCAACAACGCGCACGCCGCGGCGCTGGATTGCGGGGCCTGCTGCGGCAACAGTGGAGAGGTCAACGCCCGCGCCCTGGCGCAGTTGCTCAACGAGCCGCGGCTGCGCGAAGGGCTGCGCCATGGCGGCATCGAGATCCCACCGCACACGGTGTTCGTCGCGGCGCTGCACAACACGACCACCGACGAGGTCGAGGGCTTCGACCTCGATCTCCTGCCGCCGCAGGCGCTCGCACGCTGGCAACGCCTGCGCGAGGTCCTTGCGCATGCCTGCGACCAGGCACGCCGCGAGCGTGCGCCCGGGCTGGGCCTGGATGCCCGCCTGCGCGGGCCCGAACTGCTGCGCCGCCTGCGCAGGCGGGCCAACGACGGCGCGCAGACGCGGCCCGAGTGGGGGCTTGCGGGCAACGCCGCGCTGATCCTCGCGCCGCGCGCGCGCAGTCGCGGCGCGATGCTCGACGGCCGCTGCTTCCTGCACGACTACGACTGCACCCTCGACGCCGACGGCAGCCTGCTCGAGGCCCTGATGACCGCGCCGCTGCTGGTGGCGCACTGGATCAACTGGCAATACCACGCATCCACCTGCGAGCCCGAGCGCCTGGGTAGCGGCAACAAGCTGCTGCACAACGTGGTCGGCGGGAACATCGGTGTGTTCGAGGGCAATGGCGGCGACCTGCGCATCGGACTGGCGCGCCAGTCCCTGCACGACGGCACGCGCTGGGTACATGAACCGCTGCGCCTGGCGGTGCTGATCGAGGCCCCCGAGCCGGCCATCGAGCGCGTGCTGCAATGCCACGCGCAGCTGCGCGATCTGGCCGACAACGCCTGGCTGCACCTGCTGCGGATCGATGCGTCGGGCACGGTGCTGCGCCGCGCGCGGGCCCGGCACTGGGTCCTCGCGTAGCCGCCTGGACCGGCTCCGTCGCGCTCGCCACGACCGCCCTTGTCAGAGCGTGCCGGGATAGGCTCCGCCGTCGAGCACGATGTTCTGGCCGGTGATGAATCCCGCCGCGGCGCCGCAGAGAAAGGCGCAGGCGGCACCGAACTCCGCCGGGTCCCCGAAGCGCCCGGCCGGGTTCTCCGCCGCGCGCCTGGCCAGGATCTCGTCGGCCGACAGCCCTGTCGACGCGGCCTGACCGCGCGCGACCGCGGCGAGGCGATCGGTCGCGAAGGGCCCCGGCAGCAGGTTGTTGATGGTGACGTTGCTGCGCACGGTCTTTCGCGCCAGCCCGGCGACGAATCCGGTCAGGCCGCTGCGCGCTCCGTTGGACAGGCCGAGCACGTCGATCGGCGCCTTCACGGCCGCCGAGGTGATGTTGACGATGCGCCCGAAACCACGCTCCATCATGCCGTCCACCGTGGCCTTCATCAGTTCGATGGGCGTCAGCATGTTGGCGTCGATGGCGCGCATCCAGTCCTCGCGGGTCCAGTCCCGGAAATCCCCCGGCGGCGGGCCGCCGGCGTTGTTGACCAGGAT
>JAJYTY010000213.1 GCA_021792835.1 Pseudomonadota bacterium
TTCCGATCTCGAAGGTGTTGGCGGGCTGGTGGTACACCTGCTGCGGCGTGCCCACCTGCTGCACCTTGCCGTCCTTCATCACCGCGATGCGCGTGGCCAGGGTCATCGCCTCGATCTGGTCGTGGGTCACGTAGACCGCGGTGGCTCCGAGGCGCTGGTGCAGCTTCTTGATCTCGGTGCGCATGTCCAGGCGCAATTGCGCGTCGAGGTTGGACAGCGGCTCGTCGAACAGATAGAGCTGCGGGTCGCGCGCCAGCGCGCGCCCGATGGCCACGCGCTGGCGCTGGCCGCCGGACAGCTGGCGCGGCTTGCGCCCCAGCAGTTCCTCGATGCGCAGCAGCGAGGCCACGTCGCGGACCCGGCGCTCGCGCTCGGGTCGCGGCACCTTGCGCATGCGCAGCGGGAACTCGAGGTTGCTGGCGACCGTCATGTTCGGGTACAGCGCATAGGACTGGAAGACCATCGAGATGTCGCGCTCGCCCGGCGGCAGATGGGTGATGTCGCGGCCGTCGAGCAGCACGCGCCCGCCGGTGGGCTGCTCGAGCCCGGCGATCATGTTCATCAGCGTGCTCTTGCCGCAGCCCGACGGGCCCACCAGCACGAGGAACTCGCCATCGTCGATCGCCAGGTGCACGTCGTGCAGCACCGTGACGCCGCCGAAGCTCTTGCGTACCGCCTGCAGTTGCAAGGTGGCCATGGAATTCAACCTTTCACCGCGCCGGCCATCAGGCCGCGCACGAAATACCTGCCCGAAGCGGCATAGACCAGCAGGGTCGGAATCGCGGCGATCATCGCGGCAGCGAAGTACACGTTGTATTCCTTGACCCCCATCGAACTGTTGACCAGGTTGTTCAGCGCGGCCATCAGCGGCGAGCTGCCGTAGCTGCTGAAGGTCGACGCGAACAGGTACTCGTTCCAGATGCTGGTGAACTGCCAGATCACCGTGACGACGATGATCGGCGCGCTGTTGGGCAGCAGGATGCGCCACAGCACGCCCAGGAACCCGGCTCCGTCCATGCGCGCCGAGCGCACCAGCTCGACCGGGAAATGCAGGTAATAGTTGCGGAAGAACAGCGTGACGAAGCCGATGCCGTACACGACGTTGACGAACACCAGCCCGGCCAGCGTGCCGGACAGGCCGAGCACCCCGAGGGTGCGGGCCATCGGGATCAGCACGATCTGGTAGGGAATGAACACGGCGAACAGCAACAGCCCGTACACCAGCCGGCTGGCGCGAAAGCGGAACTGCGTGAGCACGTAGCCGTTGACCGCCCCCACGGCCGTGGAGATGAGCACGGCCGGCACGACGATCAGCACCGAGTTGATGAAATACGGGCGCAGTCCGGTGGCCGAGACGCCGATCTGCGCCTGGCTCCAGGCGCTGTGCCAGGGCTGCAGGCTCCACTGGCGCGGAAGGCTGAGCAGGCTGCCGTTGCGGATCTCGTCCAGCGGCTTGAAGGCGTTGAGCAGCATCACCATCAGCGGGGCGAGGAACAGCAGTGCCAGCAAACCCAGCACCGCATAGAGCAGCACGCGCGAGATCGAGACGCCGGACGATTCAGCCATGACGCGCAGCACGCAGCTCGCGCGCCAGGTAGGGAAGCACGAACAGTCCGACCGCCAGCAGCATCAGCACCGAGCTGGCCGAGCCCACGCCCATCTGGCTGCGCGTGAAGGTGTACTGGTACATGAACACCGAAGGCAGCCAGCTGGAGTTGGCGGGGCCGCCGTTGGTCAGCGCGATCACCAGGTCGTAGGACCTGATCGCGGTGGTGACCAGCACCACGAAGGCCGAGGCCAGCACCGGGCCCAGCTGCGGGAGGATCACGTGCAGATGGATCTGCCAGGCCTTCGCGCCGTCGAGCCGCGCGGCGTGCACCGGTTCCTGGTCGACGCCGCGCAGCCCGGCGAGGAACATCGCCATCACGAAGCCGGCCGACTGCCAGACGGCGGCGATGACCACGCAGTAGATGGCACGATCCTCGCGCGCGATCCAGTCGAAGCAAAAGCTGCCCCACCCGAGCTGGCGCACGACCTCCTGCACGCCCGTGCCGGGGTCGAGCATCCATTTCCAGGCGGTCCCGGTGACGATGAACGACAGCGCCATCGGATAGAGGAACACCGAGCGCAGCAGGGATTCGGCGCGGATCCGCTGGTCGACCAGGATGGCCAGCCCCAGCCCGATGGCCAGGCTGACGGCGATGTACAGCGACGCGAAGACCCACAGGTTGTTCAGCGAGGTCCACCAGTTCTGCAGGCCCAGCAGGACGCGGTAGTTGCCCAGGCCGTTGAACTCGTACACCGGCAGCATCTGCGAGCTGGTCAACGACAGCGCCACCGTATAGGCGATGTAGCCGTATACGCACAGCGCCACCAGCAGCACGCTGGGGGCGAGTGCCAGCTGCGGCATCCAACTGCGCGGGGCCGTGCGCGGCCGGCGGCTTCTGGGCAGGTGCATCGAACGGCTCCTTCGGTGGAGTTCAGTACTGCGCCTTCGCGGCGGCGGCCAGCTGGCGCGCGGCCTCGGCGGGGGAGATCGCGCCGTTGAACTCGCGGGCGATCACGTCGAAGAAGGCGCCCTTGACGGCCGGCGGCACGGCGTTGCCCTGGGACAGCGAACCGAGCAGCGTGCCGCTCGCGTCGGCCTGCGCCAGGTCGGCGATGGCCTTGCGCCCGCAGGCATTGAAGCCTTCGCGGGATATGCCCAGCAAGGCCGGCGCGGAACCCTTGATCCGGTTGAAGCCGGCCTGCACACCAGGGGACATCACGGCTTCGGCGAGGATGCGCTGCGCCTGCTGGTCCTTCGCGTCGCGCTTGAAAAACACCAGGGCGTCGGAGTGGTAGGTCACCGAGCCCTGGGTTCCGGGCGTGCGCACGCACAGGTAGTCCTTGTCGGGGACCTGATGGGCGTGGTTGAACTCGCCCAGCGCCCAGTCGCCCACCATCTGGAAGCCGGCGCGGCCCTGCATGACCATCGCGGTGGCCTCGTTCCAGTCGCGGTTGGCGTAGCCCTGGTCGACGAAGGAGCGCAGCACGCTCATGCGTTCGAAGACCTTGAGCATGGTCGGGGAATCCAGGGCCTTCGGATCCCGCTCGAGCAGACTGCTGCGGTAGAAGTCCGGCCCGCCGGTGGACAGCACGACGCCGTCGAACATGGTCGCGACCTGCCACGGCTGACCGCCCGCGGCCAGCGCGACGTAGCCGGATTTCTTCACCTTGCCCAGGTCGGCGATGAATTCATCCCAGGTTGCCGGGGGCCGGGTGATCCCGGAGCGGGTGAGTACCTTGCGGCTGGCCCACAGCCAGTTGCTCGAGTGCACCCCGATCGGCGCGGCGATCCAGCGGCCCTGGTACACGTCGAAGTCCTGCAGGGCCTTCGGCACCTTGTGCGCCCAGTCCTGCCGGCGCGCGATGGGCGTGAGGTCCTGCAGCACCCCCTGGTGCGACCAGTCGGCGATGTCGAATCCCGCCAGCTGCGCCGCCGACGGGGGGTCCCCGGCGAGCACGCGCGCGCGCAGCGTGGTCATGGCCTGCGCGCCGCCGCCACCGGCGATCGGCACGTCCTGCCACTGCACGCCGTGCTGCAGCAGGTCGTCCTTGAGCACCTGCAGCGCACCGGCCTCGCCGCCGGCGGTCCACCAATGCAGCACCTGCACGGTGTCCTGGGCGGCCCGGGCGGGGGTGCAGTTCGCGGCGGCCACCACCAGGGCCAGCGCCAGCGCCAGCGCCGACGGGAAGGGTTTCAGCTTGGACGGCATGGTCGTCTCCTCGGGTCGGCGCGGCGCGCCGGCTGGGTTCAGGGGGTATCGGTATCGGCGCGCAGGCCCGGCCGTTGCAGCCGGCTGGCCTGGTGCGCCAGTTCACGGATGCGCGACCAGTCGCGCGCCGCCACGGCATCCGCGGGGGTCAGCCAGGTGCCGCCGACGCAATCGACGTTGGGCAGCGCGAGATAGTGGGCGGCGCTTTCGGCATCGATCCCGCCGGTGGGACAGAAGCGAAGCCGCGGCAGCGGCCCGTGCATCGAACGCAGCCAACGGCAGCCGCCTGCCGCCTGCGCGGGGAACAGCTTGAGGACCTCGAAGCCCTGCTCGGCCGCCTGCATGGCTTCGGAGGCGGTGGCCACGCCCGGGATGAAGGGCAGCCCCGCGGCGTGCACCGCCCCGGCCAGCGCGGGGCACAGGCCGGGGCTGACGCCGAACTGCGCGCCGTGGTCGAGCGCGCGCTGCCATTGCTGCGGCCCGAGCACGCTGCCGGCGCCTACCAGCGCCTGCGGCAGGGCATCGCGGATTCGACGCAGGGCTTCGTATCCGGCCGCCGAGCGCAGCGTGACCTCGAGCACGCGCAGGCCGCCGTCGACCAGGGCTGCGGCCATGTCGGCGGCCAGCGCGGCGTCGGCCACCACCATCACCGGAATGACCGGCGACAGTCCGAGCAGGCGGCGCGGGGTCATGGCAGCGCCTGCGCGGACGCCGCGCGGGCGGCGCCCGCTGGCTGGCCGAAAGTCGCGGCTCCCTGTTCGGCCGTGTCGGCGGCGCGACGCATGGTCTCGAACAGCTCGCGACCGCAGCCCCAGGCATGCGCCGCGGGGTCGCCCGGCCGCGCCGCGCGCTGCAGCCACTGCGCCTCGGGCACCAGGGCCTGCAGCAGGCCGCGGCGGGCGTCCACGGTGACCATGTCGCCGTCGCGCAGACGTGCCAGCGCCCCGCCGTCCGCCGCCTCCGGCGTGACGTGGATGGCAGCCGGCACCTTGCCCGACGCACCGGACATGCGCCCGTCGGTGACCAGCGCGACGCGCCGCCCGCGGTCCTGCAGCAGCCCGAGGGTGGGGGTCAGCTGGTGCAGCTCGGGCATGCCGTTGGCACGCGGGCCCTGGAAGCGGACCACGGCGACCAGGTCGCGGTCGAGCTCGCCACGGCGAAAGGCCTCGAGCAGCGCCTGCTGGCTGTCGAACACGCGCGCCGGCGCGCTGACCACGCGCTGCGCCGGCGCGAGCGCCGAGACCTTGATCACCGCGCGTCCCAGGTTGCCCTCCAGCAGCCGCAGCCCGCCGTCCGCGCTGAAGGGTTGCCGCGCCGGGCGCAGCACCTCCAGGTCGCGCGAGTCGCGCGGCGCGTCGCGCCAGGTCAGGCGCCCGGAGTCGAGAAAGGGTTCGCGGGTCTGCAGGCGCAGCCCGTCGCCGGCCACCGTGCGCACGTCCGGGTGCAGCAGCCCGGCATCGAGCAGTTCGCGGATCACGAAGCCGCAGCCGCCCGCCGCGTGGAAGTGGTTGATGTCGGCGCTGCCGTTGGGATAGACCCGTGCGAGCAGCGGAACCACGCCGGACAGTTCGTCGAAGTCCCCCCAGTCGATGTGGATGCCCGCGGTGCGCGCC
>JAJYTY010000214.1 GCA_021792835.1 Pseudomonadota bacterium
ATCTTCGAAGCAATAGAAGAACTCGAAGAAGTACACGAGCATCAGGCCGACGAACAGCAGCGCCACCGGGGTGTCGTGCACGCTCGCGAACACGATCAGGCCGAGCAGCGAGACCAGGAAGAAGGCTATGCACATGAAGCCGTTGGGCACGATCGAGCCGCCGCGCAGTCGACTCAGACCCATCGCGAGCCAGTGGATGCCGAACACCGTGGTTTCGATTCCAGCGGCGTACAGCGGGGCCCCCTTGAACACCTGGAACAAGGTCAGGCCGAGCAGGATGTAGGTGCCGCAGAGGAACTGCAGCACGCCCGGCATCCAGAAGCCCCACCATGCATTGGAGATCTCGGTGGCCTCGCTCTTCGCCGGATAGCCCAGCAGTTCCTGCGGGCCGAAGATCAGGTAGCCCGTTCCCAGGCCGAAGAAGGCGAGCCCGAGCGGCACGTAGGCCGAGACCGGTAGGCTGAACTCAGTGGGTGTCATTCAGGTGTCTCCTTGTCTGTTATCGATCCGTGGCGAATCCGGGTAAATACCCATAACTCACCCCGGAGGGTAAAGCCGCTCCGAAGGAAGGGCTCGCGACGAATACTAATTGGCTGAATGAAACGTGACCAGCGGCGATTTGGTCGCCGTACCACGTTGGGAATATTTTAGTAACATGACTTTCTAGAAGTTGCGTGTTACGGAAGTAATATTGAATGGCATTTGGACATCTTTTGGTACATCGCCGGAACCAAGGCATCGTGCGGCTCCGGAGGCGGTCGCCGCGCCGCGCGGCGGGAAAGCGCGCGGCGCGCACCGTGGACTGGCCGCGGCCAATCCGCAGTGCGGAATCAGTAATCTCTGATATAACCACCTGGACCAGGGTTAATCCCTCCCCATTAACAGGGGCCGGCGCCGCGGCCTGCGCCATGATGCTTCGCACAAAATGGCCCTGGCGAGCCGGGTCCCTGCCACGAGGCATGCCCCGCGACGCGCGTGCCGGGCCTATCCGGGCGGCGCGTCCCCGCACGCGGGGACGCGGCTGCTCGCGCAAGCGCCGGATATCGGCCATGGGGGCGGGATTTGTCACGGATTCGCCACGTTTTGCGCGCGACCACGGCCGCCGCCGTCGAAGCGAACCCCGGCGCCTGTTAAAAACGCGCATCCCCAACCACCGATCTCCACCACCCCATGCACCGGACGGGCCCTGCGGCCTGCGACGACGCGCGACGCGCCCGCCAGGCCCTGATCCAGGTGCTGCTGTGGCTGCCCGCCCTGCTGGCCGTGCCCTGGTTCGTCAACCAGGAGCGCCTGCAATACCGTGGCGCGCGCGAACAGGTCGAGGCGCAGGCGCGACGCGTGGCGATGACGCGGGGCGAAGTGATCCAGCTGCGTCTGTTGCAGCAGTTCGATCAACTCGAATTCGCCGCGGACGCGATCCTCGGGGCTCGAGCGCCGCGGGCGCCGGATGCGCGCATGAGCGCCATCCTCGAGCGCTTCGCGGCCGCGCATCCCGAGTTGTACGCATTGAACATCCAGTCGGCGAGCGGGCATCGCATCATCTGGTCGACCACAGCGCAGCCGGCCCGCCCGACCTTCCTGGCGCGGAACTTCACACCACTGCCCGCATACCCCGATTTCCTGCTCGGCCAGGTGGGCTTCGCACCGCGTTACGGGGTGCGCATCCTGCCCATGCGCTACCGCATGGCCGGCGTCGACGGGCGCACGCTGTACTTCGTCGGATCGCCGTATCGGATCGACGCGCTGCTGGCCGGCAGCGCGCACGGCGCGTGGCGCACGCAAGTGCGCGACCTGCGCGACGGCCGCAGCCTGCGCACGGTCGCCGGCCCGGCGCCCGCCGCCACGTCCGCAGTGGCGCGCGATGCGGTCGACGAACCCATCGCCGGATGGCCGCTGAGCGTGCGCGTCAGCTGGCCGCGCTCCATGGTGTGGAAGCTGTACCGCCAAGGCCTGGCATGGCGCTTCGCGGCACGCAGCCTGGTGCTGCTGCTGTTCGGACTTGCTGCGCTGTTGATAGGACGCCTGTTGCGAAGCCGCGAGCGCCTGCTGCTCCATAGCGCCCGGCTGGCGCGCTTCAGGACCTTGCAGGCGCGGATCAACCAGGCCATCGTGCAGGCCGCCGACGTCGCGCAGTTGCTGCAGGCAGTGTGTGAACTCGCCGTGCGGGAGCCGCCGATCACGCTGGCGTGGGTGGGGCCGCCACGGGCCGACGACCCGCTGCAGGTGCTGGCGCAGGCGAGCACCCCGGGATGCGCCGATGCGCCGGGCACCGACCGTGCCGCGCAGCCCCCGTGCGACGCAGGCGACGCGCAGCAGTGGCAGGCACGACTGCGCGGTTGCGACCCGCCGACAGCGAGCCTCGAGCTGCGGCGCGGCGGCACGGTGTGGGCGCTGCTGCATCTGCACGGCCCGCGGTCCGCGGACTCCGGCCCCGACCTGCGGCAGGCGCTGCGCGAACTCGCCGACGACGTCTCCAAGGGACTCGATCGCCTGGACCTGCTGCGCAGCCAGGCGCAGCTGCAACGCCAGCATGCCAGCCTGCTCGACAACTCGGTGGCCGGCGTGGTGATGGTGCGCCACCCGGGCGCGCTGATCATCGAGGCCAACGCAGCCATCGCCCGCATCTTCGGCTTGCAGGACCAGCGCGAACTGCAGGGGCGTCGCATCGCCGAGGTCGCGCCGAGCCTGTCGCGCGGCCCGATGCTCACCGCCACGCGCGAGGCGCTCAGGCACGGGCGGGCCACGCTCGAGACCCTCGACATCATGCGCAGCGACGGCCGGCCCGCATGCATCTCGCTGTCGGGACGACGCATGGACGCCGATGCGAAGGACTTCACCGACATCGTCTGGACCGTCGTCGACGTCACCGAGCGCCAGCGGCTGATGCTGCAGATGCAACACCTGAGCCAGATCGATGCATTGACCGGATTGCCCAATCGCCGCGCCCTCGAGATGCACCTCGACCGCGCCATCGCGCGCGCCAGGCGCATCGGCACCGCGGTGGCGGTCGGGCTCATCGACCTGGACGACTTCAAGCCGGTCAACGACCGCTGGGGACACGAGGTCGGCGACTCGCTGCTGCAGCAGCTCGGCGAGCGCCTTGGCAGTCTCGCGCGCGCCTCGGACATGATCGCGCGGCTCGGCGGGGACGAATTCGTGCTGGTCATCGAAGACCTCGACCCCCAGCAGCTGCAGGCCGAGCTCCGCATCCTGCTGCAACGCCTGCACCAGGCCGTCGAATCACCCTTCGACCTCGGCGCCGGGCGTACCGGAACGGTGGGCATGAGCATGGGGCTGGCCATCGCGCCGGCCGATGGCGACAGCGCCGATGCCACGCTGCGCCTGGCCGACGCCGCGATGTACCGGGTGAAGACCCGCAAGGCGACGCGGGCGCAATGGTGGGCGCTTGCCGGCACGGACACCGGGGACGAGCAAACGGAGCCCCCCTTCGACCCTTTCGCCGGTGACGCCATCTCGCTGCTGCAGCGCGTGCAATCCCTGTTCGAACTCGTCGAGCAGCAGTTCGTCGAGAACTTCTACGCGGAATTGGCCCAGCGCGGCGAGCTGGCCGCGATTCTGTCCGGGCTCGACCCGCAAGGCCTGCAGCGCCTCAAGCACAGCCAGGCGGCACACCTGCGCTTCCTGCTGAATCCGGCGACCTCGGCGGCGAACATCCAGGTGCGGGCACGCCACCTGGGCACGCTGCACGCTCTGGTGGGCGTGGCGGCGTCATGGCTGAGCGCGTCCATGCAGCTGTATCGCGACCTGCTGCACTGGCATCTCGATGCCACTGAACTGGTGGCGCGCGAACGCTATCGCCTGCAGCGCGTGCTCGACGCGCGCATCCAGATCGACCTGCAGGGCCAGCTCGACGCCATGCTCGAGGTGCAGAACGCCTACAACGCCTTTCTCGCGCGCCCGCTGGACCACGCCGGGCAGGACTGGGCGGCGGTGATGCGTGCCAAGCTGCGCGCACTCGGCGGCTTGCCGGGAATCCAGGGCTGCGCCCTGCTGCGCCCGGACGCGCTCGGCCGCTTCCAGGTCGTCGCCTGTGAGGGTCCGCAGGCACAGAGCATGGCCGGCGTGCTGGCGCAGCCGCACATGCAACCCACACTGGACTCGAACAGCCCGACCGGAATGGGCCTGACGGCGCAGGCCTGGCGTACCGAGAAGGTCATGACCGCTCGCAGTTACGAAGCGCAGGCGGGGCTCGCGCCCTGGGGGGAAGCAGCGCGCAGCCTGGGCCTGCGCAGCGTGGCCGCGATTCCGCTGCTGCGCGCCGGCCAGACCGACTCCGTCATGGTGCTCTACGGCGCCTACCCGAACCAGTTCGACACCGAGCAGGGCCGCACCTTCCTCGCCGCGGTGCAGAACCGCTGGAACCTGGTGGACGACCTTCTGCGAAGGCCGCCGCCCGCGGTGGATCCGCGCGACGCGGCGCTGTACCGCCAATGGCTGTACGCGGACGGCCTTCGACTGTACGTGCAACCCATCGTCGACCTGCGCGACGGGCGCATCGCCAAGGTCGAGGCGCTGGCGCGGCTGGCCGCCCCGGACGGCACGCCCTTGCCTCCCGATCGCTTCCTGCCGGCGCTGCGCGAAGCGGACCTGGATGCGCTGTTCCGCGCCGGCCTGTCGCAGGGCCTGCGCTGGGTCGCCGCCTGGCATGCCCGCGGCCTGCCCATCGACATCTCGCTGAACCTTCCGCCGTCGACCCTGCTGAACCCCGGCTGCGTGCAATGGATCGACGAGGCCCTGCAGGTCAACGACGTGCCCGCCGCGCACCTCGTGCTGGAACTGCTGGAATCGCAGGAGGTCGACGAGGCCGTTCGCGACCAGGCCGTGGCGACGCTGCGGGAACGCGGCGTGCGCCTGGCCATCGACGACCTGGGCTCCGGTTTCAGCAGCCTCAAGCGCCTGGCCAGCATGCCCTTCGACATCATCAAGGTCGACCGCGGAATCCTCGTCGAGATCGAGCGCGATCCCCTGAAGGCGCTGAGCCTGATGCGAACCGTGGTCCAGATCGGCCGCGACTTCGAGAAGCAGGTCGTGGTCGAGGGCGTGGAAAGCGCCGCCATCGCCGAAGCGGCGCGCGTTCTGGGTGCACGGTTCGGCCAGGGCTTCGGCATCGCACGCCCGATGCCCGCCGCCGAACTCGAGCGCTGGGCCGCCCGGCACGAGGCCGAACGCGGCTCGCGCACGGCTGCGTCCGCGCCGCAGCGCTTCGCCAGCGCGCTGGCCGCGCTGGCCTATCACTGGCTGTACATGCACGAACTCCAGCCCCACCGCGACCACGCGCTGGCCGATTGCCCGCTCACCTTCT
>JAJYTY010000215.1 GCA_021792835.1 Pseudomonadota bacterium
GCACCCAGACCAGCTGCGCGGGGTCGATGCCCTGGCATTGCAGGCCGGGCAGATGGGGAAGCGCGGGCGGCCCCGCCAGCACCAGCTTCGCACCGCCGCGCAGCGCGCCGCGCAGCGCCGGCCCGAGCAGGCGCCATTCCAGCGAGGCGAGCTGCGCAAGCACGATCTCGTTGAGACTGCCGCAGGGCCAGCCGCCTCCGGGCAGTTCGGCGTCGAGGCGCTCCCAGCCGCTGCGCAGCACCGGCCCGGACGAGCTCGCGAGATCGCTCGCCCGCCAGACACTGGCGGCGAGCCGCGCGGGCAGCGGACTGGAAAAAAGGGGAGCGGACATCGGGCGGGCTCGCGGAAATCGTCGGCGCCCGAAAAATCCGGGCGGGGAACGAAGCCTACCCAAAAACTGTACAAAAATACAGTACTTCAGGGCAACGTCGACAGCTTTCCGCGAACCCCCGGAGGGACCGGCGCGCAGCCCGGCCCTGGGGGTGGCGCCCCCTTCATCTCACCTCACGTCACAAGGGGTAGTCGGTGCGCTTGACCACGGTGCGCAGCACGAACACGCTCTTGAGCCGCGCCACGTGCGGCAGACGCGAGAGTTCGCGCTTGTGCACGCGTTCATAGTCCTGCGGACCGGGTACCGCCACGCGCAGCAGGTAGTCGAAATCCCCGGTCATCAACTGGCATTCCAGGATGTCCGGGCAGGCCGCGGCCGCCTGCTCGAAAGCCGTCAACGCTTCCTCGCCTTGCGACTTCAGCGTGACCTCGATGAACACGGTGCTGGCACGGCCCACCGCCGGCGGGTCGAGGAGCGCGACGTAGCCGGCGATGATTCCGACCTTTTCCAGTCGCTGCACGCGGCGCAGGCAGGCCGACGGGGAAAGCCCCACCCGCTCGGCCAGCTCGGTATTGGGCATGCGCGCGTTTTCCTGCAACAAGGACAGGATGCTGCGATCAAAGCGGTCTAGTTCGTTCATGCCGGTAGCCTCCGTTCATATGTCGGCAATTCTGCGCCGCTACTACGCAAGAATTCGTTGATCCATTGCACAAACAAATGCTTGTTCGATGTGATTTTGTAATTCCCTGCCTCGCCAAAGCCTTGACAATCGACTTCACAATCGACCTGCAATCGCGGGCAGGCAAGGAGCGCGCATCATGCAGATAGGAGTCCCGAAGGAAATCAAGGTGCATGAATATCGCGTCGGACTCACCCCCGAGTCGGTACACGAACTCGTGCATCACGGCCACGAGGTGCTGGTGCAGCGCTCGGCCGGGGTCGGCATCGGTGCCGCCGACGCCGACTACGAGGCAGTCGGCGCGCGCATCGTCGACGATGCGCGGCAGCTGTTCGAGCAGGCCGCGCTGGTGGTCAAGGTCAAGGAGCCGCAGCCCGACGAATGCCGCATGCTGCGCGCCGGCCAGGTGCTGTTCACCTACCTGCACCTGGCGCCCGACCCGCGGCAGGCGCAGTTGCTGCGCGAAAGCGCCTGCACCGCGATCGCCTACGAGACGGTCACCGACGCGCGCGGCGGCCTGCCGCTGCTGGCCCCGATGAGCGAGGTGGCCGGACGCATGGCCATCCAGGTCGGCGCGGTGGCACTGCAAAAGGCCGGCGGCGGGCGCGGCGTGCTGCTGGGCGGCGTGCCGGGCGTGGCGCCCGGCAACGTGCTGGTGATCGGCGGCGGCACCGTCGGCACGCACGCGGCGCGCATGGCCGCCGGACTCGGCGCGCGTGTCACCGTGATCGACCGCTCGCTGCAGCGCCTGCGCGAACTCGACGAACTGTTCCAGGGACGCGTGAACACGCAGTACACGACCCTGCACGCGCTGGAGACGGCGGTGCTGGAGGCCGATCTGGTGGTCGGCGCAGTACTGGTTCCGGGCGCGGCGGCACCGAAGCTGGTGCATCGCGACATGCTGCCGCGCATGCGCGCCGGCGCCGTGGTGGTCGACGTCGCGATCGACCAGGGTGGTTGCTTCGAATCGTCGCGCCCGACCACGCACGACCAGCCCACCTACGTCGAGTCCGGCGTGGTGCACTACTGCGTGGCCAACATGCCCGGCGCCGTCGCGCGCAGTTCCACCTACGCGCTGAACAACGCCACGCTGCCCTTCGTGCTGAGCCTGGCCGGCAAGGGCTGGAAACGCGCCTGCGCCGAGGACCCGCACCTGCTGGACGGGCTGAACGCGCATCGGGGCCACATCACCCATGCCGCGGTGGCGCAGGCGCTGGGCCTTGCCGGCCTGGCGCCGCGGCAGGCGCTGACGATGCCGGACTGAACCCGCCGCCCAGGCGCGCGATGGCATCGCGCAGCCGCGGCGGCCTGGCACGGGCGGCCGCTACAATGCCCGCTGGACATCGCCGCGCGAGTCCTTGCCGCGCCTGCGCGCGGGCGGGCAGCCGCGCCGGCAGCCCGCGACGCGCGCCGCGCGATGCGAGAGGGGCGGCGCAGCCCTGCCCCGCCCGAAAGCCTTGCGCGGCGGCCCCCGCGGGGGCCGCGCAACCTGCCCGTGACCCCGATCCCAGACGAAGACCTCCGAGACCCCCTGCCGTCGCGCCGCGTGCTGCTGCTGCTGGGCGCACTGCTGGTCGTGCTGTGGCTGGGCGTGCTGGGACTGCGCGACCTCGTGCCCACCGACGAAGGGCGCTACGCCGAGATCCCGCGCGAGATGGTGGCCAGCGGCGACTGGGTGACGCCGCGCCTGGACGGCTTCAAGTATTTCGAGAAACCCCCGCTGCAATACTGGGCCACCGCGGCGGCCTATGAAGTCTTCGGCGTCGGCCAGTGGCAGGCGCGGCTGTGGACCGGGCTCAGCGGCCTGCTCGGAATCGCCCTCACGGCGCTGACGGGCTGCCTGTTGTGGGGGCGCCGCGTCGGGCTGTATGCCGGCGCGGTGCTGGCCAGTTGCGTGTACTGGCTGGCGATGGGCCACATCAACACCCTGGACATGGGGGTGTCGGCCTGCCTGGGCGGCAGCCTGCTGAGCTTCCTGCTGGCGCAGCGCGAACAGGCCACGGCAGGCGCGCGGCGCGCGTGGATGCTCGCCTGCTGGGGCTTCATGGGGCTGTCGCTGCTGTCGAAGGGCCTGATCGGGCTGGCCTTTCCCGGCATGACCCTGGTGCTGTACACGCTGTGGAGCCGCGAATGGAGCCTGTGGCGCAGGCTGCACATCCTGCCCGGGCTGGCGCTGCTGCTGGCGATCGCGCTGCCCTGGCACGTGCTGGTGCAGCTGCGCAACCCCGAGTTCTTCCACTACTACTTCATCTACCAGCAGTTCGACCGCTTCGCCACGCCCGCGTTGTCGCGGCCGGGGCCGTGGTACTACTTCATTCCCATCGTGCTGCTGGGAATCATGCCCTGGCTCGGCGCGCTGTTCCCGGCGCTGGCGCGCAGCACCTCGCGCAGCCTGCGCGCGCCGGGCGACGAAGACGCGACGTCGCTGCGCGCGCGTCGCGTGCTGCTGGTGTGGGCCGGGTTCATTTTCGTGTTCTTCAGCGCCTCGCACTCCAAGCTGCCGTCGTACGTGCTGCCGATGTTCCCGGCGCTGGCGCTGCTGCTGGGCGAGTACCTGGCGCGCCAGCGCCAACGCGCGCTGGCCTGGCAGTTCGCGCTGTGGGCACTGATCAGCGTCGTCGCGGGCATCGGCTTCACGCAGCTGTGGCGCGCCGGCAATTCCATCACCCCGGGCGCGCTGTACCAGCGCTATGGCTGGTGGCTGGAGATCACCGCGGCGCTGAGCCTGGCCGGCGCCCTGGCGGCGTGGCGCTGGGAGCTGCGCGCGCGCCGCGGCCTGGCGGTCCTGGCGCTGGCCTGCTGCAGCGTCGTCGGCCTGACGGTGGCCACGCAGGCCTTCCAGATCCTCGGGCGCACGGCCTCGACGCGCGACGTGGTGGCGGCGATCCGGCCTTGGCTGCACCCGGGCCAGCCCTTCTACGCCGTCGACACCTACGACCAGACGCTGCCGTTCTACCTGCGCCGGGAAGTCACGGTGGTGAAGTACCGCGGCGAGCTGAACTTCGGCATCGAACAGCAGCCCGCGGCGTGGATCCCGACGCTGCACGACTTCGCCGCGCGCTGGCGCGCGGCGAGGCTGCCGCTGGCCTTCATGTCGGCGGGTGAACTGGGCGCGCTGCGCGCCTTGCACCTGCCGCTGCTGGTCATCGAGCGCACGCCGCGCTACGTGGTCGTGGCGCGCCCCGACCAGGACTACGGCGCCGCGGCGCGACAGGCGCGCGCGCGCCTGCCCGCGGCGTGGAACCCGCCCACTCCGACGGAGAAACAACCATGAGTCCCGTGGCCTTCGCGCTCGTGCTGACCGGCGTGCTGCTCAACGCCACCGCGCAACTGCTGATCAAGGCAGGAGCCGAGACCGCCGGACACTTCAGTTTCACCGCCGGACACATCCTGCGCGCCGGGCTGCACTTCGCCATGCAATGGCAGATCCTCGCGGGGCTGGCCTGCTACGCGGTCTCGGTGGTGGTGTGGATCCTCGCGCTGACCCGCGTGCAGGTGTCGATCGCCTACCCGATGCTGTCGCTGGGCTACGTGGTCACCGCGTTCGCGGCGTGGTGGCTGTTCGGCGAGGCCCTGAACCCGCACAAACTGCTGGGTATCGCCATCATCATCGTCGGCGTGGTGCTGCTGGCGCGTCCCTGAACCGGATCCTTCCTGCCATGTCCGCTCCCTCCCGGCCCGACGCGGCGAGCGTCGAATTCCTGCCATTCACACGGCCCGACATCGACGAGGCCACCATCGCGGGCGTCGTCGAGGTGCTGCGCTCGGGCTGGATCACCACCGGCCCCTGGAACACCCGCTTCGAGCAGGCGCTGTCGGAATACTTCGGCGGACGCACGGTGCGCGCCTTCAATTCCGGCACCGTGACCATGGAGATCGCGCTGCGCATGCTGGGCGTGGGCGAAGGCGACGAGGTCATCACGACCCCGCTGTCGTGGGTGGCCACGGCCAACGTGGTGCTGGCGGTCGGCGCGCGCCCGGTGTTCGTCGACATCGACCCCGCCACGCGCAACCTCGACGTCGCGCGCATCGAAGCGGCGATCACGCCGCGCACCCGCGTGCTGCTGCCCGTGCACCTGGCCGGACTGCCCTGCGACCTGGACGGGTTGTACGAGATCGCGGCACGCCACGGCCTGCGCGTGCTGGAGGACGCCGCGCAGGCCATCGGCAGCACCTGGGGGGGACGGCGCGTCGGCAGCTTCGGCGACTTCGCGTCGTTCAGCTTCCACCCGAACAAGAACGCCACCAGCATCGAGGGCGGCTGCCTGGTGCTGCCCGCTG
>JAJYTY010000216.1 GCA_021792835.1 Pseudomonadota bacterium
TGATTCCATTCTGGTGCCGGGAGGGGGACTCGAACCCCCACACCATCGCTGGCGGCGGATTTTGAGTCCGCTGCGTCTACCGATTCCGCCATCCCGGCCAAGCCGGCCATTATTCCACAGGCGTTCGCTCAGCCGGTGTTGCGCAGCCCGGCGGCGATGCCGTTGATGCTCAGGTGGATGCCGCGCACCGTGCGCTCGTCGGTCTGCCCGTCGCGAAAGCGTCGCAGCAGTTCCACCTGCAGGTGGTTCAGCGGGTCGATGTACGGGAAGCGCGCACGGATCGAGCGGGCCAGCGTGGGGTTGGTCTGCAGGAACTGCGACCAGCCGGTGATGTCGCGCAGTGCCTGCACGCTGAGTTTCCACTCCTGTTCGATGGCGCGGAACACGCGGCGGCGCAGCGCCGGCTCGGGCACCAGCTGCGCATAGTGGGAGGCGACTGCCAGGTCGGTCTTCGACAGCACCATGTCCATGTTCGACAGCAGGGCCTGGAAGAACGGCCATTGCCCGTGCATGCGCGCCAGCAGCTCGGCGCCTTCGTCGCCGCGTTCGGCGACGAAGGCCTGCACCGCGGAGCCGAAGCCGTACCAGCCCGGCAGCGCAACGCGGCACTGCCCCCACGAGAAGCCCCACGGAATCGCGCGCAGTTCCTCGAGTCCGCTGCCCGGCTTGCGCGAAGCCGGGCGGCTGCCGATGTTCAGCCCGGCGATCTCGCGGATCGGCGTGGCGGCATGGAAGTAGTCGGCGAAGCCCGGGTCGGTCCACACCAGTTCGCGGTACGCGTGCATGGCCGCCTGCGACAACTCGGCGGCGGCCTCGCGGAAGGCCTGCGGCGCGGCGCCGCGGGTTCCTCGCACGCGCACGCCGCGCTCCGGCGTGACCAGCAGCGTGGCTTCCAGCGTCGCCGCCACCAGGGTCTCCAGGTTGCGCCGGCCGATCTCGGCGTTGGCGTACTTGCTGGAGATCACCTCGCCCTGCTCGGTCAGCCGGATGCTGCCGCCGACCGTGCCCACCGGCTGCGCGAGGATGGCTTCGTAGCTGGGACCGCCGCCGCGCCCGACGCTGCCGCCGCGGCCGTGGAACAGGCGCAGGCGGATGCCGTGGTCGCGACGCAACTGTGCGAACAGCTCGGCCAGCGCGACCGAGGCCTTGTGCAGTTCCCAGTTCGAGCTCAGGTAGCCGCCGTCCTTGTTGCTGTCGGAGTAGCCGAGCATGATCTCCTGCAGCGAGCCGGAGGCGGCGACCAGTTCGGTGATGCCCGGCAGCTCGTACAGCCCGCGCATGATGGCGGGTGCGTTGCGCAGGTCGGCGATGGTCTCGAACAGCGGCACGACGATCAGTTCGGCATGCGCGCCGGCGCTTCCCAGCGTGCCGTGCAGCAGGCCGCATTCCTTTTGCAGCAGCAGCACCTCCAGCAGGTCGCTGACGCTCTCGGTGTGCGAGATGATGGTCTGGCGCACCGCCTGCTCGCCCAGGCGCCGGCGCGCCTTGCGCGCGGCGTCGAACACCTCCAGCTCCGACAGCGTCAGCTCGCCGTAGTTCGCGTCGGGGACGCGCAGCGGACGCGGGTCGCGCAGGCGGTGCAGCAGCAACTCGATGCGTGCGCCTTCGTCGAGGGCGCTGTAGTCCTGGCACAGCTGCGCGCGCTGCAGCAGCTCGGACACCACCGCCTCGTGCTTGTCCGAGCTCTGCCGCAGGTCCAGCGTGGCGAGATGGAAGCCGAACACCTCGACCGCGCGCAGCAGCGGCTCCAGGCGCACGCGCGCCAGCGCGCCGGCGTGGTGCGCCAGCAGCGAGTCGCGCAGCAGCCGCAGGTCGGCGGCCAGCGCCTCGGAGTCGCCATAGGGCTCGGCCGGCCCGACCTCGTGGCGCAGTGCCTGGGTGCCGCCGAGTTCGCGCAGCGTCGCCGCCAGGCGCGCGTACACGCCGATCAGCGCGCGCCGGTACGGTTCGTCGCGGCGGTGCTCGCTGTGGTCCGGCGAGGCCTCGGCCAGCGCCAGCAGCTTCGGGCTGGCGCTGGCCAGCATCAGCGAGACCGACAGCTCCGAACCCAGTTCGTGCACCTGGTCCAGGTAATGGCTCAGCGCGGTGCGCGCCTGCAGGCGCAGCGCGTAGCGCAGGGTCTCGGCGGTGACGAAGGGGTTGCCGTCGCGGTCGCCGCCGATCCAGTGGCCCATGCGGAAGAACGCCGGCAGGCGCCACGGCTGCCCATCGTCGCGCGGGAACAGTTCGTCGAGGTCCTGCTCGAGCTCCAGGTACAGGCGGGGTACCTCGCGCAGGAAGGTGTTGTCGTAATAGGACAGCGCGTTCTTGATCTCGTCGGACACGCGCAGCTTGGTGAAGCGCAGCAGGCGCGTCTGCCATAGCTGGGTGATGCGCGCGCGCAGTTCGTCGTCGAGCTGGCGCAGGCGTCGCGGCGCGGGCGGCGCGTCGCGTTCGGCGAGCAGGCGTGCGATCCCGCGCTCCGCGTCGAGCAGGCTCTTGCGCTGCACTTCAGTGGGGTGCGCGGTGAGTACCGGCGAGATCAGCGAATCGTCGAAGAATTCCTGCAGCTGCGCGGAGCTGATGCGGGCACGTCGCAGCTTGTCCAGCGCCGCGCGCACGCTGCCCGGCTGCGGCCGCTCGCTGGCGCGTTCGTGCGCCTCGCGCCGGCGCAGCACATGGCGATCCTCGGCGAGGTTGGCGAGGATGGAAAAGTAGCTGAAGGCGCGGATCACGCTCACCGCCTCGTCGCGCGACAGCCGCTTGAGCACCCGCGACAGCACGGCGCGCTGCTGCGCCTCGCCCTCGCGGTGGAAGCGCACCGCAAGCTGGCGCACGCGCTCGACGGTGTCGAACATGGCCTCGCCTTCCTGTTCGCGGATCACGTCGCCGAGCATGCGCCCGAGCAGGCGGATGTCGTCGAACAGGGCGTCGTCGTCGGGCGCGGGCGGCTTGGGCGGCATGGAGTCGGTGCGGGCGGGGCCGGCGGCCGCGGCGCCGCCGGCTGGGCAAAGGGATGACACTGCGGGCGCGTGCCGTGCTGCGCGCGCACGACGTGGCTGCTGGCATGCTAGCAGGCGTTCCGACTGGCGGAACCTTCCGGCTGCGGCACGCCTGGGCCCGCTGCCTGCGCCCGCTGCTACGATTCCCCGCATGTCCGAACAACCGTCCACCCAACCCCCGGCGTCGCCCGCCGGCCTGGTCATCGCGTCGCGCGAAAGCCGCCTCGCGTTGTGGCAGGCCGAGCATGTGCGCGCGCGCCTGCTCGAACTCGACCCCGCCACCCCGGTGCGCATCCACGCGATGACCACGCGCGGCGACCAGATCCTCGACCGCTCGCTGTCGAAGGTCGGCGGCAAGGGACTGTTCGTGAAGGAGCTGGAGGCGGCGATGCAGCAGCGCAGCGCGGACCTCGCGGTGCATTCGCTGAAGGACGTGCCGATGCAACTGCCCGAGGGTTTCGAGCTGTGCGCGATCCTCGAGCGCGAGGATCCGCGCGATGCCTGGGTGTCGCAGCGGGCCGGGCATTTCACGGAACTGCCGCGCGGGGCGGTGGTCGGCACCTCCAGCCTGCGCCGCGAGATGCAGATCCGCGCGCTGCGCCCGGACCTGCAGGTGCAGCCGCTGCGCGGCAACCTGGACACGCGGCTGCGCAAGCTCGACGAAGGGCTGTACGACGGCATCGTGCTGGCCGCGGCCGGGCTGCTTCGGCTGGGCTTGCGCGAACGCATCCGTGCCTTCATCGACACGCAGCAGATGCTGCCGGCGCCCGGGCAGGCCGCGCTGGGCCTGGAAATCCGCAGTGCCGAGCCCGGACTCGCCGCGCGACTGGGCGCGCTGCAGCACCGGCCCACGGCGCTGGCGGCGCTGGCCGAGCGCGCGCTGGCGCGCGTCCTCGGAGGCAGCTGCAGCACCCCGCTGGGCGCGCACGCGCAGTGGGAGAGCGACGGCGGGCTGTGCCTGCGCGCGGTGCTGGGCCTGCCCGACGCGTCGCGGGTGTTGCGCGCCGAGGTGCGCGCTGCCGTGGGGGATCCGGCGCAGGCCGAGCAGCTCGGCGCCGCCGCGGCGCACAGCCTGTACGAACAGGGTGCGCAGGCGCTGCTCGATCAGCTGCAGCGCCTCTGAGGTCCCGGGTCCCGCAAGGCGCGGCCAGGACAGCGAAGGCGGTGCCATGCAGCAAGGTCGTGAAACCGATGCCGGCAGGCCGCAACTGATCACGACACGTGCGGTCGACCCCTCGGCCGTGCAGGCGCAGTCCGCGCAGGACGCCGCGCTGAGCGCGGCCGGGGTGCAGCTGCATGCCTACGCGCTGATTCACATCGTCGGTCCCTCCGACGAAGCGCATGCGCGCGAAAGCCTGCGGCGCCTGCAGGATCGGCAACTGGCCATTCCAATCAGCCCATCGGCGGTGCAGGCGGTGTTGCGTCTGCGCGAGGGGGCATGGCCGCGCTCCTGCGCGGTCGGACTGATCGGCGCGGCCAGCCGCGATGCCTTCGAGCAGGGCCTGCGCGCGCGTGGCGATACGCCGCCTCCCTTGCTGTGCGCGTCGCAAGGTGGTGCCGACTCCGAGGCGCTGTGGCGGGTGCTGCGTGCCTGGAGTGGCGACGCCTGGCAGGGCATGCGGGTGCTGATCCTGCGCGGCGACGGCGGCCGCGACTGGCTCGCCGACACCTTGCGCGAGGCCGGTGCCGAGGTCGAGGTGCTGGAGGTCTATCGCCGCGTGGCTCCGCCGGCCGATGCGCCGGGCCTGCAACGCCTGCGCCAGCTGCTGGAACTGGGCGCGCCGTGGCAGATCGGAGCGGCCTCGGCGCTGCACAACCTGTGCGGCCTGCTGCGCGCGGCCGGGCTGGAGCCGGCGCGGGCTTTGGCGCACAGGCGCGCGCTGGTGCAGCACCCGCGGGTGGCGCAGGCGGCGCGCGAGGCCGGTTTCGGGCGCGTCGACGTGGTCGAGTTTCGTGCCGACGCCCTGCTGCGCGCCTTGCGCGACGGCGGCTGAACACGGGCTGCCGGGGCGCGGCGCGACGGGGGTTTTCCCCCACGCGCGCAGCGTGCTGCCGGGGTGCGCATGGCGCGCCGCCGCAGCTTGCCTAGAATCGGCGCATGTCCGAGTCCAATCTTGCTGACGATCCCTCGCCCGGGGCGAATCCCGCGCTGCCTCCTGCCGCGGCCGCGGGGCCGGCTCCCGGGCCGGCGGCATCGCTCTGGATGGCGGATCGCGCGAAGCGGATGTGTCAGGTCGGCCCAGTGGGCTCCTGGCTCAGAGCGGCAGGACCTGGCCCTTGCGCTGGGCCAGCGCCCGG
>JAJYTY010000217.1 GCA_021792835.1 Pseudomonadota bacterium
GCATGGCGAAGACCGCGCGCGACGAGGGCTTCGACGAGATCGCCGACTGGTTCTCCACGCTGGCCAAGGCCGAGCGTTCGCACGCCAACCGCTACCAGAAGGCGCTGGACGTGCTGGCCGACTGAGCCGTCGAGCCTGGCGCCGCCGCGCGCAGCCGGCGGCACCGGGCAGCCGCGGCGCGTCCCCGCCGGGCGCGCCGCCGTGTTTCCCGCTTTGCGCCGGCGCGAGTTCCGGCGCCTGGAGGCTTGCACCCATGAGCACGCGCGAGGGCAACCTGGAGGCACCCACCCGCCATGCGCTGGACTGGCGCAGCGAGGCGTTCTACGACGAGGCTGCGTGCACGGCCGAACTCGAGCGGGTGTTCGAGATCTGTCACGGCTGCCGGCGCTGCGTGTCGCTGTGCCAGGCCTTCCCGACCCTGTTCGACCTGATCGACGAGGGCAGCACCGGCGAGCTCGACGCGGTGGCCAAGGCCGACTACTGGAAAGTGGTCGACCAGTGCTACATCTGCGACCTGTGCTACATGACCAAGTGTCCCTACGTGCCGCCGCACCCGTGGAACCTGGACTTCCCGCACACCATGCTGCGGGCGAAGGCCATCCAGTTCCGCCAGGGCAAGGTCTCGCTGGCCAACCGCGCGCTGGCGGCCACCGACGTGCACGGCAAACTTGCCGGCATTCCCATCGTGGTGCAGACGGTCAATGCGGTCAACCGGCTGCCGGCAGCGCGCGCGGTGATGGAAAAGACCGTCGGCATCGACCGCCATGCCTGGGTGCCCGAACTGGCCGCGCGCACCCTGCGCGCCAGCGCCGCTCCGTCCACGGTGACGCAAGTGGTCGCCGGCGAGCGTACGCCCGGGCGCGTGGCCTTGTTCGCCACCTGCTACATCAACTACAACGAACCCGGGATCGGGCTGGACCTGCTGAAGGTGCTCGACCACAACGGCATCGCCCATGAACTGGTGCGCAAGGAGCGCTGCTGCGGCATGCCCCAGCTCGAACTCGGCGACCTCGAGGGGGTCGAGCGGGCCATGCGCGCCAACATCCCGCAACTTCTGCGCTATGCACGCGAAGGCTGGGCGATCCTCGCCGGGGTTCCGTCGTGCACCTTGATGTTCAAGCAGGAGCTGCCGCTGATGTTTCCCGACGACCCCGACGTGCGCGCCGTCGCCGACGCCATGTGGGACCCTTTCGAATACCTGATGGCGCGGCACCGCGACGGACTGCTGAAGACGGATTTCAAGCAGTCGCTGGGGCGCGTGGCCTACCAGATCCCGTGCCACGGGCGGGTGCAGAACATCGGGCGCAAGACCGAGGAGCTGTTCCGCCTGGTGGCCGCCAGCACGCAGCTGGAGTTCACCACCATCGAGCGCTGCTCCGGGCACGCCGGCACCTACGGCGTGAAGAAGGCCCACCACGCCGATGCCATGAAGATCGGCAAGCCGGTGTTCAAGGCGATGGCCGCGGCCCGGCCCGACTACATCGGCTCCGACTGCCCGCTGGGCGGGCACCACATCGCGCAAGGGGTCGAGGAACTCGGCGGCGAGACACAGCCGCGGCTGGCGCACCCCTTGAGCCTGCTGCGCATGGCCTACGGCCTGTGAGGCCCCCGTGGAGCCGATCATCATGAAACCCACCCCCGACACCCTGCTGAGCCTGGAGGCCTACGCGCGCCAGCGCGCGCGGATCCGCGCCTCCATCATCCCCCACCGCCGCACGCGCTCGCTGCAACTGGGCGGGCACATGACCCTGCAGTTCGAGGACGACGCGACCATCCGCTACCAGATCCAGGAAATGCTGCGCATCGAGAAGATCTTCGAGGCCGACGCGATCCAGGACGAGATCGACGCCTATGCGCCGCTGATCCCGGACGGGGCCAACTGGAAGGCCACGATGCTGCTGGAGTACCCCGAGGTCGAGCAGCGCAGGCGCGAACTCGCGCGCCTGGTCGGCATCGAGGACCACATGTACGTGGACGTCGAAGGCTGCCCGCGCACGCCGGCGGTGGCCGACGAGGACCTCGATCGCGAGACCGCCGACAAGACCTCCTCGGTGCATTTCCTGCGTTTCGAGTTCGCCGCGCCGACCATCGCCGCGATGCGTGCGGGCGCGGCCGTGCACGTCGGCTGCGACCATCCCCACTACACTGCCCGCGAGGCCGTCACGGCCGCCACCCGCGAGGCGCTGCTGCGCGACTTCGCCGCGACCTGAACCCGCCACGAGGAAGCCCCGATGCTGCTGGCCCTGTCCCCGGCCAAGACCCTCGACATGGACAGCGCCACGCCGCCGCTGCCTGTCACGCTGCCGCGCTTCATCCCCGAATCCGCGAGCCTGATCGCGCTGCTGCGCGAGTTCAGCCCGGCACGGCTGAGCTCCCTGATGGGAATCTCGGACAAGCTGGCCACGCTCAATGCGCAGCGCTACGCCGCGTGGTCCGGGCACTTCGACGCCGGCAACAGCCGCCCGGCCATCCTCGCCTTCGCCGGCGACGTCTACGCCGGGCTCGATGCCGCGCACCTGGCCCCCGAGGACCTGCGGTGGGCGCAGCAGCACGTGGCCATGCTCAGCGGCCTGTACGGGGTGCTGCGTCCGCTGGACCTGATGCAGGCGTACCGCCTGGAAATGGGCACGCGCCTGCCCAATCCCGCCGGCCCCGATCTGTATGCCTTCTGGGGCTCGCGCATCGCGCGGGCACTGCGCGAGGACCTCGCCGGGCATCGCAGCAAGGTGCTGCTGAACCTGGCCTCGCAGGAATACTTCCGCGCGGTCGACACCGCGGCGCTGGCGCTGCCGGTGATCGACGTCGTGTTCCAGCAGGGCGGCGCCGGCAACTGGCGCGTGGTGGGGGTGCACGCCAAGCGCGCGCGCGGGTTGATGGCCCGCTGGATCATCGTGAACCGCGTCGACGAGCCGGAGCAGATCCGGGATTTCGATTCCGAGGGCTACGTCTACGCGCCGCAGGCCTCGGATCCGGCGCGCTGGGTGTTCCGCCGCGAAGCGGCCTGATCGCAGGCGCCGGCCCGGCCGGGGCTTCCGCGGCGCCGGGCCATGTTGTATGATTTCGCTTCTTCGGGGGGGTAGCTCAGCTGGGAGAGCGTCGCGTTCGCAATGCGAAGGTCGGGAGTTCGATCCTCCTCCTCTCCACCACCGATCCGGAAGCCAGGCGTCTCGCCTGGCTTTTTTTCGTTCCGGCCCAGGGTGCCGGACAGCGCTCCTGTTTCCCACATGGTTTGAAGGGCTTTTTCCGATCGGCCTCGCGGGCGCGGGCGACTCACTAGCATGCTCGGGTTCATTCATGCCGCACCGCCGCGGCGCTTCGAGCCGGCCGCCGCCGGCACTACACGGCGAAAACCCCAGGAGACCGACCCGATGGCCCAGATCACCTTGCGCGGCACCCCGATAGACGTCCAGGGCGCGCTGCCGCGCCCCGGCACCAAGGCGCCCGCGCTGCGCCTGACCGACAAGAGCCTGGCCGACGTCGGACTCGACGCCTGGGCCGGCAAGCGCAAGGTGCTCAACATCGTGCCGTCACTGGACACGCCCACCTGCGCGCAGTCGACCCGGCATTTCAACCAGCAGGCGAGTTCGCTGGCCAACACCGTGGTGCTGGTGGTGTCCGCCGACCTGCCCTTCGGCGCCAGCCGCTTCTGCAGCGTCGAGGGCCTGAACAACGTGGTCACGCTGTCGACCTTCCGCAACCCGGGTTTCCTGGACGACTGGGGCGTCAACATGACCAGCGGCCCGCTGCGCGGCCTGACCGCGCGCGCGGTGGTCGTGCTCGACGAGAAGGATCAGGTCGTGCACAGCGAACTCGTGCCCGAGATCGCGCAGGAACCGGATTACTCGGCGGCGATCGCTGCGCTCGCTTGACGGGTATGCGGCGGGACACGCGCTAAAGTTCGCCTGATCCCGCCACCCCTACCCCTCGCCCCATGTCCTGCCTGATCTGCGGTTCGCTCGCCTTCGACACCATCACGACCTTCGACGGCCGTTTCGCCGAGCACATCCTGCCCGGCAAGATCCACGTGCTCAACGTGTCGTTCCTGGTGCCGAGCCTGCGCCGCGATTTCGGCGGCTGCGCCGGCAACATCGCCTACACCTTCAAGCTGCTCGGCGGCGAGCCGGTGGTGCTGGCCGCGCTGGGCGAGGACGGCGCGGACTACGAGCGCCGCTTCGACGGACTCGGCATCTCGCGCGGGCACGTGCGCGTGGTCCCGGGAAGCCACACCGCGCAGGCGCACATCATCACCGACCGCGACGACAACCAGATCACGTCGTTCCACCCCGGTGCGATGCAGTTCGCGCATACCCAGCCCGTGCCGCGGCTGCCGGGCCTGCAGCTGGGCATCGTCGCCCCGGACGGGCGCCAGGCCATGCTCGAGCATGCGCAGCAGATGGCCGCGGCGCAGCTGCCCTTCGTGTTCGACCCGGGACAGGGATTGCCGATGTTCGACGGCGACGAGCTTCGGCGCTTCATCGAACAGGCCACCTGGGTCGTGGTCAACGACTACGAGGCGGCGATGCTGGCCGAGCGCACCGGCTGGCAACTCGAGCAGATGGCCGCGCAACTTCGCGGGCTGGTCGTGACCCGCGGGGCGCAGGGCTGCGACGTGTACGAGCAGGGAGCGTGCACGCGCGTGGCCGGGATCGCGGCGCAGCGCCTGGTCGACCCCACCGGCTGCGGCGACGCGTTCCGCGGCGCCTTGCTGTGGGCGCTCGAGCAGGGCTGGCAACTGCTCGACGCCTGCCGCCTCGGCAACGTGCTGGGGGCGCGCAAGGTGGCTTGCAGCGGCCCGCAGAACCATACTGCCAGCCTCGAGCAGCTGCTGCAGGACTTCGGCAGCGCCTACGGCTGCGCCGCCCCCGCGCGCGCGGCCTGAGGGGCGCGCCGCGGCGCGGGGGCGCCTTCGGCAAGAAAGCCGCGCAGCGCGTACAGTCTTCATCCTGATCCGCCGCCGCGCGCGCGGCGGCATCCGTCCCCATTCCAACGCCCCCGCATGTCCCAGTCCGACGCCGCAGGCGCCATCCAAGGCACGCGTTTTTCCGTGCTCGGCGCCATCAGCCTTTCGCATCTGCTCAACGACATGATGCAGTCGTTGATGCTGGCCATCTATCCGCTGCTCAAGGGCAACCTGCACCTGAGTTTCGGCCAGATCGGCCTGATCACGCTGACCTACCAGATCACCGCATCGATCCTGCAGCCGCTGGTCGGCCTGTACACCGACCGCAAGCCTCGCTCCTATACCCGTTCTCTTGG
>JAJYTY010000022.1 GCA_021792835.1 Pseudomonadota bacterium
GATATTTCCAGTGCGGCGCGGGATCCGCCCGCACCGGGTCCGACAACGTGCAAAACCAGGAGACTCCTCGATGAACCCTCGCAACACCCCTCGCCGGCACAAGTGGCTCACGCCGCTCGCCGTGGCCGCGCTGAGCGTGGCCTTCACCTCGGCCGCGCAGGCCGGTTACCCCGCGGTCACCCAGGCCCGCCTCGACCACGCCGGGAGCAGCACCGACTGGCTGACCTATTACCACGGATATGGCGGCGACAGCTTCTCGCCCGCGGCCCAGATCGACCAGGCCAACGCCGGCAAGCTCAAGCTGGTGTGGTCGCACAAGTTCCCGGCCGACCTCACGCAGGGCTTCGAGGCCACGCCGATCGTCAATGGCGACTACCTGTTCGTGACCACGCCGAAGGATCATGTCTATGCCTTCGAGGCCACGAGCGGCAAGAAGCTGTGGAGCTACGACCCGCACCTGCCGCAGATCGCCTACAAGACCGTCTGCTGCGACGTGGTCAACCGCGGTGTCGCGCTGTACGGCGACAGCCTGTTCGTGGCCATGCTCAACGGCGAGGTCGCCTCCTTCGACGCCGCCTCCGGCCAGCTGCAATGGAAGAAGCAGATCGTCGAACCGGGAATCGGCTACGCCTTCTCGCTGGCCCCGCTGGTCGCCGACGGCAAGCTCTACATCGGCAGCTCCGGCGGTGAATACGGCGCGCGCGGCTTCATCGCCGCGCTCGACACCCACAACGGCGACGTGCAGTGGAAGACCTACACGGTGCCTTCGCCGCAGGAACCCAACGGCGACACCTGGCCCAAGGGCATGTACCTGCACGCGGGCTCCCCGGCGTGGCTGACCGGCACCTACGATCCGCAGAGCAAGACCCTGTACTGGGGCGTGGGCAACCCCGGCCCGTGGCTGGCCGAACTGCGTCCGGGGCGCAACCTGTACTCGGACTCGCTGCTGGCGCTGAACGCCGGCAACGGCCAGATGAAGTGGTACTTCCAGTACACGCAACACGACTCGTGGGACTACGACGGCGTGAACACCGCGCTGCGCGCCAACGTGCACTACAAGGGCAAGGACTACGACGCGCTGATCCACGCCGACCGCAACGGCTACTTCGTCGCGCTCGACCGCGCCACCGGCAAGCTGATCTACGCCCGTCCCTTCGTGAAGACCGAATCGGTGCTGGGCTACGACAGCCACGGCGAATCGATCAACAACCCGAAGAAGTACCCGACGGTGGGCAAGACCATCAAGACCTGCCCCGAGTTCCTCGGCGGCAAGAACTGGTGGTCGATGGCCTACGACCCCACCAGCCACATCGCCATCGTGCCGACGTTGCATGCCTGCGGCAGCTACACCGGTACCAAGGTCGGCTACATGCAGGGCCTGCCGTACCTGGGTGAAGGCTTCGGCATCGTCCCCGAGCCCGGCAGCAAGGGCTACGGCGAGGTGCAGGCGATCGACGTCGACACCGGCAAGCGGGTCTGGGGCCACTGGAGCAAGGCTCCGTGGAACGGCGGCGTGACCGCCACCGCGGGCGGCGTGGCCTTCAGCGGTTCGCTGGGCGGGCACCTCTACGCCTTCGACACGCGCACCGGCAAGGTGCTGTGGAAGAGCCCGAAGCTGGCCAGCGGCATCGTCGCCCAGCCCTCGGTCTACGAAGTGCAGGGCAAGGAATACGTCGCGATCCTCGCCGGCTACGGCGGCGCCAACCCGATCTGGGGCGGCCCGATGGCCAAGATGACCCGCGACGTCCCGCGCGGCGGCACGCTGTACGTGTTCGCGCTCAACGACTGAGCCGGGCTCGCAGCGACCCGGGGGCGCCTGGCGCCCCCTCGTCCCCGATCCACGTCGTCCCTTTTCCCCGGCTGCCCCGCGCGGCCCCAGGATTCCGACATGCGCAAATCTCTTCCCGCGGCGATGCTGCTGACGCTGGCGGCGGCCGCGCCGGCGGCCAACTCCGCCCCGGTGCGCCTGTGCCGCTTCGCGCACAGCGCCACCGCATCGCTCGACCGGCAGGTCGCGAAGGCCGTGTTCGAACACGCCGGCCTCGCCTACACGATGGTCGACCCGCGCCTCGGCGGCGCACCAGGCCGGGCTTCGGCGGCCGATGTCACGAAGCTGCTGGCGACCCGCTGCGATGCCTTCATCGGCGTCCCGGTGGCGCGTCGCATCGACCATCTCCGGCCCGCCTCGACCCTTTCCATCCCCTACCTCGACGCCGACTTCGTCAAATTCCGCCCCGTGGCGGCCGACGCCGCGGCGCACGCCCCGGACAGCGTCGCGGTGGCCTACGCCAGCCCCGCGCAGATCATCGCCGCGCAGGAGCACGACCACGCATTCGACGTGCTCGCCGACACCCGCGCGGTGCTGCGCGCGGTCGTGCGCGGCGACGACGCCAGCGGCATTGCGTGGTATCCGAGCATCGTCGCCTACGAGCAGCGCCACCCGCAGGCGCATTTCCGGCTGCAGCCCACGCACAGCTCGATCTCGCAGTGGCAGCTGAGCTTCCTGACGGATCGAAGCCACGCCGCGCTGGCGCGGCGCATCACCGCCTCGGTACGCGCGCTGCGGCGCGACGGCTCGCTGCCGCGCCTGAGCGCGCCGTGGCAGCTGCGCCCCGACGCCGACACGGCGCCGCGCGCACAGGCCGCGTTCGCCCAGGACGCCGTCTACCACCCCGGCGACGGCGGCTCGATGCTGCGCACGGCGGGCTCCGCGCAGGGCGCCGCCACGGCCGACTTCGCGCAGCAGCAGGTCGACCCCGGCCGCCAGCTGTTCGCCACCGACTGCGCGCGCTGCCATGGCGCGCAGCTGCAGGGAGGCACCGCTCCGGCGTTGCGCGGCCCGGGCTTCGCGCCGTCCAGCGGCTCGACCATGACCGTCGGCGGCATCTACCAGTACATGAGCACCAACATGCCGGCGGACAAGCCGGGGCAGTTGCAACCGCGGCAATATGCCGACATCATGGCCTACCTGCTGCACGCCAACGGCTACGCGCCTTCGGGGCTGGCCCTCGATCCGGCGCACGCCGGCGACGACCAGACGCCCTTCGACTCCTTCGCGAAGTAGGCGCGCGGGGCCGGGCGGCGGCGGGCTCGCCGCCGCCCGCGCCTCGCCCCCGCGGACGCGGCTCCAGGCGCAGCGAAGCTGCCCTGGGTCAAGGCGCCGGACGGCAGCCTGCGCGGATACTGGGGCGGCTACCCCGCCATGCCCCATCCACGCCCCATGCCACGCGAACTCGCCGCAGCCTTCGAAGCCGATGGGCAGCTGGCGCCTTTCGTGGCCACCGTGGCGCCGGGGCGCGCGCAGCGAGCCGCCGCCTGGGCGGTGACCGCGGCATTGCTGTCGCTGTTCCTGGTCGCGCTGCCGCAGTTGCACCGCCAGCTGCCGCCGCTGCGCCTGCTCGTGCCGCCGTACCAGGCAGTGCTGGTGCTGATCGCGCTGATCACCGCCTGGCTGCTGCTGGCGCAGGCGCGCATGCTGCGTTCCCCGGCCATGCTGCTGCTGTGCTGCGCCTACTGGTTCTCGGCCTGCATGGCCGGCGCCTTCGCGCTGAGTTTTCCGGGTCTGGGCGCCGGCCCGGTGTTGCCGGGATCTGGTGCGCAGACCACGGCCTGGCTGTACTTCCTGTGGCATGCAGGGTTCGCGCTGGGGGTGCTGGCCTACGCGCGCTTGCCGGCGCCGGTCGAGCCGCTGCATGCGCAGCCGGGGATGCGCGTGCTGCCGGCGGTGGCCGCGACCACCGCGCTGGCCCTGGGCTGCATCGTGCTGGCCACCGCCGGAGCGCAACACCTTCCGCCGCTGATGCGAGGCGACTCCGACCTCGGCGCGAAGCTCGTCGTGGCGCTGCTCAGCCTGGGCGTCGGCGTGCTCGCGCTGCTGCAGCTGCTGCGACGCCGCGCCGGGTCGCTGCTCGACCTGTGGCTGCGCGTGACCATGCTGGCGTGGGTGCTCGCGGTGCTGCTCGCCGGCGTGCTCAACCACGGGCGCTTCGACCTGGCGTGGTACCTCGGGCGCGTGTGCACCCTGCTGGGTGACGCCACCGTGCTGCTGGTGCTGCTGCTGGAGAGCAACCTGCTGTACGAGCGCCTGGCCGACATGCAGCTGCGCGAGCGCGAGCTCAGCCTGCAGCGCCTGCGCGCGAGCGACGCGAGGTTCGAGGCCACCTTCGAGCACGCCGCGGTCGGCATGGCGATGGTCGACCCGCGGGGCCGCTGGCTGCGCGTGAACCCGAAGCTGTGCGAGATCATCGGCTACGGCGCGGAGCAGCTCGTCGGCAGCAGCTCGCTGGACATCCTGCACCCGATGGACGCCGTCGACTCGCAGCACGCCCGCCAGAGCCTGCTGGAGGGAACGCTGTCCTACTCCAGCGCCGAGCGCCGCATGCGGCGCAGGGACGGCAGCGAGGTGTGGGTGCAGTCGACGGTCGCGCTGGTGCGCCGCGAAGACGGCGCGCCCGCCTATTTCATCGTGGTGATCGAGGACATCCAGGAGCGCAAGCTGCTGCAGCGGCAGATCCTCGAGGTCGCCACGGCCGAGCAGGAACGCATCGGCCACGAGATCCACGACGGCATCGGCCAGCAACTCACCGCGCTGACCCTGCTCGTCAGCGGTCTGCAGCGGCGACTGCAGCAGGAGGGCCGCAGGGCCGACGCCGAGGCGCTGGCCCAGCTGCGCACCCACCTGGAGGCCACGCTCACGCAGGCGCGCGCGCTGGCGCGCGGCCTGGCCTCGGTGGACGTCGACCGCCAGGGCCTGGTCGACGCGCTGCGCGAACTCGCCGGCGGCGTGCGCGCGGCCAGCGGCCTCGACTGCCGCTACATCGGCCTGGCGGACCTCGAACTCGACAGCACGGAACAGGCCGTCCACCTTTTGCGCATCGCGCAGGAGGGCCTGCACAACGCCATGCGCCACTCGGGCGCCACGCGCATCGAGCTGCGATTGCAGCTCCAGCGCGACGAACTGGTGCTGCAGGTACTGGACGACGGCATGGGGATCGAGGAACCGCCACCACGCAGCGGCCGGCTGGGCCTGCACATCATGGCCTACCGCGCCGGCGAGATCGGCGCCCGCCTGTACCTGCGGCGACGCCACCAGGGCGGCACCGAACTGCGCTGCGTGATGCCGCTGGCGCGGCGCGCGGAGCAACATCCCCCGCAAACACCGGACAATGAGGACGCGCTCGCGCCACCCCCACGGCACAGCACCGCCGGCTGAGATCGGGCACTCCGCGGCGCACGTGCGCCGCGTCCCCCGCGAAGCGGTGGCTGCGCCGCACCCGAGGCTTGGGTACAGTTGTTGCATGCCATGCCGGCCCCCGCCGGAGGCGACCTGCCGCCGCTCCAAGGAGACACCTGACGATGGGCCTGCTCGACCTCACGCGCTTGCTGCGCAGGCGCGGCGCCGCGGCGCAAGCGCAGCCCGGCGGGCAGACCGTCGACGAAGCCGCCGGGCCGCAGACACGACCGGGCGCCGGTGCCGCATCCGAGCCGCAAGGCGTGCCGGGACCATGCCGCTTCTTCGCCTACGCCACCGGCCGCCAGTGCATCGACCAGCAACCGATCACGCCTGCAGAGCGCGAAGTGCTGCGCAACATCGACCGCGTGCTGGACGCCCCGTCGACCATGGCCTCGTGGATACCGCGCCCGCCGGCCGTGCTGCCGCGGCTGCTGGCCTGCCTGCGCGATGACGACGTGTCGCTGCGCGAGGCCTGCACGCTGATCCAGGCCGACCCCTACCTGGCCGCGGAGATCCTGCGGCTGGCGAATTCGGCGCGCCATCAGCACGGGGCGCCGGTCACCGACCTGGAGCGCGCGGCCACCCGCCTGGGTGTGGACGGGCTGCGCCGCGCGGTCAGCGCCAGCCTGCTGCGCCCGCTGTTCGACGCGCTGCGCGATCCCTTGCTGGGCCAGGCGCTGCCGCGGCTGTGGACCCATGCCCAGAGCAAGAGCGGCTGGTGCCACGCGATCGCCCCCGTGCGCGGGGTCGATGCCTTCGATGCCTACCTGGCGGGGCTGACCCACAACATCGGATGGATCGGCGCGCTGAAAGCCGTCGGGCGTGCCAGCATCGGCAGCACGCCGGCGTACAGCGGCGAATTCGTGCTGGCGCTGAGCCGCCGCAGCGAGCGCATGTTCGCGTGCAGCGCCGAACAATGGGCGGTCAATGACGCGCTGTCGCGCCTGGGCGCGACCCTTCGCGCCTGCAGCCTGGAGGACGCCGGCGACGCGCTCGCGCAGGTGCTGTACCAGGCCGACGCGCGCGCCACCGCCGAACTCGCCGCGGCCTGATCCGGCCGCAAGGCCCGGCCCTGGGGGCGCTCAAGGAAACGCAGGGCCGCCCCAAGTTTCCTTGACCCCCTCGGGGGGCGGGCCGGGCGGAGCACGGCCCTGGGGGCACTCAGAATCCCGCCGCCTGCTCCATCGATTCGGCGACGATGCCGCGCAGCGCCTCGCGCGTGCGCGCGCTGGTGTCGCGCAGGTCGGCGGCGATGCGTACGCGGTTGTCCAGCAGGTAGGCATCCTCGGTGCGCATCAGGCCCAGCGCCATGTTCATCAGGCGCATCGCGCCTGTCTCCATGCACACGCCCTTCAGCGCGTGCCCGGCGTCGCGCGCGCTCTTCAGGTCCGACTCTCCGAGGGCGTCGAGAATGCGCAGGGTACTGGCCTCGATGTCGGCCACCGCGCGCTCGAGCAGCTCCTTGAGGAACAGCTGGCGCGTGCCGATCTGCTTCAGGCGGTCGATCACCGCCATGTCGACGAACACCACCGGCACCGGGCGCAACTGCACCGGCGACGCCGACGAGGCCGCTGCCGCCGCGGTGCGCACCGCCTCCTCGTCGCCCGCCGGGCGCGCAGCCTGCCCGGCGCCACTGCAGGCGGCCTCGATGGCGTGGCGCAGCTCGCGCAAGCGCACCGGCTTGGTCAGCACGCCCAGCGCACCGGTGTCGCGCAACTTGGAGGTCGTGACCAGGGTCGCGTCGGCCGTGAGGAAGTACGCCGGCGCCGGCTTGCGGGTGCCGAAGCGGTAGGTCTGCAGCAGCATGCTGCCGTCCATGCCGCCGAGGTTGTAGTCGAGCAGCAGCAGGTCGAAGGCCCGGGCCTCGCCGAGAATCTCCAGCGCCTGCTCGCCGCTGGCAGCGGTGGTCACATGGTGGCCTTCGCGGCGCAGCAGCTCCTGCAGCAGATAACGGTTGGTCTCGTTGTCGTCGACCACCAGCAGGCGACGCTGCGGCTGCGTCTGCACCGCCGGCAGCACCGATTCGGGGTCGTCGCGCGGATCCACCGGAACGATCGCGCGCGGCATGCGCAGGTCGAACCAGAAGGTGCTTCCCATGCCGATCTCGGAATGCACGCGCAGCGAGCCGCCCATCAGTTCCACTGCCTGCTTGCTGATGGCCAGACCCAGCCCAACGCCGCCGGCGCCCTGCGGGCGCCTGGCGCCCAGCAATTGCACGAAGGGGTCGAAGATGCGCTCCTGCTGCGGCTTCGGGATCCCCACCCCGGTGTCCTTCACGCTGAAGCGGATCAGATACCACTCGGCCTGCTCCTGCAGCAGCGTGACATTGAGCGTGATCGACCCGAACTCGGTGAACTTCACGGCGTTGCCGCACAGGTTGATCAACACCCGGCTGAGCCAGTGCGCGTCGCCGACCACGTGGTCGCTCAGCCGCGGGTCGATGACCGACAGGAAGGCCACGCCGCGCGCCGAGGCGTTGCTCTCCACCGCCGCGCGCACCACGTCGAGCTGCTGGCGCAGCGACAGCGGCGTCGCGGCCATCTCCACCCTGCCCAGGCTCAGCTTGCTCTGGTCGAGCAGGTCGTTGATGTCGGCCAGCAGGTGTCCGCTCAGGGTCAGCACGGTCGATGCCAGGGTCCTGCGACGTTCCGGCTCGCTTTCATGGAGCAGCAGTTCGGCCGCGTTGGAGATTCCGCCCAGCGGGGTGCGCAGCTCATGACTGGTACGTGCCAGCAGGTCGCTCTTGGCGCGGCTCTCGTACTCGGCGAAGCGGATCGCCTGGTGCAGTTGATCCATCAACACCCCGACGTAGCCGGGAATGGCCACGATGGAGATCACGCACGAAGCCCAGATCAGCAGGTGTTCGCGCCAGAACACCGCGACGAAGGGCAGCCCGGCCAGCGCCAGCAGCGACACCCCCTGGCTGATCAGCATCATGCGCTTGTTGCCGGTGCGCAGCCCGTAGCCGATCGCCGAGAACACGTACAGCGGAGCGATCAACACCGCCGCGCGGCCCATCACGACGGCCCAGCCGGTGAGCACCAGCGGGTCCAGCGTGGCGGTCAGGTAGCCCATCCACGGGCGCAGTCGCTCGCGCGGCAGCCGCGCCACCAGCAGCATGGCCGCGGCGTAGCCCAGATGCACGCCGCCGAGCACCAGCACGGCCAGCCGCTCCAGCCCGAGCAGGTGCGTGGTGACCAGCCAGGCGGCGATGCTCACGCTGGCCAGGCTCAGGCGCACCACGGCCTGGCTTCGAAGTGCCGACGGAAAATCGAAAATGACCGGTTTTTCCATCAAATCATTTCCGCTTCTTTCGTCGGCCATCGACACCCCTCTCCCGAACGTGTGCGCCAGAAAGCAGTGGCTCAGTGCGAAATCGAACTGATATCCGCGATGGTCTGCAGATCGGCCAGAAACAGATGGACCAGCTCCGGATCCAGCTGCTTGCCGCACTGGTCCAGCAGGTACTGGCGCGCCTTCTCGTGCGACCACGGCTCCTTGTAGGGACGCCGCGAGGTCAGCGCGTCGTAGACGTCGACCACCGCCAGGATGCGCGCCGGCAGCGGAATATCCTTGCCGGCCAGGCCGTCGGGGTAGCCGGTGCCGTCGAACTTCTCATGGTGCGAGCGCGCGATGTCCGCGGCCACCAGCATGTGCTCGGTGTCGCCGCCTGCGAGCATCGCGTGCCCGATCACCGTGTGCGACTTCATCACCACCCATTCCTCGGGGGTCAGCGCGCGCCGCGCCAGCAGGATGCTGTCGGGGATCGCCACCTTGCCGATGTCGTGCAGCGGCGCCGCCATCTCCAGGATGTTGCAGTAGCTCTCGTCGCAGCCCAGGCGGCGCGCCAGCAGCGACGAGTAGCGGCCGATGCGGTTGATGTGCGCGCCGGTGTCGGTGTCGCGCTGCTCGGCGACCTTGGCCAGGCGGGCCAGGATCTCCATCTTCTTCTTTTCCAGCGCGCCGACCACCTCGGCGACCTTCATCTCGAGCAGCTTCGCATGCTCGAGCGTGGCCAGCTGGAAGCGGCGCATATTCAGAAGATTGCGACACCGCGCCGCGCATTCACGATAATCGAGAGGCCGACTCAGATAATCATTCGCGCCCACGTCCAGCGCTTCGTAGCGGATCTGCAGGTCGTCGATCGCGGTAATGCAGATGATCGGCGTTTCCTTCAGGTGGGTCATCGCCCGCAGCGTGCGAATCAGCATGACGCCGTTCATGCCCGGCATGCGGTAATCGGTCAGCACCAGGTCGATTTCATGGCGTCCGGCGTGGCTGACCGCGCGCAGCGGGTCCTCGAAGGCGATGACCTGCGCCTCCGGGCAGAACCCGCGCACGATTTCCGACAACAGGTGGCAATTCGTCGACTGGTCGTCGACGATCATGATGACCGGACGCCGGGTCCAGCCCTGCGGAGGCTTCTTCAGCTCCATCGCGCTATCACCTGTTGCGCTTACACTACAAAGGACGGCCGGAATGACGGTTTTTCCCCCAGGAAAGCCTCCGTCATCGCGGCGGCATACTTGGCATGCATGTTGCTTGACTTGAGCCTCGAAGCCATCGCGACGAGGTATTGACGACGACCGGGCTGTCTTGCCGGCCCGCTTCCGGCCTGCTGCCGGTCGCCTGTTAGCATGGATCGACAACCTTCTGACAAGCCTATCATGAATCCAGAATTGACGGAATCAAGCATTATCGAGAAGATCAAGAACATCGTTCACCAGACTTTCGGACTCGATCTTTCCGGGAAGCCCGACTCCACGATCATCAGCGAATTAGGCCTGGATTCGATGGCGATTCTCGACGTCATCATGAGCCTGGAAGATGAACTCGGTACCAGCCTGAAGAACATCCAGCTTCCGAAACAGCCAACTCTGCACGATGTAGCCCGCATGGTCCTGCAAAATTTCACGGATGCGGACCATGCCTGAAATCGCGATTACCGGCGTCGGCGTCGTCTCCCCCATCGGCATCGGCGAGGCGGCGGTGCTCGACAGCCTGCTGCAATGCCGCTCCGGGCTGCGCGGGCTGGAGCATCCCGGACTGTCGCGCGCCTTCCCGGTCGCCCCGGTCGAGGCCGAGTTCGGCTCCGGCTTCACGCGCATCGAGCTGCCCTTCCTGGACCGCACGACGCAAATGGCCATCGTCGCGTCGCGACAGGCCACCGAGGCCGCCGGAATCACCGATTTCACGGACTTCGGCGAGCGTGCCGGAGTCTTCTACGGCACCGTGCGCGGCGGCGGGCACACCGAGTGGGAATGGGTGCGCCAGTTCCACGTCGACGCACGCAAGACGGCCAAGCCCTACGTGATCATGGGCTGCATGGCCAACGCGCCGGCGGCGCAGCTGTCGATCCGCCACCAGGTGCGCGGGCCGGTGGCCAGCCATACCTCGGCGTGCTCGTCGTCCGGGGCCTCGATCGCCGACGCCTGCCGCCACATCCACGCCGGCGAACTCGACATCGCCATCGCCGGCGGTGCCGAGGGCGTGCTGTCGCCGGTGTTCCTGGGCGCGTGGGACGGCCTGCGCGCGATGGCCGAGGTCGCCGAGGACCCCTCGCGCAGCTGCCGCCCCTTCTCGCGCGACCGCACCGGCCTGGCGCTGGGCGAAGGCGCGGTGTTCTTCGTGCTGGAGTCGCTTCAGCACGCACGTGCCCGCGGCGCGCAGGTGCTCGGGCGCATCTCCGGCTGGGCCGTCGCCTCCGACGCCCACCACATCGGCACCCCGCATGCGCGCGGCCAGATCTCCGCCATGCGCTCGGCGCTGCGCATGGCCGGCCTCGAGCCGCACCAGCTCGACTATGTCAACGCCCACGCCACCGCGACGCGCGGCGGCGACCCCATCGAGGCCGCCGCGCTGCGCGAGGTCCTGGCAGACGCCGCGCCGCGGGTGCCGGTCAGCGGCACCAAGGGCCTGCACGCCCACATGCTGGGCGCCGCCAGCGCGATGGAGGCGCTGGTGTGCCTGCAGGCCATCCGGCATCGCTTCGTGCCGGCCACCGCCCACCTGGAGGAGGTGGATCCGGACTGCGAGGGCCTGCACCACGTGCCGAAGGTGCTGCGCGATCGGCGCGTGCGTCACGCGCTGTCGCTGTCGGCCGGCTTCGGCGGCACCAACGCCGCGCTGGTGCTCAGCGAAGCCGAAGCGGACTGAGGCCCTCGGCAAGGGCGCGCTCGCCCCGCGAGCGCCCGTCAAAAATCCGCCGCCCCTGCCCATGCGCGATATGCGTATCGACGCGTGACGGGGCATGGCGCCGGGACCGCGCCGGATTTTTGACGAATTCCCCCGCAACCCATGGTCCGCGGCACTGGCACGGCCCTTGCTCAGGAACGGACACCCCGTCCACCCGCAAGAGCCCCAGGGAGCCGACCGACCATGATCCCGCAACGCCGTACCGATCCCACTGCCTCTCCCGTCGTCCGCGCGTTCTCGAACACCGGGCCCGGCTCGCTGGTGGAGACGCGGTTCGACGCCGCCGGCTCGACCCTGTGGATCAGCATGCTGGCGCAGGACCGCAAACCCCACAACTTCTCCAACGAGATGTTGTCCGGGCTGCTCGAGGTGCTCGACCAGTTGCAGGAACAGGCGCCGCTGAGCGGCCTGGCCGGCGCCGACGACGCCGCCCACTACGCGGTGCTGCGTTCGGGCCACGCGCAGTACTTCAGCCTCGGCGGCGACCTCGGCTATTTCCTGCGCTGCATCCGCACCCGCGACTCCGCCGCGCTGCGCCGCTACTCGATGCTGTGCCTGGACATGATCTACCGCTGGGCCACCGTGCTCAACCGCAACACCACGACCCTGTCGCTGGTGCAGGGGCGGGCGCTGGGCGGCGGCTTCGAGGCCGCGCTGGCGGCCGACTACGTGATCGCCGAGGAACATGCGGAGTTCGGTCTGCCGGAGATCCTGTTCGGGCTGTTCCCCTGCTCCGGCGCGATGAGCCTGCTCGGGCGGCGCATTGGCATCGCCGCCGCCGAACGCCTGATGCGCAGCGGCAAGGTCTACAGCGCCGCCGAACTGCTGGACATGGGCGTGATCGACGAAGTCTGCGCCAGCGGCCGCGGCGAGGCCGCGGTGCGCGAGTTCATCGCGCAGCACGCCAGGCGCCGAAAGGCCCGCCTGGCCATGCAGCGTGCCCGCGCGCGCATGGTGCCGCTGGACTACGCCGAACTGGCCACGGTGGTCGACGAATGGGTCGACGCCGCGCTGCAGCTCGACGAAGAGGAGATCCGCGTGCTGGAGACCCTGGTGCGCATGCAGCGCGCCGACTTCGCGCACTGAGTTACCGAGGCACCGGCACACCGGGCCGGCGATCCCGCGCGGGATCGCCGGCGGCGGACCCGGGGCCCAGCCGCGGGCCCCGCCACTATCATGCGGTGGCATCCCCAGCGCATCGCTCCATTGCCTCCCATGCCCCCCCGCATCTCCGACCTGCACATCGCGGGCGAGGAACTGCTGCCGTCACCGAACGAACTGCGCGACGCCGTGCCGGCCGGCGAGCCCGAGGCGGCCGTCATCGCGCGCTCGCGCGCCGCGGTGCGAGACATCGTGCACGGCCGCGACGACCGGCTGATGGTGCTCACCGGCCCCTGCTCCATCCACGACACCGCGGCCGCGCTGGACTACGCGCGGCGCCTGCGCGATGCCGCACCCCGCGTCGACGACGCGCTGCTGCTGGTGATGCGGGTGTATTTCGAGAAGCCGCGCACCCGCCTGGGCTGGAAGGGCCTGATCTACGACCCCGACCTCGACGGCCGCGGCGACATCCACAAGGGCCTGCTGAGCGCCCGCGCGCTGCTGGTCGAGTGCGCGCGACTGGGAGTCGCGGCGGCCTCCGAGATCCTCGACCTGGCCACGCCCCAGTACTACGCGGAGCTGCTGTCGTGGGGGGCGATCGGCGCGCGCACCACCGAGAGTCCGCTGCACCGCCAGATGGCCTCGGCGCTTTCGGCTCCGCTGGGTTTCAAGAACCCGACCAGCGGCAAGCTGCAGACGGCGGTGGACGCCATCGTCGTGGCCGCGCAGTCGCACCGCTTTCCGTCGATCTCGCGCGAAGGCCGCGCCATCGTGGTCACGACCACCGGCAACCCCGACTGCCACCTGATCCTGCGCGGCGGGGAGACCGGCCCGAATCACGATGCGGCGAGCGTGGCCGCGGCGACGGCGGCGTTGCGCGCCGCCGGGCTGTCGCCGCGGCTGATGATCGACTGCAGCCACGCCAACAGCGGCGGCGACTTCCGCCGGCAACCGCAGGTGGCGGCCGACGTGGCCGCGCAGATCGCCGCCGGCAGCACCGACATCCTGGGCGTGATGCTGGAAAGCCATCTGGTCGAGGGCCGGCAGAACCTGGGCGACGACCCCGCCGCGCTGCGCTACGGCCAGAGCATCACCGACGGCTGCATCGGCTGGGAAACGACCCTGGACCTGCTCGAGCGGCTGGCCGACGCGGTACGCAGCGGGCGCCGGCTGCGCGGCGAAGCTGGCGTCGCCGGCGGCGAGCCGGCCGCAGGCTGACATGAGCGGGCGCTCCGCGCCACCTTCGCGCGGGCCCTACGCACCCGCCACCAATCCCGCCGCAAGTTGCCCCACCATGCGCAGCGCCTGCTCGCGTTGCGGGGTCCAGGGCGCGCCGGCGTTCAGCCGCAGGCAGTTGCGATAGCGCGTGGTGGTGGTGAACAGCGGCCCCGGCACGACGACGATGCCCTGCCCGATGCAGCGCCGGTAAAGCTCGATCGCGTCCACCGACCTGGGCAGCTCCACCCACAGCACGAAACCTCCGCTCGGGTCGGTGACCCGGGTGCCCGCGGGAAACGCGGCGCCGATGATCTGCCGCGCGATGTCGATCTGCTCCGAGAAATTGCGCCGCAGCTGGCGCAGGCTCTGCTCGTAGCCGCCATGCTCCAGCAGATCCGCCACCGCCCACTCCACCACCGTGCTGCCGCCGCCGCTGAAGGATCGTTTCAGGCTCGCCACCTCCCGGCTCCAGCGCCCCGCCTCCACCCAGCCGAGGCCTCGCAGGCCGGGCGCCAGGGTCTTGCCGAAGGAGCCGCACAGCATCACGTGGCCGCCGCGGTCGAAGGAACGCACGGCGCGGCGCCCTTCCTCGGTGGGAGCGAGATCGCTGCAGATGACGTCCTCGATCAACGGGATGCCGCGCCGCGCCAGCAGCGCGGCCAGGCGCCGCTTGGACGCGGTGGGCATGATCGTGCCCATCGGGTTCGACACGGTGGGCACGGCCAGCACCGCCTTGATCGGCTGGGTGTCCAGCGCGAGCTCCAGCGCCTCCAGCGACATGCCCGTGCGCGGCTGCATGGGGATCTCCACCGCGCGCAGGCCCAGCGCCTGCATCGCGCGCAGGAACCCGAAATACGTGGGCGATTCGATGGCGATGACATCGCCGGGCTGCGTGACCGCGCGCAGGCACAGGGTGATCGACTCGGTGCAGCCGTTCGTCACCACCACGTTGCCATGGTCGAGGTGGCAGCCCAGGTTCACCGCGCGGCGCGAGATCGCCTGCCGCAGTTCGGGCACCCCCAGCGAGGTCGCGTAGCGCCCCAGGCTGTCGACATGGCGCTGCGCGCTGCGCGCCATCGCGCGCCGGATGCGCTCGTTCGCATACAGGCTCTCGCCCGCCGCCGCCGCGCCGAAGGACACATAGCCCGGCTCGCCCAGCAGGTCGTAGACCGCGTCGGCGATGGACTTGATCTCCACCGCGACCGGGCGCGTCGGCGGCCGGGTGGCCGCGGGTACCGGCGGCAGCTCGCGCGCTCGCCGCACGAAGAACCCCGACTTCGGTCGCGCCTCGATCACCCCGCGGTCCTCCAGCGTGCGATAGGCCTGCACCGCGGTGGAGACCGACACCCCGTGCTGCTCGGACAACGCACGCACCGACGGCAGCCGCGCCCCCGGGCGCAGGGAGCCCGAAGCGGCCAGCCCGGCCAGGCGATCGGCGAGGCTGAGGTACAGCGGAGATTCGGCGGACATTGCCGCATCATGGCAGAAAGCCCCGCCCCCCACACCATACAGCGGGCCCCGGATCGGACCAGTACAGATGGAATCCCCATGCATCTGTGCCGGCACAGACTCCGGACTCCTGCATCTGTCGCAAAGGACCCCGGCCGCGTAGATTGCCGGCATGCCCTCCAGTTCCGGGACACGCCCTCGCAAGGCAGCGCGCACGCCACCCTGCCTTGCGTCGACACGCGTTCCGGCCCGCCGCCCCTGCCGCGAGAACACCATGTCCCATGCAACGTTGCTGGCCTTCGCCCTGTTCGCCTTCGCGGCGTCGATCACCCCGGGGCCCAACAACCTGATGCTGCTCGCGTCCGGAGCGACCTTCGGATTCCGCGCCACGATTCCCCACCTGCTGGGAGTGGCGTCGGGATTCCTGCTGCTGGTCGCGTCGGTCGGATTCGGCCTGGCCGAAGTGTTCTCGCGCTGGCCCTGGGTCTACGCCGGCATGCGCTGGGTCGGCGCGGCCTACATGCTCTACCTGGCATGGCGCATCGCCACCGCGCCGGGGCCGGATGCGTCGCGCGCCGCCGACCGTGCGTCGCGACCGATGAGTTTCCTCGGCGCCGTGGCCTTCCAGTGGGTCAACCCCAAGGCCTGGCTGATGGCGGTGAGCGCCTTCAGCACCTACATCCCCGCAAGCCGCGGGGCGCTGCTGCCGCTGGGCGCGGTGCTGCTGTTCGGGGCCATCAACCTGCCCAGCATCACCGCGTGGGCCTTCGGCGGCTCGCACCTGCAGCGCGTGCTGCGCACGCCGGGCCGCGCGCTGGCCTTCAACCTGCTCATGTCCGGGCTGCTGCTGGCCTCGCTGCTGCCGATGCTGCGCACCGGCGTTCCGGGCTGAGGCCGGGCGGGCTGCCGATCCCGGTCAGCGCCCGCGTCAACCCTGAAGGCTGCGCAGCCTGCCCGGACGATCGGCGATCAGTCGAGTTCGAACACCGTTCCCTGGCTGTTCGCGCCACCGTTGGCGGTCGTCCCGTAGAGGTCTCCGGAGGAGTCCAGCAGCAGGCCGGCCCGTGGCTGGGAACCGTCGGCGGCCACGGCGAAGGAGATCAGCAGCAGCAGGTTGTAGGTCGTCCCGCTGCGCATGAGTTCATACACCGTGCCATTGCCGTTCCCACCGCTGGAGGCCACTCCGTAGAGCTTCCCGGACGAGTCCAGCACGAGACGACCCACCGGGTAGTAGCCGGTGAGGCTCGGGTTGCCGGCGAAGGAGTACAGGATCGACTCGCTGTAGCCGGATCTGCCGGGCGTGAGCTCGTACACCGTGCCCGTGTTGTTCGTTCCCCCGTACTGGGTCGTTCCGAAGAGGTCTGCGGAAGCATCCGTCACGAGGCCGCCGTGCGGGCCCTGCCCGTCGGTGGCGGTGCCCGGTCCGAAGGAATGCAGGATCGACACGGCGCCGTGATCGCAACTCAGGTCCACCGTGACCGCGGCCCCGCCGAGCGACCCGCTGCCATTCGTCACGGCGCAGGTGATGCCCGGGCTGTGCGACTTCACCGTCACGGCGTAGCTCGCGCCCGTCCAGTTCCCCGGAAAGGCCTGCGTGCCGTTGGTGTCGATGGTTAGCGCGTTCGCGCCATGGTTCAGCAGCGACACGCTCGCGCCCGGAAAAAGACCCGTGGTCGAGATCTGCGCCGAGCTGTCCTGCGGTCCCGCGCCTGAGCCTCCGCCTCCGCATCCGCTCAGCGCAAGGGTTCCAAGGACGGCCACGGCGATGGTCGACATCTGGATCATCGAGGGTCTTTGCATCAATATCTCTCCATGTGCCTGGTATTTGCGCGATCGCTGCCGGATCGCGCCAGCGGGAAGTGTCGGAATTCTCATGGCCCTCCGACATTGCCGCCCAGGAAATATTTCACGGCGCGAATATGTCCGTGCCGGCCAACGCGCGTGAGGAACGCCGTTGCCACGCCGGCCTGTCGGAACCGGCGGGTCGAGGCCGAACATGTCTGCGCCGCAGCGCGCAACAACCACAGGATCATCGGGTTCCGAAAAACAACGATGCCCCATGCCGAGCCCGCGAGCGCAGGCCGGCCGCGACGCGCGACCGGCAGCACGCCTGCATCAACTCGCCTGCAAGGCCGTGTGCAAGGCCACGCCGCCAAGGACCAGGAACATGAGCGCAGCGGTCCCATGCACCCAGCGGGTCGGCAGCCGATCCGCGAAGCGGTGCCCGAACAGCACGGCCGGCACGTTGGCCGCCAGCATGCCCACCGTGGTGCCCGCGACCACGGGCAGCCATTCGCCGTAGCGCGCGGCCAGCGCGACGGTCGCCACCTGGGTCTTGTCCCCCATCTCCGCAACAAAGAAAGACACCGCGGTGGCCACGAACACCCCGCGGGCACCGCGTCGCGGCAGCTCGTCATCGTCGATCCTGTCGGGCACCAGGATCCACAGCCCCATGAGCACGAAGGACAGCACGACGGCCCAGTCCAGCAGGCGCGGGCTGAGCGCATGCGCGAGCAGGTCGCCCGCCGCGGCTGCCAGGCCGTGGTTGGCCAGCGTGGCGGCCAGGATGCCGGCGATGATCGGCAGCGGCGCGCGATAGCGCGCAGCCAGGAGCAGGGACAGCAGCTGCGTCTTGTCGCCGATCTCGGCGAGCGCGACCAGCGAGGCCGAGACGAGGAAGGGATGCATGTGCGAAGCTCGGGTGCTGGCTGCGGCAGACGAACGATGCACCCGGCGCGCCGCAGCCGACCCACCGGATGCATCGGTCTTGCCAGGCGCTTGCCGCCCGCGCCATGGAGGCGCGTGACGCGCTCCAAGCATGTTGACGCGGGCCCGCGCGGCGCAAGTCCGCGCGGCGGCTACTCCCCAATGCGGGGCCGAGCATAGCAAACCGGGCGACGCAAGCGGCGCGCGTCGAAGCTCGAACCACCGCGCGCATGATCCATAGGGGGGTAGCCTATACTTCGCGGCATGAGCCATACCATCCGCCAGAAGACCAAGCTGCTGAACCGGGTGCGCCGCATCCGCGGGCAGGTCGACGCCATCGAGCGCGCCCTCGAGGCTGAGGCCGGCTGCGAGCAGGTGATGCATGTCATAGCGGCCTGCCGCGGGGCCCTCAACGGCCTGCTGGGCGAGGTCGTCGAGGAGCACATCCAGAGCCACCTGGTCGAGCCGCTGAAGGACAGGGACGCACCGGCGGCCGAGGCGGCGGAGCAGCTGGTGGACGTTTTCAGGGGTTACTTCAAATGAACGCCAGCCACGGCCGCGCCCTTCCCATCCCCGTTCCCGAGCACGACCACGTGTTCCTCGGCGAGGGCCACGACCGCAACGCGCGCAAGACCTGGTCGGTGATCGTGCTGTGCACGATCGTCATGGTGGTGGAGATCACGGGAGGGGTGCATTACGGCTCGCTGGCGCTGATCGCCGACGGCATGCACATGAGCACGCATGCCGCGGCGATGCTGATCGCGGCGACGGCCTACCGCTATGCCCGCAAGCACGCGCGCGACGCGCGCTTCAGCTTCGGCACCGGCAAGGTCGGCGACCTGGCCGGGTTCTCGAGCGCGATCATCCTGGCGATGATCGCGCTGCTGATCGGCTACGAGGCCATCGACCGGCTGCTGCACCCCGTGCGCATCGACTTCAACCAGGCCATCGCCATCGCCTTCCTCGGGCTCGGGGTCAACGTCATCAGCGCCTGGCTGCTCAGCGGCGGCGACCACGCGCACCACCATGGGCACGGGCATCACCACGGCCACGGCCACGGCGGCGCCGCGCACGAGCATACGGACGAGGCCCGCGCGATCGACACGCCTTTCGGGCGCCTGCAGTTGAGCATTTTCGAGGACGGGGTGCCGCCGCGCTTCCAGGTTCGCCGCTTCCAGGATGCCGCCACGCCGGCCCTCGGCCCCGGCGAGCTCGTGCTGACCACGCTGCGCGAGGGCGGCGTGCAGCAGCGCTTCGCGCTGCGCGACGCCGGCGACTGCTGGGAGTCGGTGGACGAGATTCCCGAGCCGCATGCCTTCGAGCTGCGCGTCGAAGCCGGCGCCGGGGCCTTCGTCACCACGCTGCACTACGAGGAGGAACCAGGCCATGCGCACGGGGACCATCACCGGGACCACAACATGCGCGCGGCCTTCGTGCACGTGGCGGCGGACGCCGCGGTGTCGATCCTGGCCATCCTCGGGCTGGCGGCCGGCAAGTACTTCGGGCTGTACTTCATGGACCCGGTGATGGGCATCGTCGGCGCGCTGGTCATCGCCAACTGGTCCTTCGGCCTGCTGCGCGACACCGGCGCCATCCTGCTCGACATGAACCCTGATCGCTCCCTCAGCCGCGACATCTCCGCGCTGGTGGCCGCGCAGGGCGACCAGCTCCGCGACCTGCACCTGTGGCGACTCGGGCCCGGGCATCTGGGGGCCATCGTCGCGGTCCGCAGCCGCGACGCCGCGCATGACGCGTCGTACTACCAGCGCCTGTTCGACCGCTTCGGCGACCTCTCCCATGTCACGGTCGAGGTCACGTCGGCCAGCCCGGCATGACATGCCGGCACGGATGACCCCGATGGAGCACGCCGCGACGCCCGAGCCGGCGCAGGCGATGTTCCATGCCCACTTGCTCGACCGCATCGGCGGTCAGGTAGAACCCGAACAACACGTCCTGCAGGATGTCCTCGGCCTCCGCCGTATCCCGCACGCGGCGGCGGATGAAGCCCCCCAACGTACCGCGCTCTCGGCGCAGCCAGCCATGCGCGCCCCGTCATCAGGCGTGACGCGGGCCGCTGGCGCGCAGTGCGAACGCTCCATCGCCGAGCAGACTCAGCACCACCAGCGCGACGGCCCAGAAGGCCGGATATTCCCAGCCGCCGCCCTTGTTGGTGAACAGCCACCCGTTGTGCCCGTGCACCATGACGATGGTGCCGAGCATTTCCAGCGCCAGCGGAATCGCCACCCAGGGCGCGTAGACGCCCAACACGAGCGCGATTCCACCCAGGAGTTCCAGCGCGATGGTCGCGTAGGCGAGCACGGCCGGCAGGCCGAGGGAGGCGAAGTAGCCGACGAAGCCCGGGATGGTGAAGACGAACACTTTCAACCCGACGTGGGCGAGAAACAGGATGCCCAGGCTGACACGCAGCAGCGCGATGCCATAGGGGGCCGTGGATGAGCGAATCATGGTGTACTCCGGGACGGTGAGGGGTGAATGGATTCAGGACTGGCGCAACCAGGTCGGCGCGATCGCCGTTCCCAGTCCCGCGCCATAGCCGAGGTAGACGTTGAGCCCGCCCAGCGGTTCGAGATAGCGCGCGTTGCGCAGAGGCCCCGCGTCGATGACGTCGAAACCCATCGAGCGCGCCATCTCCGACACACGCGCCTTGGCTTGATCATCGTCGGCGGCAACGAACACCGGCACGATCTGCCCGTTGCCGGCTTGCGCGCCGGCGGCCAGGCGCTGCGCAAACACGGTGTTGAAGGCCTTGACCACGTGCACGCCGGGAAGCGCAGCGGAGATCTGTTCAGCCGCAGAACTCGAGTGGCCCAGCGTGAGCCCCATGTAATCGCTGGTCAGCGGGTTGGTGATGTCGACCACCACCGCTCCGGCAGGCAACGCTACATCACCCAGCGCGCGGATGGCGTCGTCGTAGGGGGTCGCAAGCACGATCACGTCGCTCGACGCTGCATGCGCGTGTTCCGCGCTGGCGCCGAAGCGATCCGCCAGGGCGCGGGCCTTCGCGCGGTCGCGTCCGACGATATGCAGCGCATGCCCGGCGGCATGGAGTTGCTGCGCGAACGCCGTGCCCATGTTGCCGGTTCCGAGGATGGTGATGTTCATGATGAATCTCCTGAAGGTCTGCTTCGATCTGCCAACTCGTATCGCGAGGTCGCGACGACTGTCTGGATCATGAGCCACAATCTACGGCCCCACTCGTCGCAAAAAAACCGCCAAACTGGCAAAGCACTATTGTGAAATCCGCAATAAACTGGGGCAATCATGGATGTGCTTACGGCGACCAGGGTGTTCGTCCAGACCGTTGACACGGGCGGCTTCGCACGCGCCGCGCGGGCGTTGGACATGTCGGGCGCCGTGGTGACGCGGCACGTCGCCGCGCTGGAGGCACATCTCGGAACGCGGCTGCTCAACCGGACCACGCGCCGCATGTCACTGACAGACGCCGGGGAAGAGTTCTATGAACGCGCGCGCGTGATCCTTGATCAGGTGGCCGAAGCCGAGGCCGCCGCCGCGCGCGGAACCCAAAGCCCGGCGGGCCTGCTGCGCGTATCGGCACCCTTGTCCTACGGCATCTCCCATCTGGCACCCGTGCTCGCACGGTTTCGGCAGAGATACCCGCAGCTGCACCTGGATATCGACTTGTCCGATCGCGTGGTCGACCTCGTGCATGAAGGCATCGATGTCGGGCTGCGCATTGCGACCCGGCTCGCCCCCGGCATCGTCGCGCGACGTCTTGCGCCGCTGGACGTGGTGGTCTGCGCCGCGCCGGCCTACCTGCGGCAGCGGGGGGTGCCGCGCGAGCCCGCCGAGCTGGCCGGGCACGAGACCCTCAGCTTCAGCTACCTGTGGGCCGGCGATGAGTGGCCGTTCACCAGCCCCGACGGACGCCGCGAGACCGTGCGTGTGCTTCCCGCCGTTCATTCGAGCAGCGGCGACCTGCTGCGCGAACTGGCGATCGCAGGCGGCGGGATCATCCTGCAACCAAGGTTCATCGTCGAGCAGGCCCTGCGTGCCGGCACCCTGGTGCCGATCCTCGAGTCCTATGCAAGTCTCGACCTGCACCTGTACGCGGTGTACCTGAGCGCAAAGTATCTTCCGAGCAAGGTCCGTGTGTTCATCGACTTTCTGGTCGAGGATCTGGCGAACGAGGCAGCCCATGAGCCCTGATGCACAGAGCAGAGCACGCCAAACCTGGCTGTGCGCCCGGCGAGCGCTCGGAGGCGACATCAGCGCGCTGGAGTTCGGCGCGGCGGAGTCGGCGGTCGTGGCGGGAGATGGGGCGGAGCCAGCCCGGGTGATCCCGATCCAGCTGGGCGTGAGCGCGCTTGCGCGCAGGTACCTCGATGCGCCGCGGCTCGCCGAAGCGGCGATCGAGGCCGCCATCGCGGAGGTGGAAGACCGTGTCATGCCGCTGCGACCGCTGCTTGCGCCCGGCACCCGCCATGTCACCCGTGACCGCGAGGTCCGAGCCGTCGCCGAGGTGCTCGAACCAGTGACCAAGTCCTGGGTCGCGCTTTCGACGGATGCGGTCGAGCAGGTGTTCAACCGCTGGGTATCGATCGCTCTGGGTCGGCCGGCCACGCAGGACGCGCTGCCGACGTCAGGAGAATTCGCCGCGACTCTGCTCGTGCTGCGCGAGTGGTTGCATCATCTTTCGTGCAAAGAGATCACGTTGCTCGTGGCCGGCAGCAGCTATCGAAAGGATGACGCGGGCACGTCGGCTCGGGGGCAAGGGGTGTGATGCTCGCCAAGCATGCAGTCGGCCACAAGCAGCGCTAGCAGGCTGGTGGCCTGTCACGGCTGCGCCTTGTGCGGACAACTACCTGCCTGCTGCTCAGAAAGCGGCTGCATGTCGGTTTTCCTGTATTTTTCCGCTTTCGAGCTTTACAGGAAAATGTGCCCAGCGAGCGCGGCATCTCAGGCCCCCGGGGGGATGGGCAGCAACGTCCTGACCAAGCAAGTCCACGACCGCCAGACCCCCTCGGACGCGAAGAAGCGAAGCAAGGCCAATTCCGGCCTGGTGTTGTCGGGCGGGCGCTGGACTCCACACGATCTGCGCCGCACAGGCGCGACGATCATGGGCGAGAACGGAGTCCTGCCCGAAGTCATCGAGCGCTGCCTGAATCACAAGAAGCCGAGCAAGTTGATTCGCACGTACCAGCGCCAGGAACGGCTCGCCGAGCGGCGGGCGGCTTGGAGCGTCCTCGGCGACGTGCTGGACAAGATCGTCAATGGCGTGCCGCGCAAGGTTGTGCCGATCGCAGCAGCGGCGTGAGCCAGCGCGCCGGAAGGTCTCTGATTCGAGCCCGGGTCGGCGAGCCGAAATTCGACGGCCCTTGCAGCAATGCAGGGGCCGTTTTCATTGGGCCTGCCGCGGGGCCCAAGACATCTGTCGCCGCACCAGCAATACGAGCGGATGCGTCGTCATCGCGGCAATTCAGCGCTTGAACGGTCCGACCACTGCTTCCAGCCAGGGCGCCGCTGCCGCTCGAACTTCCGGGGCGATCCGGTACTCCGGGGCGCGCGTATCGAAGAGAACGTGCCGCTTGCGTTGGGCGCGCACGAACTGGAACGCACGGGTCTCGTCCAGGCTGTTGTCGACCATCAGCGTGAGGTCCGCGACCAGGGCCGCTGCACCGACTGCCTTCTGCGTGCGCGGGAACCGCTCGGTCATCTTGTCGATGGGAACATCATGGCCCCCGGTCCGCAGCCTGTTCCGGACCCGGAGGATCGACAGCGGAAGGGCGGCCAAGCCGACGAAGATCAGCACGACCATGTATCCACGGCGCTGCATGGCCTTGATGTCGTCGATCTTCGACTCGACCTTGCCGTCGGGCAGTTCCTTCCAATGCGAGAACACCGTCTCGAAGGCGAACGCTTGCCTGCGCTCCATGATGAGCTCGCGGAACAGCCTGACGCCGGCCTGCGACAGGGACTGCCAGGTCGCATCCTCGTCACGCAGCCTCTGCGCCCATGCCGGGATCCGCGGCGGGGTGCCGGTGGGCTCGGGCAGAATCGACATTGTCAGTCGGTCCGCATTGACCAGCGGAATCTGCAGCATGCCGGCCAGGCGCTGGTACCACAAGGTCGACTTCCCCGAGCCGTTGTGTCCGGCCAGGACGACCGCCACCGTCCTGGCCTCGCCTTCGAGCTCGGCCCGCAACAGTTGCTCGATCGTCGGCGGCAATTTGCCGGTCACGCGGCTCTGACCGGAACGAACCTGCTGCCGACGAGGCGGCCCACCGTGCGGCGTCCATCGGCGCTGACGCGAACGATCCGCGTCGTGTCGGTGGTGTCGATCGAGTAAGAGTAGACGTTGTGCGTCCTGCCCTTGAACACAGCTTCCCTGCTGATGCCGGGATGGCTGAGTGCCTGCGCCAGCTTCGGCAGCAGCGTGGATGCGCGCTGCGACGCCTCGACCTCGGGCATGCGCCTGCCGCCGGGTTTCTTGACCAGGACGAAGCCCGGAACAGTGCTGACGACCTCGCCGCTCACGACAGGCTTCGGGACGGAATTCTTGCGGAGCGTGGACATCGCGTGGTGGTCAGGAGATTTTGCTGCATTTTGCCATTTCGGCCGTTTTGCCGTCACGCGGCCAGAAGCCAGGGAGCGGCATGTGATGGACCTTGTCACGTGGCGGCCTTCAACGAGTGTATGTTACGAGCGTGATGGAAGTCCTCAGCTTTCACGCCCAACCCCTTGATTCGATTGGCCTGCCCGGAGGGAATCGAACCCCCGACCCACAGCTTAGAAGGCTGTTGCTCTATCCAACTGAGCTACGGGCAGCCTGCGCGGTGACGGCGCGCCGCAAGTGTAGTCGGGCGGCCGGGCCGGGCGCGCGGGGCGGCGCGGCGCCCTGCCGCCTCAGGCGGCCAGCGGCATCGCCAGCCCGGCGGCGGCGCGTGCCAGCGCCTCGACGTGGGCCGGCTGCGCGGGCTCGGCCGCGCTGAAGCGGATCAGGCCCGCGGAGTCGACCTCGCGGCGCAGCGCGTCGACGGCCCACAGCCGGTTGGCGTGCGCGATCGCCTCGCCCAGCGCGAAACCCAGCTGGTGCGTGTCCAGCGCGCGGCGGAACAGCAGCGGGATCAGCTCGGCCGAGCTCAGCGCACGCTGCGAGCAGGCCTGCAGCACGGCCTGCAGGCGCTCGGCGTGGTGTTCACGCAGCTGGCGCACGCGCCCGTGCACGCCGCTGAAGGGCAGGCCGTGCGACGGCAGCACGCGGGTGGTCGCGTCGAGCACGTCGAAGCGTTCGAGCGAACGCAGGTAGCGGCCCAGCGCATCGGCCTGCGGCTCGATGGGGTAGACCGACACGTTGGTGGAGATGCGCGGCAGCAGCAGGTCGCCGGAGATCAGCACGTGGTGCTCGGCGCACCACAGCGACGCGTGCTCCGGGCAGTGCCCTCCCCCTTCGATCACCTGCCACTCGGCGGCCCCGATGCGCAGCCGCTGCCCGCCCTCGAGGCGCTGGAAGCTAGGCGGCAGCGACGGCACCATGCGCATGTAGAAATTGCCGCGTCCGGCCAGCGACTGCAGGTGCTCCTGCGCCGCGCCGTGCGCCCGGAAATGCTCCAGCAGCCCCTCGGTGCCGGTGGGCTCCAGCCCGGCGCTGATCAGGCGCGCGCTCAGGTACTCGCCCTGGGTCATCAGCAGCGGCGCGTTCCAGCGCCGGCACAGCCAGTCGGCCAGGCCGACGTGGTCCGGGTGCATGTGGGTGCAGATCACGCGCCGCACCGGGCGCCCCTGCAGGTGGCGCTCGAACACCTGTTCCCAGGTCTGGCGCGTGGCGTCGTTGCACAGGCCGGTGTCGACCACCGTCCAGCCGTCCGCGTCGTCGAGCAGCCACAGGTTGATGTGGTCCAGCGCCATCGGCATCGGCATGCGCAGCCACAGCACTCCGGGAGCCACCGGAAACACCGCCCCCGGCTCGGGCACGACGTTTCCCGCGAAATATTCCGGCTGATAACCCGGTTCGGGTTGGCGAGTTCGTTGTTCCATGGACAGGATGCGGGCGACGCGCAGCGTCGCCGTGGTTCAGGCGCCGATGCCTTCGAGCAGCACGCCGAGTTCGCGCAGCACGGCGGCCGCGGTCGGATGTTGTTGGGCGAAGCGCAGCGACATCTCGCGCACGCGTTGCGCCAGTCCCTGCGCCTGGTCCGGCGCGGGCGCGGCAAGCGCGCGCCGGATGTCGTCGTCCAGCGCCGCGAGCTCGCTGCGCACCTGCGGGTCGAGCGCGTCGCCCGACTCCAGTGCCTCGCGCAGGCGATCCAGACTTTGCTTCACGGAGGGAGATTGCACGGAGTACCTCGTCGTTGCGGACCTTGAAAGTTCAAGGATGCATCTTAAGGCCTGCGCTGGGCCGACGCCCGCGGCGCGGCTGCTAGCATGTGCGCCGCGCGGCGCCCACCAGACCGGTCCGGCGCGGACTGCCCGGACCCGCGTGCATCGCCCGCTCGTCCCTTTGTCCGTGTATCCCGCACGGCGCGCCTCCCCGGCACCTCACCCCATGCCCGACTCCTCCCGACCCAGCCGCGTGATGCTGCGCGCCAAGCTGCATCGCGCCACCCTCACCGGCGCCGACCTGCATTACGAAGGTTCCTGCGGCATCGACCAGTCGCTGCTCGACGCCTGCGACATCCTGCCCGGCGAACAGATCGAGATCTACAACGTCACCAACGGCGCGCGCCTGAGCACCTACGCGATCTCCGAGCCGGCGGGCAGCGGCCGCATCACCCTCAACGGCTCGGCGGCGCGCCACGCCGCCATCGGCGACCTGCTGATCATCTGCACCTACGCGCCGATGGACGACGCCACCGCGCGCGCCTTCCAGCCGCGCATCGCGCTGCTCGGCGCCGACAACCGCATCTCCTCGATGAAAACCTGAGGTCGCGAGCCGGCGCTCGTCGCGTTCGCGGCCCGGCCCCCCAGGCCGCGCGCCGCAGACTCAGCGTCCGTAGCCGACCACCAGCTGGACTTCGGCGATGGCGCCGACCGAGGCCATCTCGGCCAGTTCGGGCGCTCCGGCGCCCGGCGGCAAGGGCAGCCGCGCCTGCGGCAGCGCCCACAAGGTGAACTCGTAGTGGTGCACGCCGCTGCCGGGCGGCGGACACGGCCCTCCGTAGGCCTCCTTCCCGAAACTCGTGCGCAACTGGCGCGCGCCCTTCGGCAACCCGGCGCCACCGGGCGCACCTGCCCCCAGCGCAAGGCCCGTCGCCGACGCCGGGATGTCGACCACCGCCCAGTGCCACCAGCCGGCGCCGCCGCGCGCGTCGCGGTCGAACACGGTCAGGGCCAGGCTGCGCGTCGTGGGCGGCAGCCCGCTCCACTGCAGCGCGGGCGACACGTTGCCGCCTCCGCAGCCCGGGCCGTCATAACGCTGCGCCGGCGCCACGCCATCGCGCAGCGTCGGACTCGACAACTGCATGCCGGCGGCCAGCGCCGGCGCAGGCGCGCCGATCAGCGCGGCGCCCAGCACCAAGGCTGCCGCCGCGCGCGGCAGGCCCGCGCCAATGCGGCTCCAACTCGGCTTTGCATGCACCATGTCCAGCCCTCCCGAACAGAGCCCATTGGATACGGAACTCATACTGGCCCCACGCGCTCGATTATGCTCTTGCGGAGGCCCCCGGCGTCGTCCGGTTTCGTCGGGCTCGCAGGGGCTTGCGGCCCGCCCGCCACGGCGGCGGCGCCGGAGTTTCTCAAGCACCGCACGAACCCCGCAGGCGCCACGCCGCCGCACTGCCCGGAGACCCCAGCCCATGCTGCACGCGAGGGCCGAAGCACCCGCAGCCGCCGCCTTGCTCGGCGAGCACCGCCTGCGCATGGTGCTGCGTGCCGACGGGCACGGTTTCACGCGGGTGGAGCCACTGCCGCGGCGGGCCTCGCAGGCGCATCGCCTGCTCATCGGCCGCACCACGCAGCAGGCGCTGGCACTGCTGCCCACGCTGTACCCGGTGAGCGGCATCGCGCACCGCGCCGCCGCCGCGGCCGCGATCTCCTCCTGGCACGACGATTACCCCGGGGGCGTGGCGCCCGACCCTCGCCCGCTCTTGCTGGAGCGCCTGCGCGAGCACCTGCTGCCGCTGCACCGCGACTGGCCCTTGTGCATGGCGATCGCGCCGTCCGCGCAGACCCTGCAGAGCATCGAGCAGGTGCTGCGCGCGCTGGACAGCCCGCGCGCCGAGCCGCACGCCCAATCGGCGCTGCACGAACTGGTGGAGGGGCGCAGCCTGGGCATGCCGGCGCGGGAGTTCCTGCAGATCGACGATGCCGCATCGCTGCTGCACTGGGCGCGCGCGCACGAGCACCTCAGCCCCGCGCGCTTCCTGGCATGGCTGGCGTGGCAACCGCTGGCCCTGGCGCGCGCCAGCCTGCCGCACCCGCTGCAGCCGCCTTCGCCGCGCGAACTCGCGCGGCATCTGCTGGGGCCCGCCAGCGATGAATTCGAGGCCTATCCGCAATGGCAGGGACTGTGCCGCGAGACCGGCCCCTGGGCGAGCCAGTCCCGGCATCCGCTGCTGCGCGACCTGTCGCGCGAAGGGGCCGAGCCTTCGTCGGCGCTGCTGGCGCGCTTCGCCGCGCGCCTGCTCGACCTGGCGCAGGCGCTGCTGGCCTGGGACGAACAGGCCTCGCCGGCACGCGCGCTGCAGGCCGCCTCCGGCGTCGGCATGGTGCATACGGCGCGCGGACTGCTGGCCCATGGCATCGAGCTGGACCATGCCGGGCGCATCGCGCGCTGCGTCATCCTGGCCCCCGCGCAGTGGAATTTCCACCCGCAGGGGACGGCGCCGGAGCTGCTGCGCTCCATCGCGTGGACCACGCCGCGCCAGGTGGCGCAGACCGCCAGCCTGGTGGCCTGCGCGGTCGACCCCTTCGTGCGCTGCGATTTCGCGCTGCCGGGCACGGCGCGCGAGGGCTGAGCTCCGCCGGCTCAGTCCCGCAGCGTGTCGCGCACGCGCTGCAACGCCTCGCGCACCTGGGCGCCGAGGTCGTGCACCTGCGGCGCGTCGACCAGCCCCAGCACCGGCAGCGGATCCATGAAACCCACCGTGACGGCGCCCGCCGCATCCTCGCGCACCACCACGTTGCACGGAAGCAGCAGGCCGATGTCGGGATCGGCCTGCAGCGCGCGCTGCGCGAAACCCGGGTTGCAGGCGCCGAGGATCAGGTAGCGCGGCATGTCGGTGCCGAGCTTGGCCTTCAACGTGGCCGCGACGTCGATGGTCGTCAGCACGCCGAAGCCCTGCTGCTTCAGCGCCTGCGTGACCCGCTCCACGACCTGCTCGAAACCGCCCCGCACGGGGGTCGTGAAACCATAGCGCGTGCTCATCCGGGATCTCCTGCAAGCTGCGCGGCGCGCCGTGCGCCGCATCGCCGGGAATTGTAGGCAGCGGATCGCTGCCGGGCGTGCCTGCGCGGCGCGGGCCGGGGCTGCTCAGCGCGGGCGCACGAACAGCGTGTGCAGGCTCCTGCCGCAGGCGCCTTCGGCGTCGAACACCGTGGTATGGCTGGTGCCGATGCCGTCGGTGCCGATGACGCTGCGCGCATCCATGCCCAGCCACTCGCCGCGCGGCTCGCGGTGCAGGCTGAGCTGCAGGTCCACCGGGACGAAGCTCCAGGCGTCCAGCGGAAGTTCGGCGCTGACTCCGTTGGCCGAGTCGAGCATGATCAGCAGGCGCTCGATGCCGGCGTTTTCGACTCCGCGCAG
>JAJYTY010000023.1 GCA_021792835.1 Pseudomonadota bacterium
CCCCCTGCACGCGGCTGCCGCCGGCCATCGCGAAGTCGGGCCTGCCGCCGCCCTTGCCGCCGACCTCCTGCGCCGCCACGTTGACCAGTTCGCCGGCCTTCAGGCGAGCGACCAGGTCGGCGCTGACGCCGGCGGCCAGCTGCACCTTGTCGCCATCGACGCTGGCCAGCAGCACCACGGCGGTCTTCAGGCGCGCCTTGAGCTGATCGACCACCGCACGCAGCGTCGCCGCGTCGGCGCCGTCCAGGCGCGCCGCCAGCACGCGCACGCCGGCGATCTCGCGTGCCTGCTCCGCCAGCTCCAGGCCGCGCGCGGCTGCCGCGCGCGACTTCAGCGCCGCCAGTTCCTTGTCCTGCGCACGCAGCTGTTCGAGCAGTTGCGCGGCGCGCCGCGAAAGCTCCTCCTGCGGCGTCTTGAGCACACCGGCCAGCTCGGCCAGCTCGCCCGCCTGGCGCTGGCCCAGCGCCAGCGCGCCGAGTCCGGTGGTGGCCTCGATGCGGCGCACACCCGCCGCCACCGCGCCCTGCCCGAGCACGCGCAGGCTGCCGATGTCGCCGGTGCGCGCCACGTGGGTGCCGCCGCACAGCTCGCGGCTTTCGCCGATGTCGAGCACACGCACGGTGTCGCCGTACTTCTCGCCGAACAGCATCATCGCGCCGGTCTTGCGCGCCTCGTCGATCGGCAGCACGCGCGCCTGCGTCGGCGTGTTGTTGAGGATCTGCTCGTTGACCCACGACTCGATGCGCAGGATCTGCTCGTCGCTGATCGGGCTGTCGTGCGAGAAGTCGAAGCGCGTCTTCTCGGGATCCACGAGCGAGCCTTTCTGCTGCACGTGCTCGCCCAGCACCAGACGCAGCGCGCGGTGCAGCAGGTGGGTCGCGCTGTGGTTGCGCATGGTCGCCAGGCGGCGACGCGCATCGACCTCGGCGTCCAGCTGCTGCCCCACCTGCAGCGCGCCGGACTCGACGCGCCCGTGGTGCCCGAACACCTCGGCCTGCAGCTTGAGCGTGTCGTGCACCGCGAACACGCCGGCGTCGCCGGCGCGCAGCACGCCGCTGTCGCCGACCTGGCCCCCGGATTCGGCGTAGAACGGGGTGCGGTCGAGCACCACGACGCCCTGCTCACCCTGCTGCAGCCGCTGCACCGAGCTGCCCTCGCGGAACAGCGCGAGCACGCGCGCGCCTGCCACGCGCAGGTGCTCGTAGCCGTCGAAATGCGTCGTCTGCCCGGAGTAGTCGAGCGCCTCGGCCATGCGGAAGCGCCCGCTGGCGCGCGCCTGCTCGCGCTGGCGCTGCATGGCCTGCTCGAAGCCGGCCTCGTCGACCCCCATGTTGCGCTCGCGGCATACGTCGGCCGTCAGGTCCAGCGGGAAGCCGTAGGTGTCGTACAGCGTGAACGCGAGCTCGCCCGGAAGCACCGCCTGCGAAGCCGCGCGCAGCGCGTCGAGCTCGGTCTCGAGGATGCGCATGCCGTTCTCCAGGGTCTCGCCGAAGCGGCGCTCCTCGGCCTCCAGCACCTCGGCGATGCGTGGCGCGGCTTTCGCGAGTTCCGGATAGGCCTGCCCCATCTCGTCGACCAGGTCGCCCACCAGGCGATGGAAGAAGGGCTCGCGGCGCCCCAGCTTGTAGCCGTGGCGCAGCGCGCGCCGCGCGATGCGCCGCAACACGTAGCCCCGGCCTTCATTGCCGGGGATGACGCCGTCGGTGATCAGGAAGGCGCAGGCGCGGATATGGTCGGCGATGACCTTCAGCGACACGTGGCCGAGGTCCTCGCAGCCGGTCTCGCGCGCGGCCGCGGCGATCAGCCGGCGGAACAGGTCGATCTCGTAGTTGCTGTGCACGTGCTGCATCACCGCGGCGATGCGCTCCAGGCCCATGCCGGTGTCCACGCAGGGGCGCGGCAGCGGCTTTTGCACGTAGCTGACGGTCTTCCACGCATCGCCCACCCGCTGCACCTGCGCGATGCCTGCGTCGCGCTCGATCGCGGCCTTGGCGGCCTGCGCCTCGACCTCGCTGGCGAACTCCTGCTCGCCGGCGACGCTGCGCTCGAACTGCATGAACACCAGGTTCCAGATCTCGATGTAGCGGTCGCCGTCGGCCTCGGGCGAACCGGGCGGGCCGCCCCACACGTCGGGACCGTGATCGTAGAACACCTCGCTGCACGGCCCGCAGGGGCCGGTGTCGGCCATCTGCCAGAAGTTGTCGGAGGCGTAGCGCGCGCCCTTGTTGTCGCCGATGCGCACGATGCGCGCCGCCGGCACGCCGACCTCGTCGGCCCAGATCGACCAGGCCTCGTCGTCCTCCTCGTAGACGGTGACCCACAGCTTGTCCCTGGGCAGCCCGTACACCTCGGTCAGCAGGCTCCAGGCGAAGCGGATGGCATCGCGCTTGAAGTAGTCGCCGAAGCTGAAGTTGCCCAGCATCTCGAAGAAGGTGTGGTGGCGCGCGGTGTAGCCGACGTTCTCCAGGTCGTTGTGCTTGCCACCGGCGCGCACGCAGCGCTGCGCCGTGGTGGCGCGGCTGTACGGGCGCTTGTCCTGGCCGAGGAACACGTCCTTGAACTGCACCATGCCGGAATTGGTGAACAGCAGGGTCGGATCGTTGCCGGGAACCAGCGGCGACGAGGCCACTCGGGTGTGGCCCTGGGACGCGAAAAAGGCGAGAAACTTCTCGCGGATGTCGGATACGTTCATGCGTTCACCTGGAGGGTCCGCCGCGCGCCGGCAGCGGGGGAAAAGGCGATTTTACGGGCCTCGCGCCCGCCTGCACGGCAGCGGGTGCCGGCACTACAGTATGGGCTGCGGCCGCAGCGCCGCGCGTGTTCCCCATCCAGCCCAATCGATTCCCCATGTCCCAGCAAGCCGCATACGCCTCCCTGGCCGCGCAATTGCGCGATCCCTCGCTGTTGAAGACCCGTGCGCTGATCCACGGCGAATGGGTCGATGCGGCCGAGCACGTCGCGGTGCATGACCCGGCCAGCGGCCGCCTGCTGGCCGAAGTGCCCCGCCTGGGCGCCGCCGACGCCGAGCGCGCGATCGAATCGGCGGCATCGGCGTGGAACGCCTGGCGCAGCCAGACGGCGCGCCAGCGCTTCACGGTGCTGCGCCGCTGGTACGAGCTGCTGCTGCAGCATGCCGACGACCTGGCCCTCATCATGACCTCGGAGCAGGGCAAGCCGCTGGCCGAGGCGAAGGGCGAAATCGCCTACGGCGCCAGTTTCGTCGAATGGTTCGCCGAGGAGGCCAAGCGCGTCTACGGCGAGACCATTCCCAGCCCCGACCCCGCCAAGCGCCTGCTGGTGCTGCGCCAGCCCATCGGCGTATGCGCGGCGATCACGCCGTGGAACTTCCCGCTGGCGATGATCACGCGCAAGGTCGCGCCGGCGCTGGCCGCCGGCTGTCCGGTGGTGATCAAGCCGGCCGAGCAGACCCCCCTTACCGCGCTGGCCGCGGCGGAACTGGCGCAACGCGCCGGCATGCCTCCGGGGGTGCTGAACATGCTGACCAGCGACAGCGCCGGCTCGGTGCAGATCGGCAAGGTGCTGTGCGCCAGCGACATCGTGCGCCACCTGTCGTTCACCGGTTCCACCGAGGTCGGGCGCATCCTGATGGCGCAGTCGGCGCCTACGGTGAAGAAGCTGTCGCTGGAACTCGGCGGCAACGCGCCGTTCATCGTGTTCGACGACGCCGACCTCGACGCCGCGGTGGAAGGCGCGATGCAGAGCAAGTACCGCAACGCCGGGCAGACCTGCGTGTGCGCCAACCGGCTGTACGTGCAACGCGGGGTGTACGAGGAATTCGTCACGCGCCTGGCGCGTCGCGTGTCGGAGCTGAAGGTCGGCGCCGGAGTCGAGCCGGGCACCCAGATCGGCCCGCTGATCGACCAGCAGGGCCTCGACAAGGTGCGGCGCCATGTCGACGACGCGCTGTCCAAGGGTGCGCGCGTGCTGACCGGGGGCAAGGTGCTCGAGCAGCCCGGCGGGCGCTTTTTCGCGCCCACCGTGCTGGCCGACGCCGACGCGTCGATGCTGTGCGCGCGCGAGGAGACCTTCGGCCCGGTGGCACCGGTGTTCGCCTTCGACACCGAGGCGCAGGCGATCTGCGCGGCCAACGCCACGGAATTCGGGCTGGCCGCGTATTTCTACAGCCGCGACGTGGCACGCGTGACCCGCGTCGGCGAGGCGCTGGAATACGGCATCGTCGGCGTCAACACCGGGCTGATCTCCAACGAGGTCGCCCCCTTCGGCGGGGTCAAGCAATCGGGCCTGGGCCGCGAGGGCTCGCGCCACGGCATCGATGAATACCTCGAGCTGAAGTACCTGTGCGTCGGCGGCATCGCCGGCTGAAGCACCCCTCCCCTTCCCCTTCGGAGAACCTTCGATCATGCAAGGCCCTGGTGCCCTGTTCCAGCCGTTGCGCCTGGGACGCCTGGAACTTCCCAACCGCATCGTCATGGCGCCGCTGACCCGCTCGCGCGCTGCGCAGCCCGGCGACGTGCCGTCGTCGATGAACGCGCGCTACTACGCGCAGCGCGCCGGCGCCGGGCTGATCGTCAGCGAGGCCACGCAGATCAGCCGCCAGGGCCAGGGCTACGCCTTCACGCCCGGCATGTACAGCGACGCGCAGGAACGCGGCTGGCGCCTGGTCACCGACGCGGTGCACGCGGCCGGCGGGCGCATCGCCGCGCAGCTGTGGCATGTGGGCAGGATCTCGCACCACCTGTTGCAGGAGGGCGGGCAGGCGCCGGTGGCGCCGTCGGCGCTGCGTGCCGAGCACGGCGAATCCTTCGTCGTGCTGCCCGAAGGGCCGCGGCGCGTGCCCTGCGACGCACCGCGCGAACTGCGCACCGAGGAAATTCCCGGCATCGTCGCCGATTACGCGCACGCCGCCGAACGCGCGCTGCGCGCCGGCTTCGACATGCTTGAGCTGCACAGCGCCAACGGCTACCTGCTGCACCAGTTCCTGGCCACCAACAGCAACCTGCGCGGCGACCGCTACGGCGGCAGCCTGCACAACCGCGCACGCATCGTGCTGGAGGCGCTGGATGCGCTGATCGGGGTCGCCGGCGCCGACCGCGTCGGGGTGCGCGTCTCGCCGCACTTCGTGCGCCACGACATCGCCGACGAACAGACCGAGGAGATGCACCTGTACCTGGCGGGCGAGTTCGATCGCCGCGGCATCGCCTACCTGCACACGGTGGACTCGTCGTGGTCCGGCGGACCGTCGCTGAGCGAGGACTTCCACGCGCGCCTGCGCCGTGCCTACGGCGGGCGCATCATCGTGTGCGGAGGCTACGACGCGGCCAGCGGCGCCGCCCGCATCGGGCAGGGGCTGGCCGACGCGGTCGCCTACGGCCGCGCCTACATCGCCAACCCCGACCTGGTGCGTCGCATGCACGAAGGCGCTGCGCTGAACGCCCCGGACCCCACGACCTTCTACGGCGGCGCCGAACACGGGTACCTGGACTATCCGGCCTTGCCGGCCTGAGAGCGCTCCCCCTTCTCCTACAATTCCCCCCATTCGATCGCGTATCGCCGCGCTGCGGCCCCATCCCCCCATTCCCATGTCTTCCATCAAGAAAGTCGTGCTCGCCTATTCGGGCGGCCTGGACACCTCGGTCATCCTGCGCTGGCTGCAGGAGCAGTACCAGTGCGAGGTGGTGACCTTCACTGCCGACATCGGCCAGGGCGAGGAGCTCGAGCCGGCGCGCGCCAAGGCGCTGAAGATGGGCATCAAGCCCGAGAACATCTACATCGAGGACCTGCGCGAGGAGTTCGTGCGCGACTTCGTGTTCCCGATGTTCCGCGCCAATGCGCTGTACGAAGGCGAATACCTGCTGGGGACCTCGATCGCGCGCCCGCTGATCGGCAAGCGCCTGATCGAGATCGCGCGCGCCACGCGCGCCGACGCGATCTCCCATGGCGCGACGGGCAAGGGTAACGACCAGGTGCGCTTCGAGCTGACCGCCTACGCGCTGATGCCGGGCGTGAAGGTGATCGCGCCATGGCGCGAATGGGACCTGCTGTCGCGCGAGAAGCTGCTGGCCTACGCCGACCGCAACGGCATTCCGGTCGACTTCAAGAAGCGCAAGGGCGGCGCGCCCTACTCGATGGACGCCAACCTGCTGCACATCTCCTATGAAGGCGGCGTGCTGGAGGATCCGAACACGGTGCCCGAGGACAAGATGTGGCGCCTGACGGTGTCGCCCGAGAAGGCCCCGAACAAGCCGCAGGTCATCGAGCTCGAGTACCGCCGCGGCGACATCGTCGCCATCGACGGCCAGGCGATGAGCCCGGCGCAGGTGCTGGCCACCCTCAACACCATCGGCGGACGCCACGGCATCGGCCGCCTGGACAAGGTGGAGAACCGCTACGTCGGCATGAAGAGCCGCGGCTGCTACGAGACCCCGGGGGGCACGATCATGCTGTCGGGCCACCGCGCGATCGAGAGCATCACGCTGGACCGCGAGGTGGTCGCGCTGAAGGACGACCTGATGCCGCGCTATGCCCGCATGATCTACAACGGCTATTGGTTCGCCCCCGAGCGCGAGCTGTTGCAGGGGCTGATCGATGCGTCGCAGGCCACCGTCAACGGCAAGGTGCGACTCAAGCTGTACAAGGGCACGATCATGTGCGTGGGTCGCGAGTCGGCCACCGACAGCCTGTTCGATGCGCGCATCTCGACCTTCGACGACGACGGCGGCGCCTACAACCAGGCCGACGCCGCCGGCTTCATCAAGCTCAACGCGCTGCGCCTGCGCATCGCCGCCAACGCGCGCGCCGCGCGGCGGCCGCGCGCGGCCGCGGCGAAGACCACGGCGAAGAAGCCGGCCGCGGGCAAGCCCGCCAAGACCACCAAGACCGCGAAGGCGGCCAAGGCGGCGCCAGCGCGCCGTCGGGCTGGCTGAGGCGACCGGAGACCCGCACGATGAGCTTGACCCCGATCCGCGGCGCCGTGGTGCCGCGTGCCAATGTGTACTTCGACGGGCGCTGCATCAGCCACACGCTGGAGCTCGACGACGGCAGCCGCAAGAGCGTCGGCGTGATCCTGCCGGGAAGCGAACTCGAGTTCGGCACCGGCGCGCCGGAGACCATGCAGTGCGCCGGCGGCTGGTGCGAATGGCGCATGCCGGGAAGCCAGCAGTGGCAGCGCAGCAGCGAGGGCGAGCAGTTCTCGGTGCCCGGCAACAGCCGCTTCGAGATCCGCACCGGCGACGAGCCCTATCGCTACGTCTGCCACTTCGGCTGACGGGCTGATGCCCAATCGCGAGAAGGCCCGCCGGCGTCCTGCCGGCGGGCCTTCTCGCTGCGCGACGCCGCGCGGGTTCAGTGGTGGTTGTGCCCCGGGTGCAGCACGCGGTCCTGCAGGCGCTTGAAGCCGATCAGCTTCATCACGTACTTCTCGTAGATCGGCTCGGAGTTCCCGGTGCGCATCTTGCGCATGAAGTACTTCTCGAAGGCGATCTTCGCCATGTGAACCCACTTGCCGGAGCCGAACCAGTTCACGTCGCGCGGCGGCAATTGCGGGATCGCCGCGAACGCTGCCCCGGTGGTGCCGAAATCGGCCAGGCAGATGGCCTGCCAGGTGCCCTTGTGGCTCGGCTGCTGGCCCGCCAGTTCCTCGAGGATGTTGTGCACGATGGCCGTGACCATCGACTCGATCATGTAGCCGGTCTTGGGCACGCCGCAGGCCACCGGAGTCGGCCCGACCGGCGGGATCGCGATGCACACCCCGGCCGAGTAGATGTTCTTGTACTTCGGGCTGCGCTGGTGCTCGTCGACAATGACGAAACCGCGCGGGTTGCACAGCCCCTCGACCTGCGCCACCGCATCGACGCCCTTGAAGGCCGGCAGCATCATCGAATGCCGGAACGGCAGCTCGTGCTTGCGGAACACGTTGCCCAGCGCGTCGAGTTCGTCGACGTACATCTTGCCCTGCTCGACCTTGGTGGTTTTCGCGTTGGTGATCCAGCGGATGTCGTGGTCGCGGAATTCATGCTCCATGATGCCCTTCGAATCGCCGACGCCGTCGAGCCCGAGATGCCCGATGTACGGCTCGGCGGTGACGAAGGTGATGGGCACCTTGCTGCGCAGGCGCTGCTTGCGCAACGCCGCGTCGAGGATCATCGTGTACTCGTAGGCCGGGCCGAAACAGCTGGCCCCGGGCATCGCGCCGATGATCACCGGCCCGGGCTGCTGGCACAGGCGCTGGAAGTCCTCGAAGCACTTCTCGGCATGGTCGATGGTGCAGATGGACTGCGTGAAGCCTCCATGCGGCCCGGCCCCTTCGATTTCGTCGAAGGCCAGTTTCGGACCCGTGGTGATGATCAGGAAGTCGTACTGCAGCGTGTCGCCGCCCTGCAGCGCGATGGTGTTGGTGGCGGCATCGATGCCCACCGCCGCACGACCGATGAACTCGATGCCCTTGCGCTGCAGGTACGGCGCGATCGGCAGCACCACCTGGTCGCGTGAGCGCCAACCCACCGCCACCCACGGATTGGACGGCACGAACTGGAAATACTCGACGCTGTTGATCACCGTGATGCGGTGTTCGCGTCCGAGCCGGGCACGGGCTTCGTAGGCGGCGGGCAAGCCGCCGATTCCGGCGCCCAGGATGACGATGTGTGCCATGGTGTGCTTCCTCTCCTCGCAGGGTTTCGGTGGTGGGCTCCCGGGTGTGTGCCCCGGGTCGATCGGGCCGTCCGCAGCATGCTCCGGCCCGTATTCGCTCGAGACAGGATACCCATTGAAACAAGCTTGAGGCCGAGGCTATCGCCGCAAATCCCCAACCCACTTGACAAAGCTCAAGAGCCAGCACGCGCCTGGATGCAGATCGGTGGACGCCCCCTGGTGTTCATCCCAAGCTGACTAACCCTAATACTCCCATATGCATCGCTACTTTGTGTCTATACTTGTCACAGCTTGTAGGCAAGCCGGCACGGAGTCCGGCGCCCCATCCGGATCCCAACCACCTGCGAGGAGCGCGAACATCCCATGAGAACCCCCCGTCCACTTTGGAACCCTTACGTCGCGGGAGTCCTGCTGGGCCTCGGGCTGCTGGCCACCTTCGTGGTCACCGGCAACGGCTACGGCGTCACCGGCGCCACCACGCTGGCCACGGCCGCCGCCGCCGGCCACCTGCTGCCACAGACGGTGGCGCAGGGCACCTACCTGCACGGCCTGTTCGAGGCCGGGCTGAACCGCTGGATCGTCTGGGAGGTCGTCGGCCTGGCCGTCGGCGCACTCGCCGGCAGCCTGCTGGCCGGCCGCTTCAAGTGGCAGCTCGACGGCCCGGTCGAGGCCGGGCGCCTGCTGCGCCTGGTGCTGGCGCTGCTCGGCGGAGCCGCCTCGGGTTTCGGCGCGCGGCTGGCGCTGGGCTGCACCAGCGGCCTGGGCCTGTCGGGCTCGGCCACGCTGGCCGCCGCCGGCTTCCTGTTCCTGATCGGCTTCTTCGTGGCCGGAATCGTGTTCGGACAGCTCACCAAGGGACTGTGGAAATGAGCCTTCCTCTGGGGTATACGGGCCCGATTTCGGGCGTCGTGCTGGGTATGGTATTCGGCTACGTGCTGGAGAACGCCGGGTTCGGCAGCGGCTGCAAGCTGACCGCGCAGTTGCGCTTCCAGGACTGGGCGGTGTTCAAGGTCATGTTCACCGCGATCATCGTGTCCTCGGGCGGGCTGTACCTGCTGCAGGCACTGGGCCTGGTCGATATCGCCAACGACATGTTCGTGCCCTCGGTGTTCCTGTGGGGCAGTTCGCTGGGCGGTGCGCTCATCGGCATCGGCATGGCGGTCGGCGGCTACTGCCCCGGCACCTCGCTGGTCGCGTTCTGCTCGGGACGCGTGGACGGACTGCTGTTCCTGCTGGGTATCGTGCTGGGCACGCTGGGATTCAATGCCGGCTTCGATTCCATCAAGGCCTGGGCCTGGAAGCAGGTCGGCCCGGATGCGTTGACCCTGCCGCAATTGCTGCACATGCCGACCTGGGCCGTGTGGGGATTGCTGCTGGCCGTGCTGCTGGTCGTCGGCTACCTGACCCGCGGAGCTTCGACACGCGCGGGCAACCGCCGCGCCGGTGCGCCGCACCAGGGCAGCCCGGCTTGATCTTGCTCAACTGCGAGCACGCTCTGGCAGGTGCGCGTCGGTGCTGAGCACGGTTAGCATCCTTTGCTTCGATGCGGGTACGCGAGGCGCGAACGCGCCTTGCGCGCGCAGCCCCGCCGCCGCGCGCGCGCTTGCGGCCACGGCAGCCCCGTCGAATCGCTACGCCAGGTCCACCCCAGGATCCAGATCCATTACCCAGGAGATCGCACATGAGCAAGTCCCGCATCAAGCTTTCCAAGGCGCTTCCCGTGCTGGCGCTGGCCGCCGCGGCCGTCGCGCCGATGCCGCAGGCGCTGAGCAGCCTGTCGGCAAGCGCGGTAGCGCACGCTGCGGGCAATCCCTGCGCCCCCGGCAATCCCTGCGCGCCCAGCAGCGGCAAGAGCAAGTCCAAGGCCGGCAACCCCTGCGCGCCCGCCGCGTCGAAGTCGCACAAGAAATCGGGCAACCCCTGCGCGCCGTCGAACTGATGCGCGCCGCGGGCGCCGCGCGCCCGCTCCCGAACCGGCCGCCAGCGACCATCGTGACCACGCGAATCCGGATCTCCCCCGATGAACTGCTCAAGGCCTTGCGCCGCGCTCCCGCGCCGGCGCTGCGCGAGGCGCTGCAATCCACGTTGCGACGCCTGCAGGGCGACGCGCGCAACGGCCGCGGCCTGCTCACCGACGTGCTCGGGCAGGCCGACGCCTTCGTCGAATGGGAGCATTACCCGCCGCGCGACGCGGTGGACCCGCGCAGCGGCTTTCGCTTCTATTACCACGCCCACGAGGCGGCGCGTCGCGCCGCCGACGAACACGGCCATTTCCATGTGTTCGCCACGCGCGCAAGGGTGCGCGGTGACGAACCCTCGTATGTGCATCTGTTCGCCATCTCGGTGGACGCGCGCGGCATGCCCACGCGCGTGTTCACGACCAATCGCTGGGTCACCGGCGAGCACTGGCAGTCGGCCCCCACGGTGCTGAGCGCGCTGCGCCGGCTCGACCTGTCGGGCGCGCGCCCGCGGCGCGTGGCCGGCTGGGTGCAGGACATGGCACGACTGTTCGCGCCGCAGATCGAGGCAGTGATCCGCGAGCGCGACCTGCGCATCGCCGAGCGCGCGCGGCGGCAACCCCTGCAGCAACTGCTGGAGGACCGCCGCACCCACATCGTCAGCCAGTGCGCGGTCGACCTCGCGCGGCAGTTCGAATGCCTGGAACAGGCTGGCGTCGCCTGACGCCGCCCGCACAGGCAGGCAGCCCCTTACGCTTGTTGTACAACCCGGAGGAGAACCATGAAAAGCCTGAAGTACCTGTTGGCGGCCGGCATCGTCGGCGCCTGTGTCCAGCTGGCCTCGGCGGCAAGTCTGCCCGGTCCGCTGGTGACCCCGCAATGGCTGCATGCGCACCGCAACGAGGTCACGGTGGTCGATATCCGCGACGACATGGACACGCTGAGCCGCGCGCCCAGGTTCGTGACCGACAAGAAGACCGGCGAGAAGAAGCTGGTGGAGACCGGCGGCCACCTGGCCGGCGCGGTGTCGGTGGATTTCGGCAAGATCCGCCAGAACAAGATGATCGACGGCAAGAAGATCGTGGCGCAGCTTCCCAGCGCCGAGTACTTCACCAAGGTGATGGATGATGCCGGCCTGAACTCCGGCAAGCCGATCGTCATCGTTCCCACCGGCGCGACCGTGGACACGATGGACATGGCCACCCGCCTGTACTTCCAGCTGCGCTATTTCGGCGAGCCCAGGGACCAGGTGGCGATCCTGAACGGCGGCGTCAACGCCTGGCTGCAGGCCGGTCTGCCGGTCACGACCGCCAAGGTCATGGCCGCCAAGGGTGACTGGAAGGCCGCCGGCGAGGACAAGGAGATCCTGGCGACCATGGAACAGGTCAAGGAAGGCCTGCGCAGCGGTTCCGACCAGTTCGTCGACGCCCGTCCCACGGCGCAGTATCTGGGCATCGTGGTCAAGCGCCCGGTGGACGCCGCCGGCGGCCACCTGGCCGGTGCGCGCTCGTTCCCGACCGACGCGATCGTCAAGCCGGTCGGTGCCGCGCATGAATTCATGAGCGCCGATGACTACCGCAAGATCTACGCCGAATTCAACATCCAGGCCAACGCTCCGACGATCACCTACTGCAACACCGGGCACCTGGCCTCGGGCGCATGGTTCGTCGACCACGAGATCCTCGGCAACCCGAAGACCCGCCTGTACACGGGCTCGATGACCGAGTGGACCAACCTCGGCAACCCGACGGTCGGCCTGCCGAACTGAGCACGGCATCGCCGATCGGGCCCGCGCCGCGGCGCGGGCCCCGGGGGCGCCCTTCGGGGCGCCCTTTCCTCTTCCCGTCCGGTCCCCGCCACGTGCGGCCGATCAGACCACCACCGGCTCGTACTCGAGATCGATGCCGAAACGCTCGCGCACCGAGTCGCGCACGCTCTCGGCCAGGCGCAGCACGTCGTCGCCGCTGGCGCCGCCGCGGTTGACCAGCACCAGCGCATGCCGGGCATCGACCGCGGCGCCGCCGATGCTGCGCCCCTTGCAGCCGCAGGCCTCGATCATCCAGGCGGCGGCGAGCTTGTAGGTACCGTCGTCCAGGGGATAGCTGACGATCTCCGGGAACTCCTCGAGGATCTCGTTGCGGATCGTGCGGTTGACCACCGGGTTCTTGAAGAAACTCCCCGCATTGCCCAGCCGTGCCGGGTCCGGCAGCTTGGCCCGGCGGATCGCGCACACGGCATCGAACACCTGCTGCGGCGACGGGTCGTGCACTCCGGCGCGCTCCAGATGGCGCTGCAGTTCGGCGTAGCCGAGCTGCGCGCGCCAGGGCTTGGGCAGGCGCAGGCGAACGCACGTGATCACCGACTTGCCCGCCAGCGCGTGCTTGAACAGGCTGTCGCGGTAGCCGAAGCGGCAGGCAGCGCGCTCCAGGGTCGCCGCGCGCCCGGTGGTCAGGTCCACCAGGTCCAGCGACTCGAAGCGCTCCGCCAGTTCCATGCCGTAGGCGCCGATGTTCTGCACCGGAGCGGCGCCCACGCTGCCGGGAATCAGCGCCAGGTTCTCGAGTCCTCCGAAGCCCTGTTGCAGGGTCCAGCAGACCAATTCATGCCACGCCACCCCGGCACCGGCCTCGACGAGCGTGGAGTCTGCGTCGTCGTGCAGCACGCGCATTCCGGGGATCTCGATCTTCAGCACCACGCCGGGCGGGTCGCGGGTCAGCAGCAGGTTGCTGCCGCCGCCGAGCACCAGCTTGGGCAGAGTGCCGAGTTCGGGATGGTCGACCACCGCGCGCACCTGGCGCGCATCGTCGATGCGCACGAAGCGGCGCGCGCGCGCGCTCACGCCGAAGGTGTTGAACTCCCGCAATTCGACATCGCCTTGCACCCAGGCATCCATACCATCCATACAATTCCCATCCGGGCCATCCGGCCCGCCAACCCTTCATTATCTTCTTGCCGGGGCGCCCGCGCGACGCCGACCTGCCATGCCATCCTTCGACGCCGTCCTCGAACCCGACCTGATCCAGGTTCGCAACGCGGTCGACCAGACCGCCAAGGAAATCGCAAACCGCTTCGACTTCAAGGGGAGCTCGGCGAAGATCGAACTCTCCGACCAGACCATCACCGCGTGGGCGGACAATGAATTCCAGCTCGGCCAGCTGCGCGACGTGCTGCTGGCGAAAATGGCCAAACGCGAGGTCGACCTGCGCTACCTCGACCAGGGCAAGCCGCAGCCGGCCGGCGGCGACAAGGTCAAGCAGGTGATCACCGTGCGGTCGGGCATCGCGCAGGACCTGGCCAAGCGCATCTCGTCGGCGATCAAGGAGTCGCGCATGAAACTGCAGTCGTCGATCCAGGGCGACACGGTACGCATCAGCGGGGGCAAGCGCGACGACCTGCAGGCGGCCATCGCGTTGCTGCGCAAGCAGATCGACGACGCCCCGCTGACCTTCCAGAACTTCCGCGACTGAAGACCGGGTTCAGCGCCGGGGCTTGCGCGCTGGCGCCGCGGCCTTCGAGCCGATGCGGCTTTCCTCGCCGCGCAGCAGCTTGCGGATGTTGCCCTGGTGGCGCCAGATCACCAACAGCGCGATCAATGCCACCGCCAGCAGCATCGATGGCGCCATGCGCCACACCACGCCCTGCCCGATCCACGCATAGAAGGGTGCGAACACCGCGGCCGCCAGCGCCGCCAGCGACGAGTAGCGGAAGAACACCGCCACCACCAGCCACGTGACGATGGTCGCCAGGCCCAGCCACGGATTGAGCGCCAGCAGCACTCCGGCCGCCGTGGCCACGCCCTTGCCGCCGCGAAAGCGCAGGAACAGCGGCCACATGTGCCCGGCCAGCACGGCCAGCGCCAGCAGCGCCACCGCCGCCGTATCCAGCCAGCCGGCATGCGCGGCGCGCAATCCCAGCCAGACCACCAGCCAGCCCTTGGACAGGTCCAGCAGCAGGGTCAGCGCCGCCGCGGTCTTGCTGCCCGAGCGCAGCACGTTGGTCGCCCCGGGGTTGCCCGAGCCGTAGCTGCGCGGGTCGGAAAGCCCCATGACCCGGCTGACCACGACGGCGAAAGGCACGGATCCCGCCAGGTAGGCGAGCACCATGGCGGGAAGCACGGCAAGGCTGGGCAGCAGTTCCATATCGGCGCGGATTCTAGCCACAGCGGGCCACCATGGGCGATTCCCCCGCCACAAGCCTAAAATGCCCGCATGTCCGACGCGTTCAACGCAGACCTGCACTGCCACTCCCTGGTTTCCGACGGCACCCTGGCGCCAGCCACGCTGGCGCGTCGCGCGCGCGACAACGGCGTGCAGCTGTGGGCGCTGACCGATCACGACGAACTCGGCGGGATCGCCGAGGCGCGCGCCGCCTGCGCTGACATCGGGCTGGATTTCGTGGCCGGGGTGGAGGTCTCGGTCTCGGTGGACGACCAGACCGTGCACATCGTCGGGCTCGGCGTCGATGCCGGCAATGAAGTGCTGCTCCGCGAATTGCGTCGCATGTGCGAGGGCCGCGATGCGCGCGCGCATCGCATGGCCGATTCGCTGCGCGAGCACACCGGGGTCGACGATGCCTACGCCGGCGCCTGCAGGCTCGCCGGCAATCCCGCGCTGATCTCCCGCACCCACTTCGCCCGCCATCTGGTCGAGCGCGGCGTGTGCGCCAGCACGGCGGAGGTATTCACGCGCTTTCTCACGCCCGGCAAGCCCGGCTACGTCGAGCACGCGTGGGCCACGCTGGAGCAGGCGCTGGGCTGGATCCACGACGCCGGCGGCGTCGCGGTGCTCGCGCATCCCGGGCGCTATCGCTTCGACGCCCAGCGCGAGCGCGAGCTGATCGGGCGCTTTCGCGATCTCGCAGGCGAGGGCATCGAGGTGGCCACGGGCAGCCACAGCGCCTCGGACTGGCGCAAGTACGCGCAGGTGGCGCGCGAGTTCGGGCTGCACGCGTCACGCGGCTCGGACTTTCATTGCCCGCGCGAAAGCCGTTGCGACCTCGGGCGACTGCCCGCGCTTCCCGAGGGCCTGCGGCCCATCTGGGAACTGCTGCACTGAACCCGTGTGAACGCGCTCCCATGGCCCAGTACTTCAGCCTGCACCCGGTCAATCCGCAACCCCGCCTGATCAAGCAAGCCTGCGCCATCCTGCATGCGGGCGGCGTGGCAGCCATTCCGACCGATTCCTCGTACGCGCTGGTGTGCCACCTCGACGACAAGGCGGCCGCCGAACGCCTGCGCCGCATCCGCCAGGTCGACGACAAGCATCACCTGACGCTGCTGTGCAGCGACCTTTCCGAACTCGGCACCTACGCGGTGGTGGACAACCGACAGTTCCGGCTGCTGCGTGCAGCCACCCCCGGCCCCTACACCTTCATCCTCGAAGCCACTCGCGAGGTCCCGCGCCGAGTCTCGCACCCGTCGCGCAAGACCATCGGCGTGCGCGTCCCGGCGCATGCGGTCGCGCACGCCCTGCTGCTCGAACTGGGGCAGCCGCTGCTGGCCACCACGTTGATCCTGCCCGGCGAAGTCGAGCCGCTGAACGAAGCCGCGGACATCCGCGCCCGCCTGGAAAAGCAGATCGACCTGGTCGTCGACGCCGGTCCCTGCCCACACCAGCCGAGCACCGTGGTCGACCTCAGCGGGCCGGTGCCCGAGGTGTTGCGACACGGCCTCGGCGACCCCTCCGTGCTCGGACTGTAGCCGGCACCCGAACCTGCCGGCACGCAGGCTTCCACCGACATGAACCAGACCATCCAGCAACTCACCGTCTACGCCCTGCCGCTGCTGTTCGCCATCACGCTGCACGAGGCCGCGCACGGCTTCGCCGCGCGTTACTTCGGCGACAACACGGCCTACATGATGGGGCGCATGTCACTGAACCCGGCGCGGCACATCGACCCGATCGGGACCATCCTGATCCCGGGCTTGCTGCTCGCCCTCGGCAGCCCCTTCCTGATCGGCTACGCCAAGCCGGTCCCGGTGAACTTCGGCGCCTTGCGCAATCCCAGGCGCGACATGGTCTGGGTCGCGCTGGCGGGTCCGGCCTCGAATTTCGTGCAGGCCTTCGGCTACGGTCTGGCGTTCATGCTGCTGCGCAGCTTCGGCGTGCATGAGGCCTTCTTTCTCGACGTCGCGACCGCCGGCGTGCAGGTCAACCTGCTGCTGTTCGTGTTCAACCTGTTCCCGATCCCCCCGCTGGACGGCGGGCGCGTGCTGCAGGGCCTGCTGCCGGTGCGCCAGGCGATCGCGCTGTCGCGCATCGAGCCCTATGGCTTCTTCATCGTCATGGCCCTGGTGCTCAGCGGCATCGCGAACTCGATCTGGCTGATTCCGCTGATGGGTCTGAGCCAGACCCTGCTGGGCCTGTTGCTGAGTCCATTCCGAATGTTCCTGTGATGCCCGCGCTCGCGTGCCGTCGTCGCGCGACGCGAGCGTGCTCGCCTGCCGCGCGCGGCGCCCCGCCGGGACGCCTGGACCGCCCGGCTCCACCTCCCGCAAAGGATTGCTCATGAACCAGAGTCCTTCCCTCCAACCGGCCCCCCTGCGTCGCCGGGCCGGCTCGCGCCTGCCCTCGCTGGTGGCTGCCGCCGCCTGCGCCGCGGCGGTGTGCGCCAGCGCACCGGCCCACGCGTCCGAACTGTCCGTGCTGGCGGGTTCCTGGGATGGCTACCACAACCTGACGCTGGCCTGGCAAAGCAGCCCGCTATGGCAGCACGACTTCGGTACGCGGCGCCTCGACCTCAGTCTCGAGGCCTCGGCCGGACGCGTGTTCGGCCCGTCCGGCGACATCGGTTCACCACTGTGGCACGTGGGATTGACCCCGTTCCTGAGTTGGTGGTTCACCCCCGACACCGCGATCGAAGCGGGAATCGGCCCCAATGTGTTCTCGGGAACCTACATCGGCTCCAAACGCATCTCCACCGCCTACCAGTTCGGCGATTCGCTGGGCCTGTACCATCGCATCGCCGGGACCCCGTGGGGTGTCGGATTGCGCTTCACGCATTACTCGAATGCCGACATCAAGCGCCCGAATCCGGGCCAGAATTACATGCAGGTGCGCCTGAGCTATGAATTCCGCTGATTCGTCTCCCCCGACCACGACCGCCCGCGGCGAACGCGTATTGTCGGGAATGCGCCCGACCGGCGCGCTGCACCTGGGCCATTACCACGGCGCACTGAAGAACTGGGCGCAACTGCAAAACGACAACGATTGCCTGTTCTTCGTCGCCGACTGGCATGCGCTGACCACGCACTATGAATCCCCGGAAGTCATCGCCGCCCATACGCATGACATGGTGATCGACTGGCTGGCCGCCGGGGTCGACCCCGACAAGGCCACGCTGTTCGTGCAGAGCCGGCTTCCCGAGCACGCCGAACTGTTCCTGCTGCTGGGCATGGGCACCCCGCTGGCCTGGCTGGAACGCGTTCCCACCTACAAGGAACAGATCGGCAACCTGAAGGACAAGGATCTGCTGACCTACGGCTTTCTCGGCTACCCGCTGCTGCAGGCCGCGGACATCCTGATCTACCAGGCGCGCTGGGTGCCTGTAGGCGCCGACCAGGTCCCGCACATCGAGATGAGCCGGGAAATCGCGCGACGCTTCAACGGCCTGTACGGCAAGGATCCGCACATCGAGGCACGCGCGCGCGCCGCCGCGCAACTGCTGCCCGAGGCCGATCGCCAGCAACTCCTGGCGCTGCGCCGCGCCGCCGACCAGGAGGGACAGGTCGAGCAGCGAGTACAGGCGCATGCGCTGATCTCCGCCAGCAAGCTCTCGAAGGCCGACAAGGAGGCCCTGCGCGCCCAGGTCGACGGCGGACGGCGCAGCATCCTGCGCGAGCCCGAGGCTTTGCTGACCCCCGAATCGAAGCTGCCCGGGCTCGATGGACGCAAGATGTCCAAGAGCTACGGCAATGCCATTGCGATCCGCGAGGAACGCTCGCAAGTCGAGCACAAGATCCGGCGCATGCCGACCGACCCCGCACGCGTGCGACGCACCGACCCCGGAAATCCCGACAACTGCCCGGTGTGGCAATTCCACCTTGCCTACAGCGACGATGCCCGTCGCGAGTGGGTGCGGCGCGGCTGCACCAGCGCGGGGATCGGTTGCCTGGAATGCAAGCAGCCGGTGATCGACGCCGTGCTGCGCGAGCAGCAGCCGATGCTCGAGCGCGCACAGCCCTACCTCGATCGACCGGCGCTGGTGGAGGAGATCCTGGAAGCGGGAACCGAACGCGCCCGGCAGGCGGCGCGGGAGACCATGCGCACGGTGCGGGACGCGATGGGACTGCGCGCGAAGTGATCAGCGCCCGCCGCGCGGCGGCAACGTGGCGTTGCCCGCGCGCCGCCGCGCTGCGCGCCAGCCCAGCAGCCGGCGCAGCGACCACGACAGCCCCAGCACCAGCGCGAGCAGCACGAACAGCCCTGCCTCGAAACCCGGCAGGCGCTGCGACACATGCTCCCAGGCGTGACCGAAGCCCCAGCCCAGCCCGGCGATCAGCGGCGCCCACAACATCGCGCCGATCATGTTGAACAGCGCGAAGCGCAGCGGCGAGACCCCGGCTGTGCCGATCAGCACAGGCCCGGCGATGCGCAAACCATAGAGGAAGCGCACTGCGACCACGGCGCCGCCGGGCCGCGCCCGGACCAACGCCGCGACGCGCTCGACCTGCGCGCGCAGCCGCGGCAGCCGGCGCAGCAAGGCAGCGCCCCACAGCCGGCCGATCCAGAAGAAGAACTGGTCCCCGGCACTGGCCGCGACCACGGCCACCGCGATCACTTTCCACAACTCCAGCCAGCCGGCGCGCGCCGCGTAACCCGCCGCCAGCAGCAGGGTCTCGCCTTCGGCGAAGGCGCCTGCGGCCACCGCCAGGTAACCCCAATCGTGGACGAGTTGTTGGTCGAGCAAGACAGTCCTTCACGGGCCGTTCGACATGCGGCCGGGGACCTCGCCGTGCTGCGCGCGCCCCCGCATCTCCATGATGATGCCCGAAGCCGCATGGACTGCAGATGGCTGGCAACAAAAAACCGACCCGCAGGGGTCGGTTTCTCGGGTAATACTCGCTCTTCGTCCCACACGGACAGACTGCGCAGGCGATGACCTCTCAGCTGGCTACGTGGACGGGAGCAGGCCTTCCGGGCCCGCACACGACAGGCGCCTGGCCATGGCCGGGCGCCCGGGGACGAGAATCGTTCAGATCACGCGGATCTGCGAGGCCTGCGGACCCTTCGGGCCGGCCTTCACGGTGAACTCGACGCGCTGGTTTTCCTGCAGGGTGCGGAAACCCTTGGCCTGGATCTCGCTGAAGTGGGCGAACAGGTCCTCGCCGCCTTCGTCCGGCTTGATGAACCCGAAGCCTTTGCTTTCGTTAAACCATTTGACGATGCCGGTGGGCATGATCTTCCTTTCAAGTGCTGAATATCAATGAAGTGCAAATCTTCAACAAGCCCAGCCGGTTTATCGAATGGCTACGAACCCAAACTGTGCGCCGCAAAGCGCCCGTCTTGAAGCGACTGCAGGGCTTACTATACACCGATTGGCGCTTTTGCAAGCATTCCCCGCCCGGGGGCGCGAAAATCGTCCGGACCGGTGCGTGGCGGCGTTGTCGCCTGACCACAGGCCGACGCCCCGCAGGGGACGTCGCGCACGCCGTCGGAGCCCCTGGAACCCAAGCTCTCCATGCAGGTATTTCGAGGTTTTCAACACACCGCGCTACGCGTGCCCAGCGCGGTCAGCATCGGCAATTTCGACGGCGTGCACCGCGGCCACCAGGCCATGCTCGCGCTGCTCGTGCATGAAGCCCGGCAACGCCGGCTCAGTGCCTGCGCGCTGACCTTCGAGCCGCATCCGCGCGACTACTTCGCCGCCGCGCGCGGCCGCCCCGAACTGGCGCCGGCGCGCGTGGCCAGCCTGCGCGACAAGCTCGACGGCCTGGCGCAGTGCGGCGTCGACCGCGTGGTGGTGCTGCGCTTCGACGCCGCGCTGGCCTCGCTGGAGGCCGAGGACTTCGTGCGGCGCGTGCTGGTCGATGCCTTGCAGACCCGCTACGTGCTGGTAGGCGACGACTTCCGCTTCGGCGCGCGCCGTGCCGGTGATTATGAAATGCTCGATGCGCTCGGAACCCGCCTTGGCTTCGAGGTCGCGCGCATGAATGCCTATGAAGTGCACGCACAGCGCGTGTCGAGCTCGGCCGTGCGCGGCGCCCTGGCAGCCGGCGACATGCCCCTGGCCGCCAGCCTGCTGGATCGCCCCTACAGCGTTTCGGGGCATGTGCAACACGGCGCGAAGCTTGGGCGGGAACTCGGCTTCCCGACCCTGAACCTGCGTTTCGGACATGCCCACCCGGCAGCGCAGGGAATCTTCGCGGCGCGGGTGCACGGACTGGCCGCGACGCCGCTGCAGGCGGTGGTCAGTTTCGGCCGGCGCCCCAGCGTCGACGACTCCGGGCGCGTGCTGCTGGAGGCCTACGTCCTGGATTGGAGCGGGGACGCCTACGGTAAACTCGTGCGCGTGGAGTTGTTGCACAAACTGCGGGACGAAGCCCGTTACGAGGGCCTGCAGGCCCTCACCGCCGCGATCGCCGCCGACGTGCGCCACGCACGCGACTGGTTCGCCCGTGCGGAGGCCGCAGCCCCCTAGCCTGCCGTCGGAGCCGGCCCGGACGCGTCCGGCCAGGCCTCGTTGACACCACTGCACCCCGCCACCCCGATTCGAACGAATGTCCGCGCCGCATCCGGCGCCATCGCACGCCATGACCGAACCCGACGCGTCCGCCACCAAGCCCGACTACCGCTCCACGCTGAACCTTCCCGACACCAGCTTTCCGATGCGCGGCGACCTGCCCAGGCGCGAGCCGGGATGGGTGCAGCGCTGGCAGGACGAGGGGGTCTACCAGCGGCTGCGCGCGGCGCGCTCCGGACGCCCGCGCTTCGTGCTGCACGACGGTCCGCCCTATGCCAACGGCCAGATCCACATCGGCCATGCGGTCAACAAGATCCTCAAGGACATGATCGTCAAGGCACGCCAGCTCGCCGGCTACGACGCGGTGTACGTGCCCGGCTGGGACTGCCACGGCCTGCCGATCGAGAACCAGATCGAGAAGCTCTATGGGCGCAAGCTCGGGCGCGATGAAATCCAGGCGCGTTCTCGCGCCTATGCCACCGAGCAGATCGCCGGGCAGATGGCCGACTTCAAGCGCCTGGGCGTGCTGGGCGACTGGGACCACCCCTACCGCACGATGGACTTCGGCAACGAGGCCGACGAGATCCGCGCACTCAAGCGTGTGGTCGAGCGCGGCTTCGTGTATCGCGGACTCAAGCCGGTGCACTGGTGCTTCGACTGCCATTCGTCGCTGGCCGAGTTCGAGATCGAGTACGCCGACAAGACCTCGCACACGCTGGACGTGGCCTTCCCCTGCGACGAGCCCGAGCGCCTGGCGGCGGCCTTCGGACTGGAGTCGCTGCCCGGTCCGGCCTTCGCGGTAATCTGGACCACCACCGCATGGACCATCCCGGCCAACCAGGCGCTGAACCTCAACCCCGAACTCGACTACAGCCTGGTGGACACGCCGCGCGGCGTGCTGCTGCTGGCCAGCGCGCGCGTCGAGCCCTGCCTGCAACGCTACGGCCTGCAGGGTCGCGTGCTGGCGACGGTGCGGGGCGAGGCCCTCGGCGGCTTGCGCTTCCGGCACCCGCTGGCGCGGATGCACCCGGGCTACGACCGCGTCAGTCCTGTGTACCTGGCGAGCTACGCCACCGCCGACGACGGCACCGGCATCGTGCACTCGTCCCCGGCCTACGGCGTGGAGGACTTCAATTCCTGCATCGCGCACGGAATGACCACCGAGCAGGTGCTCAACCCGGTGCAGGCCGATGGCGTGTACGCGAGCGACCTGCCGCTGTTCGGCGGCCAGCTGATCTGGCGCGCGGCGCCGGCCATCGTGGAAGCGCTGCGCGCCGCCGGAAACCTGCTGGCGACCGAGGACATCCGTCACAGCTATCCCCATTGCTGGCGCCACAAGACCCCGGTGATCTACCGCGCCGCCAGCCAGTGGTTCGTGCGCATGGACGAAGGCGACGGCGTGTGCACGGTCGACAAGGCCCCGCGCACGCTGCGCGAGACCGCGCTGGACGCAGTCGAGCAGACCGCCTTCTACCCCGCCGGGGGCAAGGCCCGCCTGCACGACATGATCGCCGGCCGCCCCGACTGGTGCATCTCGCGCCAGCGCGCCTGGGGCGTTCCGCTGCCCTTCCTGCTGCATCGTGCCACCGGCGAGTTGCACCCCCGCACGCTCGAGCTGATGGACCGAGCGGCCGAACTGGTGCAGCGCGAGGGCATCGAGGCGTGGTCGCGACTGGACCCGCGCGAATGGATCGGCGACGAGGCCGACGACTACGAGAAGTCCCAGGACATCATCGAGGTCTGGTTCGACTCCGGCACCACCCACTGGCACGTGCTGCGCGGCAGCCACCGCGAACAGCTGGCATGGCCGGCCGACCTGTACCTGGAAGGCCACGACCAGCACCGCGGCTGGTTCCACTCGTCGCTGCTCACCGGCTGCGCGATCGACGGACGCGCTCCCTACAAGGCGCTGCTCACGCACGGCTTCACGGTCGACGGCCAGGGCCGCAAGATGAGCAAGTCGGTGGGCAACGTGATCGCGCCACAGACGGTCAGCGACAAGCTCGGTGCCGAGATCATCCGGCTGTGGGTGGCGTCCACCGACTACTCCGGCGACCTGGCGATCTCCGACGCGATCCTCAAGCAGGTGGTCGAGAACTACCGGCGGGTGCGCAACACCCTGCGCTTCCTGCTGGCCAACGTGTCGGACTTCGACCCCGCGACCCAGTCCGTGCCGGTGGCGGACATGCTGGAGATCGATCGCTGGATGCTGGCTTACGCGGACCAGCTGCAGCGCGACATCCTGGCCCACTACACCGACTACGAATTCCACCCGGTGGTGGCCAGGCTGCTGGTGTTCTGCTCCGAGGACCTCGGCGGTTTCTACCTCGACGTGCTGAAGGACCGCCTGTACACGACACAGGCGCAGGGCCCGGCGCGGCGCAGCGCGCAGACGGCGCTGTGGCACCTGGCGAGCGCGATGCTGCGCTGGATCGCGCCCTTCCTGAGCTTCACCGCGGAAGAGGCCTGGGAGCATTTCGCGCCGACGCAGGCGAAAACCGACGCAAGCATCTTCGTGCAGACCTGGCACACGCTGCCGCAGGTGCCCGACGCATCCGCGCTGCTGCAGCGCTGGGCGCGTATCCGCGAGCTGCGCGACCAGGTCAACCGCGCGGTGGAAGCCGTGCGTGCCGAGGGGCGCCTGGGATCCTCGCTGCAGGCCTGGGTCGATCTCGGATTGCCGCAGGCCGACCTCGAACTGCTGCGCACGCTGGGAGACGAGGCCCGGTTCGCCTTCATCGTGTCGCGGCTGCGCCTGCATGCGGCGCAGCAGCTCGCGGTGCAGGTCGAGCCGGCGCAGGCGCACAAGTGCGAACGCTGCTGGCACTGGGTCGACGACGCCGGCAGCGACCCCGCGCACCCCGGCCTGTGCGGGCGCTGCATCGACAACCTGCATGGCGACGGCGAGGCGCGGCTCCATGTCTGAGACGACTTCGAGCGAGCGCGCGCCGGGCTCCTGGGTGTGGCTGCTGCTGGCCGCCGCGGTGGTCGTGCTCGACCAGTTCAGCAAGTGGCTGGTGGCGCGCGAACTGCCGCTGGGCGCCAGCATCGCGGTGACGCCGTTCTTCAACCTCGTGCACATCGAGAATGCCGGCGCGGCCTTTTCCTTCCTCGCCGCGCAATCGGGATGGCAGCGCTGGCTGTTCACCGGCCTGGGCAGCGCGGCCTCGCTGCTGATCGTCGTGCTGCTGTTGCGGCGACGCCGCCGCGTGCTGCTGGGCCTGGCGCTGGGGCTGATCCTCGGCGGCGCCCTCGGCAACGTGGTGGACCGCGTGCTGTGGGGCCACGTCACCGATTTCCTGGACTTCTACGTGAGCACCTCGTCGGGGCAGTGGCACTGGCCGGCCTTCAACCTCGCCGACACCTCGATCACGCTGGGAGCCGTGGCGCTGCTGCTCGACGAGCAGCGCCAGGCACGCCAGCGCCGCGACACCGCCTGAGGTTGACAGCCCCCCGAGGGGGCGCAGGCCTGCCTTGGGGTGGCCGGCGCGCAAGCGCCCGGACAGGCCGTCAGGGTTGCAGCACGATGCTGCCGGTGGTCGCGCGCGACTCCAGCGCGCGATGCGCCTGCGCGGCGTCACTCAGCGCGAAGCGCTGGCCGATCAGCGGACGCACCTTGCCCGACAGCACGACGTCGAACAGCTCGGCAGCCATTTCCAGTTGCGTGGCGCGGTCGGCCAGATGGGTCATCAGGGTCGGGCGGGTCACGTACAGCGACCCGCGCGCGGCCAGGTCGCCCAGGGTCACCGGGGGCACCGGGCCGGAGGCGTTGCCGAAACTGACCATCAACCCGAAGGGCTGCAGACAGGCCAGCGAACGCTCCCAGGTGTCGCGCCCGACCGAGTCGTACACCACCGACACCCCCTTGCCGCCGGTCAGTTCCTTGACCCGCGACACCAGGTCCTCGCTGCGGTAGTTGATGCAATGGGCATAGCCGTTGCTCAGCGCCAGTCGGCATTTCTCGTCGCTGCCCGCGGTGCCGATCAACTGCACGCCGAGGGCCTTCGCCCATTGCCCGGCAAGCAGCCCGACGCCGCCGGCGGCGGCGTGGAACAACGCGACATCGCCGGCCTGCAGCCGGCGCGTGCGACGCAGCAGGAACTGCGCGGTCAGCCCCTTGAGCATCATCGCCGCCGCGGTCTCGAATTCGATGCCGTCGGGCAGTTTCACCAGCACCCGAGCCGGCATCACGCGCGCCTGCGCGTAGGCTCCGGTCGGCCCGTGGCAGTAGGCGACGCGGTCGCCTGCGCGAAATTCGTCCACGCCCTGCCCCACCGCCTCGATGACCCCGGCGGCCTCCAGTCCGATGCCCGCCGGCAGCGGCAGCGGATACAGTCCGGTACGGTGGTATACGTCGATGAAGTTGACGCCCACGGCGGCGTTGCGCACGCGCACCTCGCCGGGGCCGGGATCGCCGACCTCCACCTGCTGCCACTGCAGCACCTCGGGGCCTCCGGTACGCTCGATGCGGATCGCATGGGTCATCATCAACTCCAGTTCCGGTGATAGGGTCGGCTGCGGGTTCGCATTCCCTGCAGGCTTGCGCTACAAACGACGTTGCGAACAACGCGACAAACGATCATTGTGCCGATTCCGGGCCGCTCCTGCACGCCACGCCGCGGGCCCGGACCGGGCTGGAAGCGAACGAACACGCGAGGCAACGAGGAAACGCCGCAATGCGATTGCTGCTGGTGGAAGACGACCCGATGATCGGGGAAAGCGTACTCGACGCGCTGCGTGCCGAGGGCTATGCGGTGGATTGGGTGCGCGATGGTCGCGCCGCCGACAGCGCCTGGAGCGGCGAGCCCTACGACCTGGTGCTGCTCGACCTCGGGCTGCCCACGCGCGACGGGCTGCAGGTGCTGCGTGCGGCCCGCGAGCGCCGCGACCGCACCCCCGTGCTCATCGTCACCGCGCGCGACTCGGTGGACGACCGCATCCGCGGGCTCGACGCGGGCGCCGACGACTACCTGCTCAAGCCCTACGACCTCAACGAACTGCAGGCGCGCGTACGCGCGCTGCTGCGTCGCGCCGCAGGGCGCGCCGAGCCCGCCATCGAGCACGCCGGCGTATGCCTGAACCCGGCCACCCACGAGGCCACGCTGCACGGGCGTGCGCTGGTGCTGTCGCAGCGCGAATGGGCGGTGCTGGAAGCGCTGATGCGCCGCCCCGGGGTGATCCTGTCGCGCGCCCAGCTGGAGGAAAAGCTCTACGGCTGGAAGGACGAAATCTCCAGCAACGCGGTCGAGGTCTACGTGCACAGCCTGCGCAAGAAGCTCGGCGCCGAATTCATCCGCAACATCCGCGGCATGGGCTACGTGATCGCGCGCGACGAGTCCGGCGCCGCCGGCGGCGACGGACAGGCCGCATGAAGTCGCTGCGCGCCCGCCTGCTGCTGTTGCTGACGGTGGCCGTGCTGACGGCGGCGCTGGTGCAGGCGGTCGCTGTCTTCCGCAACGCCATGCGCGAAGCCGACGCGGTGTTCGACTACCACCTGCAGCAGATCGCGCTGTCGCTGGCCACCGGCGAGCTGGGCCTGCCGGGCTTCGGGCCGCGCAGCGGCGCGCGCGACGACCTGGACTACGTGTTCCAGGTCTGGTCCCCGGACGGACAGCGTATCTACGTGTCGCGTCCGCGCGTCGAGCTACCCGATCAGGCGGTGCTCGGCTACGCCAACGTCGACGTGAACAACCAGAAGTGGCGCGTGTTCTCGATGCAGGCCGGCGGGCGCACGATCCAGGTCGCGCAGCCCCTGCTGAGCCGGCGCGCGCTGGCGCTGACCTTCGCGCTGAACTCCGTGTGGCCGATGTTGCTGATCGTTCCGCTGCTGCTGCTGGTCGTGGCCTGGGTGGTGCGGCGCTCGCTCGGGTCGCTGCGGTCGCTGTCGAGCGAGCTCGAGAACCGTGCCGCCACCTCCTTCGACCCGCTGGACCCGAGCACCGCGATGCTGGAGATGCAACCCGTGGTGCGGGCGATGAACGGACTGTTCGCGCGCACCCGCCAGGCCTTCGACGCGCAGCAGATGTTCGTCGCCGACGCCGCCCACGAGCTGCGCTCGCCGCTGGCCGCGCTGAAGGTGCAATTGCAGATGCTCGCGCGCGCCCAGGACGACGCCACGCGACGCCTCGCGGCGCAGCGCCTGGATGCCGGCATCGATCGCGCCACCCATCTGGTCGAGCAGCTGCTGGCGCTGGCACGTGCCGACTCCGGCGGCCGCGAAACCCCGGCCGCGACCTCGCTGACCGAGGCCGCGCGCGCGGCGCTGTCGGACACGCTGGAGCTGGCGCATACGCGCGGCATCGACGCCGGCCTCGAACAGGCCGAGGAACTGACGGTGCAGGCGCCGCCCAACGGGCTGCGCATGCTGGCGCGCAACCTGGTCGACAACGCGGTGCGCTACTGCCCGCGCGGCGGGCGCGTCGACGTGCGCGTGCGCAGCGACGGGCCGAACGCCGTGCTGGAAGTCGACGATTCGGGACCCGGGATCCCGGCGGCCGAGCGGCCGCGCGTGTTCGACCGCTTCTATCGCCGTGCCGACTCGCCTCCCGGTGGCACCGGGCTCGGGCTGGCCATCGTGAAAAGCGTGGCCGAGCGCAGTGGTGCCACGGTGGAACTGCTCGACTCGCCGCTCGGCGGACTGCGCGTGCGCGTGCGCTTCGCGCAGCAACGCTGAGGCGCGCCGGCGGGCGCGCCGCGGCGGCCGCCCGATCAGCCCGCCGGCTGGGCGTCCAGGTCGAAGGCGCGGTGCAGCGCGCGCACCGCGAGCTCGAGATACTTCTCGTCGATCAGCACCGACACCTTGATCTCGGAAGTCGAGATCATCTGGATGTTGATGCCCTCTTCCGACAGCGTACGGAACATCGTGCTGGCCACGCCTGCATGCGAGCGCATTCCGACCCCGACGATCGACACCTTGCAGGCCTTCGGATCGCCGATCACGTCCTTCGCGCCGATATGCCCCTGCACCTCGCTCTTCAGGATCGCCAGCGTGCGTGCGTAGTCGCCGCGCCCCACGGTGAACGAGAAATCGGTGAATCCGTCGACGCTCTGGTTCTGCACGATCATGTCGACCTCGATGTTGGCCTGGCCGACCGCGCTGAGGATCTGGTAGGCGATTCCCGGACGGTCGGGCACGCCCACCACCGTGATCTTGGCCTCGTCGCGCGCGAAGGCGATGCCGGAAACGACGGCACGTTCCATGTTCTGGTCCTCTTCGAATGTGATCAGGGTTCCGCTGTTCCTCTCCTGTTCCAGCGGCAGGTCCCACGGTGTCAGGCTCGACAGCACGCGCAGGCGCACGCGGTACTTGCCGGCGAACTCCACCGAGCGGATCTGCAGCACCTTCGAGCCCAGGCTGGCCATCTCGAGCATTTCCTCGAAGGTGATCGAGGGCAGCTTGGCCGCCTCCGGGACGACGCGCGGATCGGTGGTGTAGACGCCGTCGACATCGGTGTAGATCTGGCATTCGTCGGCGCCCAGTGCCGCGGCCAGCGCCACGCCCGAGGTGTCCGAGCCGCCGCGGCCGAGGGTCGTGATGTTGCCGTTCGCGTCGAGGCCCTGGAAACCCGCCACCACGACGATGCGGCCGCCGTCCAGATCGGCGCGGATGCGCTGCTCGTCGATGGATTCGATGCGCGCCTTGGTGAACGCGCTGTCGGTATGCACGCCGACCTGGAACCCGGTGTAGCTGCGCGCGTCGTGCCCGAGGGACTTGAGCGCCATCGCCAGCAGGCCGATGGTCACCTGCTCGCCGGTGGCCGCGACCACGTCGAGCTCACGGGGATCGGGCTCGGGCTGGATCTCGCGCGCCAGCGCGATCAGCCGGTTGGTTTCGCCCGCCATCGCCGACACGACCACCACGACCTGGTTGCCGGCCTCGGCCCATTTGATCGCGCGCCGCGCGACGTTCTTGATGCGATCGACGGAGCCGACCGAGGTGCCGCCGTACTTCTGGACGATGAGCGCCATGATGGATGGTGGTTGGCAGCCGCGCGCCGCATCCCGCCGGTGCCGGCGCGGCACCGGCCGTCGCACGCGGCGAAGGCGCAAAAAGCGTTCGATTATAGGGACCGGCGCGCGCGATCCGCGAGCCGCGGGGCTGGCCCCGCGGGTTCGCAACGCAGCCATGGCCCGTCGCGCCACAGGCAGGCACCGCCGACAGGCACGCGAACCGTCGCATGCGGCGGTAGATCGG
>JAJYTY010000218.1 GCA_021792835.1 Pseudomonadota bacterium
GCCTGGGCGCCGCGCTCGGCAGCGGCACGGGGGTGGTCAGCGGCTGCATCGCGCTGTACGTGTATCGGCAGCAGGTCGGGGTCGGCGAGGCGCTGGGCGTGCTGGTCAGCGGGGTGCTGTTCAACGCGCTGGCGCTGATGTTCGCGACCTTGGTCGGCTACTGGCCGTACCGCGCGCTGGCCAGGCGCCGCCGCTTCGGACTGCACCGGCTCAGCGTCTATCCGCTGCAGCTCAAGTGAGCCTTGCCTGCGCGGCAGGGCCGGGCGGATCCTCGCCGCCGGACACGCCCGCAAGCTTCCTGTAAGCTTTCGGCGCCGTCGCCTCGACACCACCCGGAGAATGCCAAGCATGAACCCACGTGACCGCATCCGCCTGCTGGGCGCCGGACTTGCCGGGCTCGGCGCCGCACCGCTGGCGGCTGCGCAAAGCCAGGGCCCGGTGAACGACAAGCCCATTTCCAGCGAGCCCTGGAAGGTGGTGATGCAAATCAGCGTGGACCTGGAGCAGGCCTACGAGGGACTGATCAACATCCAGAACGTGCTCCAGCTCGACCCGCGCATGCAGTTCATCGTGGTCGGCTACGGCAAGGCCATCCATTTCCTGCTCGACGGCACCAAGGCGCCCACCGGCGCCGCGTTCTCCGGCATCATCGGCGGGCTGGCCAACCAGGGCGTGCAGTTCAAGGCCTGCCGGAACACGCTGGACTTCCTGAAGATCCCGACCGACCGCGTCGTGCTCGAGGCCACGCTGGTTCCGGCCGGCGTGTACGAGATCATCCGCCTGCAGTCCAAGGGTTGGTACTACCTCAAGCCCTGAAAACCACCGCCCCGAATCATCCCCCGACGCGCGCGCTGCACCGGGACCTGCTGGCAGCCGCCGAACTCGTCGGCTGCGTGCTGCGTGGCGAATCCCTGGCAAGCGCGCTGCCGCGCCTGAGCGCCGGGACGCACCGGCCGCCCGTCGCGCCGTGGAGCGCGGCGCAGCGCGGCGCGGCGCAGGCGCTGTGCTTCGAGACCTTGCGCGGGCTCGGGCGCGCGCGTGCGCTGCTGGCGCTGCTGCACCCACGGCAGGTCCGTCCGCCGCAGATCGAAGCCCTGCTGCTGGTGGCGCTGGCGCTGGCCAGCCTGCCCGAGCCACGTCCCTACCCCGACCACACGCTGGTGTACGAAGCCGTGCAGGCCTGCGCCGCGCACCCGCGCACGCGAGGCGCGCGCGGCTTCGTCAACGCCTTGATGCGACGCCTGCAGGCGCAGCGTGAAAGCCTGCTCGCGCAGGCGTTGTCCCAGCCCGAGGCGCGCTACAACCACCCCGCGTGGTGGATCGAGCTGCTGCGCGACGCCTGGCCCACGCAATGGGAATCCATCCTCGAGCTGGCCGCGCTGCCGCCGCCGATGACCCTGCGCGTGAACCGGCGCTGGGGTAGCCGCGAGCAGTACCTGGAACTGCTGCGCGCTGCCGGACTCGACGCCGAGGCCCCCTCCGGCCCCGGGCTGGAGCAGGCGCTGGTGCTGCGGCGCGCGGTCGCGGTGGGTGAGTTGCCGCTGTTCGACTCCGGCGCCGTCAGTGTGCAGGACGCCTCGGCGCAGCTCGCCGCCGCGCTGCTGGACCCGAGGGCCGGGATGCGCGTGCTCGACGCCTGTGCCGCGCCCGGCGGCAAGACGGCCCACGTGCTGGAGCTCGCCGATTGCGAGGTCCTCGCACTGGACCGCGATGCCGCACGCGCCGCGCGCATCGGCGACACCCTGCGCCGGCTGCGCCTGGCGCCCGCCGAGGTGCGCTGTGCCGACGCCGCGCAGCCGGCGAGCTGGTGGGACGGCCGCGCCTTCGACCGCATCCTGCTCGACGCCCCTTGCAGCGCCAGCGGCATCAGCCGCCGTCACCCCGACATCCGCTGGCTGCGCCGGCCGCAGGACATCGCGGCGCTGGCGACGCAGCAGCGCGAGCTGCTGCATGCGCTGTGGCCGCTGCTGCGCCCCGGCGGCCGGCTGCTGTATGCCACGTGCTCCCTGTTTCCTGCCGAGGGCGCCGAGCAGGCGGCGAGCTTCCTGGCCCGGCATGGCGATGCGTTAGCATTGGTCGCGCCGGGCCAGATCCTGCCCGGCAGGTCGCCCGAGCGCGACGGCTTTTTCTACGCCCTGTTCGCCAAGCGTGCCGATGCCACCGCATGAGTCCGTCGCAGGCCCCTGACCCGATGCGTCGCCGCGTGCTTGCGGCCGCAGGCATCGGCGCGGCCGCAAGCGCGCTGCAGGCCTGGACGCCCGCGCGCGCCGCCACCGTGTATGCCCAGCCCCCCACGGTGGAACTCGAGGTCGACGGTGCCTATGCCAGCGCCAGCGTGGTGTTCGCGCTTCCGGTTCCGCTGGAGGACGCGCTGCACCGCGGCATCCCGCTGTATTTCCTCACGCGCCTGAACGTGCTGCAGTCGCGCTGGTGGTGGTTCGACGCCAGCGTCGGCGAAGGCCAGATGCTCACCCGCCTCGGCTACGAGCCGCTGCTGGGCAAGTACCGCGTATCCACGGGAGCGCTGCGCACCAGCTACAGCTCGCTGGACGACGCGCTCAACCAGGTGCAGCACATCTCGCACCTGAAGATCGCGGACGCCAAAAGCCTCAAGGCCGGCCAGACGTACCAGGTCGGCGGACGATTCGAGCTCGATCTGTCGCAACTGCCGCGCCCCTTCCAGATCAACGTCGGCTCGCAATCGGACTGGCAGCTCGAGGCCGATTTCCCACGGGTCAGCTTCACATGGACTCCCGCACCGTCAACCGCGCCACCCGGGTAGCCTCGTGGGGCGCGCTGGCGGTGGGACTGCCGCTGGTCGTGTTCCTGGTGTTCCTGCTCGCCGTGTCGACCAAGAACACCGCCGCGGTGAATCCCTATTTCGGGGCCCTGTACTGGATCAACATCGTGGTGGCGGCGCTGCTGCTGCTGCTGATCCTCGGGCTTTCCTCGCGCCTGTTGTGGCGCCTGCGCAAGCGTCGCTTCGGCAGCCGCCTGCTGTTCAAGCTGGCGATGGTGTTCACGCTGGTCGGCGTGCTGCCGGGACTGGTGATCTACGTCGTCTCGTACCAGTTCGTGGCACGCAGCATCGAGACCTGGTTCGACGTCAAGGTCGAGCGCGCGCTGACCTCCGGTCTGAACCTCGGGCGCACCACCCTCGAGGTGCTGCTGGCCGACCTCACCGCGAAAGGGCGCAACGTCGCCGCGCAACTGGTGGACAACCACGGCGACATCGCGCCGGTGGCGCTGGAGCAGCTGCTGCAGCAGCTCAGCCTGGAGCAGGCCACGGTATTCGACGGCAACGGCAACGTGCTGGCCAGCGCCGGAGGCAATCCCTTCGCGCTGGTGCCCGACCTGCCGGGCCCCGAGGCCATGCGCCAGTTGCGCCTGATGGGACAACTGGCCAGCGTGGAAGGGGGCGAGGACGGCTCGGCCGACGCGGGAAGCTCCCTGCGTCTGCGGGTCGTGATCCCGCTGCCCACGCGCTCGCTGCTGCTGCCCGGGCACCAGCGTTACCTGCTGCTGGTGCAGAACGTGCCCAGCGCGATCTCGCGCAGCGCCCTCGAGGTGCAGCGCGCCTACGCCGAATACCAGGAGCGCGCGCTGGGACGCGACGGGCTGCGGCGCATGTACATCTCCACGCTGACCCTGACCCTGTTCCTCGCGGTGTTCGCAGCGGTACTGCTGGCGGTGCTGATGGGCAACCAGCTGGCCAGACCGCTGCTGCTGCTGGCCGACGGCATGCGCGCGGTGGCCGGCGGCGACCTGCGCCCGCGTCCGGAGGTGCGCTCCAGCGACGAACTCGGCTCGCTCACGCGCTCGTTCAACGCGATGACGGCGCAGCTGTCGGAGGCGCGCCATCAGGCCGAGGCCAGCCGGCAGGCGCTGGAAGCCTCGCGCGCGTACCTGCAAAGCGTGCTGGACAACCTGACGGCGGGCGTGCTGGTACTGGGAGACGGGTTGCGCCTGACGCTGGCCAACCCCAGCGCAACGCGCGTGCTGCGCGTGGCGCTGCAGGGCGCGGTCGGCCGCCCGATCACCGACGTCGAGGCGCTGCAGGGCTTCGCCGCCGAGATCGACTCCGCCTTCCACGAACTCGGCAGCGGCAGCAGCGACCACTGGCTGCGCCAGATCGACTACACGCCCCCGGGCAGCGACACCGCGCTGACCCTGCTGGTGCGCGGCGCGCGTCTGCTGCTGCCCGGGCACAGCGCCGCGGTGGTGGTGTTCGACGACATCAGCGAACTGATCTCGGCACAACGCTCGCTGGCCTGGGGCGAGGTGGCGCGCCGCCTGGCGCACGAGATCAAGAACCCGCTGACCCCCATCCAGCTGTCGGCCGAGCGCCTGCAGATGAAGCTCGAATCGCGCCTGAGCGGGTCCGACCGCGACATGCTGACCCGCGCCACCGGCACCATCGTCAACCAGGTCACCGCGATGCGGCGCATGGTCGACGAATTCCGCGACTATGCGCGCACCCCGGTGACCACGCTGGCGCCGATGGACCTCAACGCGCTGATCGGCGACGTGCTGAACCTGTACGCTGCGCAATCGGCACATGTGCATGCCCAACTGGCGCCGTCATTGCCGCTGATCGAAGGCGACGCCGCGCAACTGCGCCAGGTGGTGCACAACCTGCTGCAAAATGCACTCGACGCGATCGCCGGGCAGGAGCATGGAAGCATCACTGTGCGTACCGAAACGTATCGATCCAGCAGCAGCGGGACCCAGCGCGTGCGCCTGTCGGTCAGCGACAGCGGCCCCGGATTCAGCGACAAGGTGCTGTCGCGAGCCTTCGAGCCCTACGTGACCACCAAGCCGCGAGGCACCGGGCTGGGCCTGGCCGTGGTGCGCAAGATCGCCGAGGAGCACCATGCACGCGCCGAGGTGCAAAATCTCGGCACCGAGGCGGGAATCAGCGGAGCGCGCGTATCCCTTATATTTCCCGCTATGGACCCCCCCGCGCCGGCCAGCGCGGCCTGACTGAACACCGGAAGACTCTTGGCCTATGGCTAGCATCCTTGTGGTGGACGACGAAGTCGGTATCCGCGACCTGTTGTCCGAAATCTTGAACGACGAGGGCCACACGGTGGAAGCTGCCGA
>JAJYTY010000219.1 GCA_021792835.1 Pseudomonadota bacterium
CAGCGGGCCCAGCCAGGCCTGCAACGGGACCCGGGAGTCGTCGACCTTCATCAGCGCGCGCGCCGGCACGCAGCCGAAGCGCTGCCACCCCAGCATGCCCACCACCTTGTCGCCGGGGCGCAGCGCCGGATCGCGCGACTCCACCACCTCGCCCGCGGTGCCGCCCACCATCACCGCGCCCAGCGCCACCGGCTCCGCGTAGGACTTGGCGTCGGACATGCGCCCGCGCATGTAGGGGTCGAGCGACAGCCACAGGTTGCGCACCAGCACCTCGCCGTCGCCGGGACTTGGCACGGGCGCGCGGTGCAACGTGAAATGCCGCGGCTCGACCCAGCCGACGGGGCGCTCGGCGAGCAGGACCTGCAGGTTCTCGGAATTCATCTTGGACTCACTGGAAAGGAAAGGAAAGGGAGGGAGGGGATTCGCGCCGCATCGCCCTTCGGCATCGCCTCAGGCGTCGTGGAAGCCGGCGCCGCGCTCGGCCAGGCGCGCAAGCCACTGCGCGGGTTCCCAGAAGGCGGCGTCGCCGCCGGGTTGCGCGGCGAATTCGCGCATGCGCCGCGCCACCATGTAGCTGCCCTGCATGTCGGCCCACATCAGCGGGCCGCCGCGCCACAAGGGGAAGCCGTAGCCGGCCAGGTACACCATGTCGATGTCCGACGCGCGCTGCGCGATGCCCTCGTCAAGGATGCGCGCGGCCTCGTTGACCAGCGCGTAGATGCAGCGCTCGACGATCTCGCGGTCGCTCACCGCGCGCGCGCGCACGCCGATGTCGCTGCGGTACTGGCGGATCAGCGCGTCGACCTCGGGGTCCGGCAGGGCCTCGCGGCTGCCGCGCTCGTAGCGGTACCAGCCGGCGCCGGTCTTCTGCCCGAAGCGCCCGAGCTCGCACAGCCGGTCGGCCAGGCGCGAGTAGCGCATCTGCGGCTTGTCGACGTAGCGGCGCTTGCGGATGGCCCAGCCGATGTCGTTGCCCGCCAGGTCGCTCATGCGAAACGGCCCCATCGCCATGCCCCAGGTCTCCAGCGCGCGGTCCACCTGCTGCGGCGACGCGCCCTCCTCGACCAGGAACTGCGCCATGCGTCCGTAGTGCTCGAGCATGCGGTTTCCGATGAACCCGTCGCACACCCCGGACACCACCGCGGTCTTGCCGATGCGCCGCGCCAGCTGCATCACCGTGGCCAGCACGTCGGCGGCGGTGTGCCTGCCGCGCACCACCTCCAGCAGGCGCATCACGTTGGCCGGACTGAAGAAATGCATGCCGACCACGTCGCCCGGACGGCGCGTGAACGCGGCGATCGCATCCAGGTCCAGGGTCGAGGTGTTCGACGCCAGGATGGCGCCGTCTCGCGCCACCTCGTCGATGCGCTCGAACACCTCGCGCTTGACCTGCAGGTCCTCGAACACCGCCTCGATGATCAGGTCGCAGTCGCGCAGCGCCGACATGTCCAGCCCCGGCTGCAGCAGGCCCATGCGCTGTTCCACCTGTTGCGCGCTCAGGCGTCCGCGACGCGCCGAGGCCTCGTAGTTGGCGCGCACCGTCGCCAGCCCGCGCTCCAGCGCCTCCTGGCGCGACTCCACCAGCACCACCGGGATCCCGGCGTTGAGGAAGTTCATGCTGATGCCGCCGCCCATGGTGCCGGCGCCGACCACGCCGACACGCCGGATCTCGCGCACCGGCGTATCCGGCGCCACGCCGCGCACATGCGCGGCGGCCCGCTCGGCGAAGAAGGCGTGGCGCATGGCGCGCGACTCCGGGGTGGCCAGCAGCGCGAGGAACAGCCAGCGCTCGAGCTCCATGCCGGCCTCGAAGTCGCCGAGACTGGCGGCCACGGCCTCGATCGCGCGCAGGCGCGCCGGCTGGTGCGGGTACTGGCGCGCGGCCGCGTCGCGGCGCTGCGCGAACAGCTCGCGCGCCGCATCGGCGGCGTCCGGCACGACGCGGTCGCGCAGGCGCGGCAGCTCGCCCGCGTCGGCCAGGCGGCGCGCCAGCGCGCACGCGGCGCCGACCACGTCCGACTCCACCACGGCGTCGAACAGCGCGCCGTCGCGCAGCTCCCCGGCCGCCTGCGGCTCCCCGGACACGATCAGGTCCAGCGCCCGCGCCAGCCCGAGGGCGCGCGGCAGGCGCTGGGTGCCTCCGCTGCCGGGGATCAGGCCCAGCTTGACCTCGGGCAGACCCACCTTGGCCGAGGCCAGCGCGACGCGACCGTGGCAGGCCAGCGAGAACTCCAGCCCGCCGCCGACGCAGGTGCCGTGGATCGCGGCCACCACCGGCTTCGCGCATTCCTCCGCCGCCTGCAGCACGTCCAGCAGATGCGGCGACGCGGTCATCGCGGGTGTGCCGAATTCGCGGATGTCGGCACCGCCGCTGAACAGCGGGCCGGCGCCAGTGACCACGGCACCGCGCAGCTGCGCATCGGCCGCCACCGCGTCCAGCGCGTCGATCAGCATGCGCCGCTGCTGCAGCCCGAAACCGTTGACCGGCGGATTGTCCAGGGTGAGCACGGCGATGTCGCCGACGCGCTGCAGGGTGACGCTGGGCATGGGAGCTCCGGGTGGCCGACGCGGCCGCCTGGGCAGGCCCGCGCCGGTAGTTCCGTAGTGCGGAACATGGTTTTGCAGGAATTGCTACGAGTCATGCTATTGCTCGGCATCGGGCCTTGTAAAGCCGCGACACGCGGAGCGAGGCGCCATGACGGCCGTCAGTCGCGCGCGACCTGCTGCAGGCGACGAACCGTGTCGAGCAGTCGCGGACGCGCCTGCTCCAGCAGGAACTGCGGCGACAGCTGGAAGGCCGGTCCGCCGCAGTTGATGGCCATGCGCGGCATGCCGTGGCCCGGATCGATGCCGACGGCGATGGCGTTCACGTCGGGCTGCCACTCGCCGAAGGAACAGGCGCAGCCGCGTTCGCGATATTCCTGCAGCGCGTGCTCGATGGCGATCTGCTGCGCATTCCAGTTCGGGCCGTGCTGCGCCGCCAGTTCCTCCAGCAGGGCCTGGCGTTCGCGAGCCGGCGCCACCGCCAGCCAGGCGCGCCCCATCGCCGTGCTGCCCAGCGGGATGCGCGAGCCGACGTCCAGGCTCAGGGTCAGCGCCGACGGACTGCGGCAGTTCTCCACGTAGATCATCGACAGGCGGTCGCGCACCCCCAGCGAGACCATGGTCCCGGTGGCGTCGGCGAGTTCCTGCATCAGCGGGCGCGCGAGCCGGCGCATGTCCATGTTCGCCAGCACGCTGCTTCCCAGCGCCAGGGTCGCGCTGCCCAGGCGATAGCGACCGCTCTCGCCGTCCTGGCTCAGGTAGCCCAGGCGGGTGAGCGTGTGCGTGAGCCGCGACACCGTGGACTTGGGCAGCGCGCAGCGCCGCGCGATGTCCTGGTTTCCCAACGAACGGTCGCGCGCCCGGAAGCAGGCCAGCACCTCCAGCCCTCGCGCCAGCGCGGTGACGAACTGGCGGTCACCGTGTTCGTCGCCCGCGACCGGGGCCTGCGGCGCCGCCTGTTGCACGTCGCCCTTCTGTTCGTCCGTCTGTTCGTCCGTCTGCATGGCACTCCCCGCGATCAGCCGCCCGGCGCCTTGACAGCCCCGGGTCCCGGCGAAAGAATGCCTCGCATCCTAATTCATGGAACCGTGTTCCGCACAGCGGTTCTTGGAACAGACAAACCGGTCGAGCGCGCATCTTCCCCAACCATGAACTTCGAACTTCTACCCGAACTGGGCGAGTTTCGCGCGCAGGTGCGCAGCAAGCTGCAGGCCTGGCTGCCCGCCGAACTGCGCGACAAGGTGCTGCGCGGCCGCCGCCTGGGCCGCGAGGATTACCTGCAGTGGCAGCGCATCCTGCATTCCCACGGCTGGGGCGCGGTGCACTGGCCGCTCGACTGGGGTGGCTGCGCATGGGATCCGGCGCGGCAGGCGCTGTTCGACGAGGAATGCGTGCGCGCGGGGGCGCCGCGCCAGCTGCCCTTCGGGCTGAAGATGCTCGCGCCGGTGCTGCTGCGATTCGGCAGCGAAGCGCAGCGTGCCGAATTCCTGCCGCCGATGCTGGAGGGTCGCAGCTGGTGGTGCCAGGGCTATTCCGAACCGGGCGCCGGCTCCGACCTGGCGTCGCTGAGCACGCGCGCGCGGCTCGACGGCGACGAGTTCGTGCTCGACGGGCAGAAGACCTGGACCACGTTGGCGCAGTACGCCGACTGGATGTTCTGCCTGGTGCGCACCGACCCGTCGGCCAAGCCGCAGGGCGGCATCTCCTTCGTGCTGCTCGACATGCGCAGCCCCGGCGTCGAGGTGCGCCCGATCCGCCTGCTCGACGGCGAGCACGAGGTCAACGAGGTCTGGCTGCACGATGTGCGGGTCCCGGCGCGCAACCTGGTCGGGGAGCCGAACCAGGGCTGGACCATCGCCAAGTACCTGCTGGGCCACGAACGCAGCAACATCGCCGGCGTCGGCGTGGTCAAGCGCGAGCTCGAGCGTCTGCACGAACTGGCCGGGCAACCCGACGCGCTGGGCCGGCGCCCCTGCGAACAGCCGCTGCTGCGCGCGGCGATCGCCGAGCTCGAGATCGAACTGCTGGCGCTGGAGACCACGCAGCTGCGCCTGCTGCGCGGCGACGGCGACCCGGGCGCGGCGGCCTCGATGCTGAAGATCGTCGGCAGCCAGCTGCAGCAGCGCGCCAGCGAGCTGCTGATGCAGGTGGCTGGCGCACGCGCGCTGCCCTTCGAGCCCGAGGCCTTCGACCCGCCGCCGGGATTCGAGCCGGTCGCCGGCGACGACTGCGCGCTGCTGGCGGCGCAGTACGCCAACTGGCGCAAAGTGTCGATCTACGGCGGCAGCAACGAAATCCAGCACAACATCCTGGCGCGCGCTCTGGGGCTGTGATGCCCCGCGCCCCAGGCCGCGCCACGACCCCTTCCCTGAATCTCCGATGGATCCTCGACCCACCGAACAGCAACTCCAGCTCGGGAGCACGCTGCAGCGCCTGCTCGAGCGCGAATACACCTTCGAGCAGTATCGGCAGTCATTGCGCGAAGGCGGCTTCAGCCGCCGGCGCTGGGAACTGCTGCGCGACATCGGGCTGCCGGCGCTGCTCGTGCAGACGCTCG
>JAJYTY010000220.1 GCA_021792835.1 Pseudomonadota bacterium
AGCGCGTGGGTGATTGGCGACCCTGCTCGATCCAGACGCAATGCCCGGCTGGCAGAGCGCGAATATCGCGATACCAGGTATGCGGTTCGGGGATGCTGCCCAGCATCCAGAAACCGGCCTGGCCACGGTGATCCGGCGCGTGCGATACCTTGCCAGTGGCCAGCAGCGCCTTGACCTGCGAGGCCAGCAGCACGCCACCCTGCGTGGTCGCGATATACAGTGGCTTGATGCCATACGGATCCCGTGCCGCGAAGGCACGCCGAGCCATCCGGTCCCAGATCACCAAGGCAAACATGCCGTGCAGCCGGGGCAGCATCGCCTCGCCCTCGGCCGCAAACAAGGCGAGGATCACTTCGGTGTCCGAGGTGGTGCGGAAGGCGATACCGCGCGCCTCCAAATCCTGTCGCAGCTCGCGGAAGTTGTAGATCTCGCCGTTGAAGGCGATCACGAAACGACCGCAGGCCGAATGCATCGGCTGCGCCGCACGAGCTTCGAGATCGAGGATCGCCAGACGGCGATGGCCTAGGCACACGCCAGCTTCCTGCCACACCCCCTGATCATCCGGCCCGCGGCGAAACATCCGCTGCAGGGCCGCACTCACTGAGGCTTGCGGCAGGGGTGATTTGGTCACGGCAGCGATCAGGCCGCACATCAGGCAGCTCCGGACTTGCGCACCAAGCGGTCCCACATTTCGACGAAGACCCCGCCGGCCACGCGCTCGTCATAGCGACGTTCGATGGTCTGACGCGCCCGCAGCCCCATCACGACATTGAGATCCGGATATTGCAGCAGTCGGGCCAGGCGCGAACTCAGCGCTTCGGCGTCGTCCCGCGGCACCAGATAGCCGTCTTCGCCATCGGTGATGATTCCATCAGGGCCGCCGCTGCGGGTCGAGATCACCGGTACGCCGCAAGCCATGGCTTCCAGCAGCACCACACCGAAGCCTTCTTCGTCCGAAGGCAAGGCAAACACGCTTGCCCCCTGGTACAGCCGCACCAACGCATCGCGCTCCAGCTGCGCCACGTAGCCAACCCTTGCGCGCAACCCGAGCACTTCGGCCCGCCGCCAGAATGTGTCGCTCGGCCCCCTCGAGCCGGCAAGCACCAGGCGCACCGTGTCGCGAACCGCCGCGGGGAGTCGCGCATAGGCTTCGAGCAGCAAGCCGATGTGTTTGCGCGGGTCGTCCAGGCGCGCGACGCACAGGATGCAAGGATCATTTTGTGGTTCGCGCCCATCGCGCGGCCGGAACACCTCGGCGTTCACGCCGGGTGGCGCGTAACGCAGATCGACTTTACGGCCTGCATTGAGCACGCGTACGTACTCGTACATCCACGGGTTCATCACCTGAATCGCATCGACCCGCTGCAGGGCGCGAACATCCAGACGATCAGTGAGTGTAGTCATGCCCTTACGCCACCAGCCGGAGAGTCCGCGCGGGCGGGCATCGCGCACGCGCCGCTCGACACGCGCTCGGGTGGCCACATGCACCGCGACCGGCTTGCCCAAGCCGACGACCGCGTTCGCCCAAGCCGGAGAGCCGCAGACCACCTGGATCAGGTTGCAGTCTGCCACCAGTTCGGTCAGGCAGTGCCGTGGCCGATAGCGCATGAATTCAAAATCCGACATCAGCGCACCAACATGCGCAAATGGTCGGCTGTTCCAAACGCCCTCGGTCACACGCACCGCGCGCCAAGTACGGGGATCGCGCAGCACGATACTCGATGCATCGTCCGACGACATCGCCAGCGAGATCAGCTTGACCTCGTAACGCGCGGATCGCTCGATGGCCGACACGATGAACTCGGCGACTGTGGGCACGCCGCCGCCGTCCGCCAGTGCTGGCACGACCAGGGCGACAACGGGCCGTCGACTACCGGCCACGAGCAGTTTTGTCTTCATCGGCTTCCCATCCCTGCCCGCCATGTGCCCGCGGCTCGCGCGCAAACCTTCCGAGCGCGCCGGTGGTGGGTCACGGTACCGCACCACGCAGCGTCATTCTGACCAAGATCCGCCTCTTTTGTGCGGTACTTACGCTCAATCACGCGCTCCTCCGGCGACGACGCGCTCGACGACCTCGGCCGCACGCGGGAGGTCATGTTCCGCGGCGATCTCCACGCTCGCCCGTTGCATCGCCGAGCGCATCGCAGAATCGGTCAGCAATCCTTGCATGGCACGCGCCAGCGCCCGCACATCGCCGGATTTGTAGGTGAGCGCATTCATGCCCGGTCGGGCCAAAACGGTCTTTCCGACGCAACCGATGTTTTCTGCGACGATAAGCGCCAATCCCGCCGCCGCCGCTTCCCCGGCGACAAGGCCGTAAGCTTCCCGTTCGCTGGTGAAAACCAGGATTCCAGCTGCCCCCAGTACCTCCGGCATTTCGCCTTGGTTGACGAAGCCAAGGAAATCAAGTTTGCAGTGCGATGGCAGCCGATCTGCTTGCGAAAGGATGGTATCCCGACACGCGCCATCGCCCGCCATGCAGGCCCTGATCGGCCCACCGTAGCCGTTCGCCAGAATGGTCAGCGCCTCGACGAAATCGGATGGGCGTTTGCCTGGAATCAGCTTGCCGGCCCATATGAAATCGTAATGCCGGACAGCCGCGAAAACGTGCTCAGCGCCGCGCCTGAAGCGGCCAACGTCTATGGCAAACGGCAAACGCCAAATCTTCTGGCCGTCGGCACCGTACCTCAAGAGATAATCGGCGTTGGCCTCGCTCACCGCGAAAAATGCGTCAATCCTGCCGAAAAAATGGCCCAGCACCGACATTTTCAGCGGAGCCAGGAACGCGCGCTGCTCGTCACGGATGTTGGAATCGCTGGCGTAGGCAATTCTCACGCCGCGGCGATGAGCCCAGTGGAGCGCTACCCAGTTCATTCGACTGGCGTAGCCATACAGAAGCAGCCAGTCCGGACGCATGCGATCCAGTTCCGCGACGAGCTTGTGGTCGTAGCAGCTCCAGAACCCGCGCGAAGTGATCGGTGATCCAGGCTGGAGAACGCGGTACGCATAACCCTCGAGCAAGGGGATATCCCATTCGATCGTTCTTGAAAATCCGGGATCTTCGTAGCCTACCGCACCAGCGTCGGACAAATAAATCACGGTGATATCCACCGCACCACGCTCTGCCAAGCACCGGTAGAGAGGCGCGTAGTACTGAATTGGGTGTGTTGCAAGAACGACGAGCCGTGGCTTGCGCTGCGCCAACAGGGTATAGTGGCATCCATGACACCTGCAGTCTGAGACGAGTCCATGCGCCGGGACCTGACAGGCATCCGAGCCAGTTTGCGACTGACTGCGTCCATCCAACAACATCCGGACCTGCGTCAGCACCTCGCCGGCACGGGCGTCGATGGAATAGGCCGGTACTGCGCGGCGCTGTGCTGCTGCAGCCATCTGCAACCGCAGTTCGTGCAATGGCACGTAGTGCAGTACCTTCGCGGCCAGCTCGCGCCCGTCGTCAAACATCGGCACTTCGGTGGCCTCGTCATACAGGGTCTGCGCGAATGGCGTGCGGCGGTGGATGAAGAAACATCCTGCCGCAGCCAGTTCGTAGGTCCGCGTGGTGTCCTCGTCGCCGGGTTGCTGCTGCCCGCGGATGACCACTTCGCGATGCACCGGGGCGATGCAGATGGCACCGCTACGGATCAGATCGACATAGGCCCGACCCAGAGCGGGGCCGGGAAATGTCCAGTCAGCCGGCAGCGTTGCACGGCTGCGCTCCCAGCAGGCGCCTGCGACGCAGACTCGAAGTCGGCGCTCTCCCAGGGTGGAGGCAAATTCACGCAACATCTGCGCGTATTGCTCGCGCCATGTGGCGACCAGGACGACGTCGTAGCGACCGGCAGGAGCCGGAGCCGCAGCGTAGTGCACGTGCAGGTCATAGCCGTGCGGTACGAACACGCAACGATTGCGGTAGCCGTAGAGCGGGGTCCAAAGCACCGGATGGAACGGCTTGGTCGAGATCACCAGATCGTATTCACCCATCGCTCGGCGATGCCGGTCCCCGAATGCATGCGGTGAGTTGTCCGGGTAGATGTTCACCCGCGGAGCGCCGACTGCCGCCAGGGCGCGCACATCGGCGGGCGAGAGCGATTGACCCTTGTAGACCAGCAGCACATCGGGTCGAAAGTTGCGCGCAGCGACCAGCAGTTGCCGGCGCTGGTCGGCGCGCGTCCACGGTGCAATGACACGACGCAACAAGCGCAAGGGAACACTCTTCCAGCGAGGGTTGAAATGATCCTCGCCCAGTTCGAGCACCTCGGTGTCTTCGCGTTCGGCCAGCGCACGACACAGCGCGCGCGCCGAAGAGCCCTGCCAGGTTTCGCCGAAAAACAGGATGCGCAATCGATGCGTCACGCCGCGGACTCCGTGGTCGCCCGCTTCCATGCCCGCAGGCCATGCTGTGCGAACAAGGCGGCCAGACTAGCCCGGACGCCGCAGGCCAGCAGCAGTCCGGTCGCCACTCCGGGCAGACCGGCGGAGCGTCCTCCCCAATACACGCCGACCAGCATCGACAGCGTGCCGACGATCTCGACCAGCGCCACCTGAAAAGTGCGCCCCAGCGCATAATTGATCCGCTGCGGCAGATAGCCAATCGCCAGCACCGCATAAGCGACAAAGCCGACTAGGACCAGGGCATGAGTCCCATCACGAAATGCAGGCGCCAGCAACAACCGGACTAACCAAGGCTCGGCGATCCACAGCATAGCGAAGCTGACGGCAAGCACGACGATGGCGTCCCGCAGCCAGCGCCGGCGCACGCGCACAAGCGCCGCCCGATCGGATGCAGCCACGGCGTGGTACAAGCGCGGGCGCAGGTAGGTTTCGATCATGCCGCCCAGCATCATCGCCGGTCTCGCCCCGAGGTTGACGGCGGCCACATAGATTCCTGCAGCACACAGGTTCAGCACCGCGGCCACCACGTAGCGATCGCCGGAATTGGCCAGCCAGCCGAACACGCCATTGCCCACCAGCGGCCAGCCATAGCGGACCTGTGCGACGCCGGCCACGCGCTCGTCATAGCGACGTTCGATGGTCTGACGCGCCCGCAGCCCCATCACGACATTGAGATCCGGATATTGCAGCAGTCGGGCCAGG
>JAJYTY010000024.1 GCA_021792835.1 Pseudomonadota bacterium
CCGGCCCACCCCCCGAGGGGGCCGAGCCGACCTGGCGCGCCTCGGCGAGGCGCGCCGCGATCGCCTGCATCCTGCTCGGCGTGCTGCTTTGGGCCTGGAGCCGCCTCGGCGATAACGGCCCGCAACTGCACGGCCAGGCGCTGAGCCCCCGTGCCGCACCGGCCTTCGCCGGTCTGCTGGATACGCAGGGACACGCATTCTCGTGGCGCGCGCAGCGCGGGGACGCGGTACTGGTGTTCTTCGGCTACACCCATTGCCCCGACGTGTGCCCGCTGACCCTGGCACGGCTGTCGCGCGTGCTCGACGGGCTCGGTCCGCAGGCGCGACGCGTGCGCGTGGTGTTCGTCACCCTCGACCCGCAGCGCGACACACCGCGGGTGCTTCGTGCCTATCTCGATGCCCTGTTGCCGGGGGCCGTGGGGTTGCGCGGCGACACCGCTGCCACCGCGCGTGCCGCGGCGCAATGGGCCGTCCATTGGCAGCGCGTGTCGGCGCCCGGTGCCGCGCCTTCCGATTACTGGATCGACCATACGGCCGCGGTGACCCTGGTCGGTCCGCGCGGCCATCTGCGGGCACGCTACGGCTACGCCCAGCTGGAGGCACGCGGACTGTTGCGGGCCGACCTGCGCAGCCTGCTGGAGCGCCGCGCCGCGGCGCCCGGCGCATGATGTCGGGCGCCTGGGGGTCGGCCGCCTGGCTGGGCTGGCTCGGCGCGGCGCTGCTCGTGCTGCTGGGGTATTTCCGGCTGGCACTGCGCGGGCGCTGGGCGGCGTGGCGCATGCTGTGTTTCGCGAGCGGTTGCGTGGCCACGCTGCTGGCCGCCTGGGGCCTGCACGATCCGCTGCAATCGATGACCGTGTACGCGGGCGCCTTGATGCTGCTGGGGCAGGGCGTCTCGCCGCTGCTGCTGCTGGGGGTTCCGCGCGAGCTGCGTGCCGGCTGGCACCATCCGCAGCGGCGCTGGTGGGCGCAGTGGCTGCTCGATCCGTGGGTCGCGGTGGCGGTGTTCATGCTGCTGACCCTGGCGCTGAACGTGCCGGGGGTGTTCGACACCGCGTTGTCCAACGCCTTGTACAGCGCTCCCTTCGGCGTGCTGCTGCTGGTGGGCGGCCTGATGATGTGGGCGCAGCTGCTCGACGGCAGCCGGGGCATCCGCAGGCGCTGGCTCGCGGGGCTGGTGGGCTGGCTCGCCGGGCTGCCGATGATGCTGGTGGCGGCGGTGTGGGTATGGAGCCCGCGCGTGCTGTACATGCCGTACCTGGACGTGCTGTGCCTGTGGAACCTGAGCCCGTTGCAGGACCAGCACTACGCCGGCCTGCTCATGTTCATCGCAGGATTTCCACTTCAATTGCGCGCGGCCTGGATGTTGATCATGTCGGAGGAGTGAACCCCGGCCCGGCGGGTCTATGCTCGCAGGCCGAGACCTTGTGAAAGGAGTCCAGCCATGGCGCAGCGCGAAACCCCGCCGGACGGCGGCCCCGAGGACGATCCCGCGCCGCGCGATCCGCGTTCGCGCCTGCCGCGCTTCGATCCGAAGGCGCGCATCCACCTCGGCTACTGGCTGGTCGCGTTGCTCATGCTGCTGTGGCTGCAGAGCCTGTGGCAAGGCGCGGCGCAGGTGCAGACGGTGCCCTACAGCCAGTTCGAGACCTATCTGCAGCAGGGTCGCTTCAGCGACGTCGAGATCGGTGAGCAGACCATCACCGGCACGCTGCGCGAGCCCGCGCCCAAGGGGCCGACGAAGGTCGTCGCGCTGCGCGTGGATCCGCAGATCGCGCAGCAGTTGCAGCGCTACGGGGTGCGCTATTCGCAGCTTCCGAGCAATGCCTGGCTGGGCAACCTGCTGTCGTGGATCTTTCCGGCGCTGGCCTTTTTCGGCGTGTGGTACTTCATGGTGCGCCGATTCGCCGACCGCCAGGGGCTGGGCGGCGGTTTCATGGCCATCGGCAAGAGCCGCGCCAAGGTGTACATGGAGAACAGCACCGGGGTCAGCTACGCCGACGTCGCCGGGGTGGACGAGGCCAAGCAGGAGCTGCAGGAAGTCGTCGAGTTCCTGAAGGATCCGCAGAGTCACGGGCGGCTGGGAGCGAGGGCGCCGAAGGGCATCTTGCTGGTCGGGCCGCCGGGAACCGGAAAGACCCTGCTGGCGCGGGCGGTGGCGGGCGAGGCGGGGGTGCCGTTCTTCTCCATCAGCGGATCGGAGTTCGTCGAGATGTTCGTCGGCGTCGGCGCGGCGCGCGTGCGCGACTTGTTCGAGCAGGCGCGCTCGAAGGCGCCGGCGATCATCTTCATCGACGAACTCGACGCCCTCGGGCGCGCGCGCGGTGCCGCGCCCCTGGGCGGCGGACACGATGAAAAGGAGCAGACCCTGAACCAGCTGCTGGTCGAGCTCGACGGCTTCGACCCGAGTTCCGGGCTGGTCATCCTGGCCGCCACCAATCGGCCGGAAATCCTCGATCCGGCGCTGCTGCGCGCCGGGCGCTTCGACCGCCAGGTGCTGGTCGACCGCCCCGACAAGGTCGGGCGCGTGCAGATCCTGCGCGTGCACGTGCGCAAGGTGCGCCTCGACCCCTCGGTCAGCCTGGAGCAGGTGGCCTCGCTCACCCCCGGTTTCTCCGGCGCCGACCTCGCCAACCTGGTCAACGAGGCGGCGCTGCTGGCCACCCGGGAGAATGCCCCGGCGGTCACGCCGGGGCATTTCACGCGCGCCGTCGAGCGCATCGTCGCCGGGCTGGAAAAGCGCAACCGATTGCTCAATCCGCACGAGCGCGAGATCGTCGCCCACCATGAGATGGGGCACGCGCTGGTGGCGATGAGCCTGCCGGGCACCGAGGTCGTGCACAAGGTCTCGATCATTCCGCGGGGAATCGGCTCGCTCGGCTACACCATCCAGCGCCCGACCGAGGATCGCTACCTGATGACCCGCGGCGAGCTGGAGAACAAGATGGCCGTGCTGATGGGCGGGCGAGCCGCCGAGTCCCTGATGTTCGGAGTGGTGTCGACCGGCGCAGCCGACGACCTGGCGAAGGTCAGCGACATCGCGCGCAGCATGGCCACGCGCTACGCGATGGTGGACAAGCTGGGACAGGTGGCGCTGGAAGACACGCCGCAGACCATGCTGGGAACTCCGCTGCCACCTCAGCGCAACTACAGCGAGCAGACCGCACGCGAGATCGACTGCGCGGTACGCGAACTGGTCGATCAAGCCTTCGAGCGCGCCGGTTCGATCCTGCGGCAACGCCGCGAGACCCTGGAGCGCGGCGCCGCCTGGCTGCTGCGGCAGGAGACGCTCAATGAGGCCGATCTGAAGGAACTGCTGGCCGACGCGGTGCCCTTGCAGGCTTCGCCGGCGGCAGGCTGAACACGCACGCGCAGCAGGAAGCCGGCCCTCGCGGGCCGGCCTGGTTCACGCGCCGCGCGGGTCCGGCCAGGGACCCGGCCGCGCCAGGACTTACTGCGTGACCTTCGCCGAGGCCAGCAGCTCCTGCTGGTACTTCTGGATTTCCTCGCGCTGCAGCTCCTGCACGATCTGCGGGCGCAGCTGGTCCAGGCTCGGCGGCTTGGCCGGGCGGGTCTTGTCCAGCTTGATGATGTGCCAGCCGAACTGGGTATGCACCGGGGTCGTCGTGTACTGGCCCGGTTTCAGCTTGGCCAGCGCGGCGGCGAAGGGCGGCACGAAGTTGCCCGGGGTCGACCAGCCCAGGTTGCCGCCGTTGGCGGCCGAGCCGGTGTCCTTCGAGTACTTCTTCGCCAGGTCGCCGAACTTCGCGCCCTTCTTCAACTGCGCGATGATGTCGTCGGCTTCCTTCTGCGTGGGCACCAGGATGTGCTGGGCCTCGTACTCGGTGTGGCCGAAGGTCTTCGTGAACTGGTCGTACTTGGCCTGGATCTGCGCGTCGGTGATCGGGTGCTTCTTCAGGTATTCGCCCAGTACCGCTCGGATCAGCACGTTCTGGCGATTGATCTCGATCTCTTCCTGGATCTGCTTCTGCTTGGTCAGGCCCTGCTTCTCGGCCTCCTGCACGACGACCTCGCGAAGGATCATTTCCTTCGTGATCTGGTCCTTCAGCTCGGGGGTCACCGGCTGACCGGACTGCTTGGCCATGTTGGTGGCCACGGCGTCGACCAGGGATTCGGGAATGGCCTTGCCGTTGACGGTGGCGGCGGTCTGCGCCATGGCCAGCGGGCTGAACAGGGCCAGCGCGATCGCGGCCGGCAGGATTTTGGAACGGATCGGAGTCATGGAGCAATCAGCCGAAAAGAAGAGTTCGAAAAGGAAGGAATATCGTGATCTGTCGCTCGAATATCCTTCCGGAAAAACCGGAAAATCATGCCGGTTTCGTCGCCCGCGGCATTTCGCGGGACCGCCGACGCAAAATACCCCATCGGTGCCCCACGCCGCCGCCGGCCGTGCGCATGCCCGGCGCAACGCATCGCCCCGGCCTCACAGGGGGCGCAACTCCAGCGTGAAGGAATGCACCTCCTGCAACAGCAGGGGACCCAGGGCATCATACACGAGGCGATGCCGCGCAAGGGCACCGATACCCGCAAAACGCCGGCTTTGCAGGTGAATATGAAAATGGCTTCCCTGCGCATCGAAACCCGCGTGTCCAAGGTGCCGCGCGGAAACGTCCGTCACCACGGCCGCATCGTCGGGGAAGGCCTGGCGCAGCGCGCTTTCGATACGCTCGAGCCGGCTCGGTGCTGCCCGCGGCCGAGCCTGCGCCACCACCTGTTCCGGATTCATGGTGCCTTCGTCGGCAGATAGCGCGCGATCAGCAGCGATTGCAGCAGCGCGAACACCAGGGTCAGCCCCAGGCTGCCGAACAACTTGAAGTTGACCCAGGTCGCGGTCGAGAAGTTGTAGGCCACCCACAGGTTCAGAACCCCCATCAGCGTGAAGTAGCCGGTCCACGACCAGTTCAGCCGCGTCCATGCCGGTTCCGGCAGTTCGAGCTGGCTGCCCAGCAGCGAGCGGATCAGGTTGCGCCCGAACAGCAACTGCCCGCCGGCCAGGCTCGACGCGAAGATCCAGTACAGCACCGTGGGCTTCCACTTGATGAAGGTCTCGTCATGCAGCAGCAGCGTGGCGCCGCCGAACAGCACGACCACCACCAGGCTCACCCACAGCATCGGCTCGACGCGACGCCGCCGCAGCCACACCCAGGCGATCTGCAGCACCGTGGCGGCGATCGCCACGCCGGTGGCCACGTAGATGCCGCCGAACTTGAAGGCGACGAAGAACAGGATGATCGGGAAAAAGTCGAACAGCAGCTTCATGCGGTGGCGCTTTCTGGACTATGCGGATTCCGCCGAGGGGGAATCGGAGGCGGAGTCGGCGGCCGGCTCGAAGTCCAGTGCCGCGGAGTTGATGCAATAGCGCAGACCGTCCGGGCCCGGGCCGTCCGGGAACACATGCCCCAGATGCGCCTCGCAACTGGCGCAGCGCACCTCGGTGCGCACCATGCCGTAGCTGCGGTCGGCGTGTTCGGCGATGCGCGCGTCGTGCGCTGGCTGGGTGAAGCTCGGCCAGCCGGTCCCGGAGTCGAACTTGCTGTTCGAGTCGAACAGCGGCGCGCCGCAGCATACGCAGCGGTATTCGCCGTCGGCGTGGTGGTTCCAGTACCTGCCGCTGAACGGCGCCTCGGTCGCGCTGCAGCGCGTGACCTGGTATTGCTCGGAGCTCAGGCGCTCGCGCCAGGCGCGTTCCTGCTCGGGGTCGGATGGTTTCATCGAAGGACTCGCTCGAATCTGCCACTGCGGCGCGGAGCGGCGCGGCGGCACGCCCGACATTGTGCTCCCGCGCCGCGCCGCGGACCAGAGCTGGGCAAGCCCCCGGTCCCGGCGGCCGCACGCTGCAGTGCATCCATGCGGCGCGGACTCAGGACGAACACGACAGCACGGGCGGGCCGGCATCGGGTGGCGGCGCGGCGGCCAGGTCCTCGCAGCCGGGCTGCTCGTCGAAGGGCTTGCGCAGGACCCGGTGCAGGCGCAGGGCCTCGGAGAAGTCCCCCTGGCGCGCCAGCGCGATGGCCTGCTGCCCGAGGTGATGACGCAGCACGTAGCAGGGGTTGCTTCGCAGCATGTCGCGCGCGCGATCGGCTCGCGCCGCCGCGTCGAGTCCGTGCAGGCGGGCGCGCAATCGCGCCAGCCAGTCGGCGGCGCGCTGCGGCCACGCGTCGAACAGGCGCAGCCACTGGGGTGGCGGCGCCTCGGGTTGCTCGACCACGCGCGCCAGCAGGCGGTGCGACAGGGTCCAGTCGGCGCGGCTGGCGGCCAGCAGGTCCAGCCAGTCGCGCACCAGGTCGCGGTCCGGCTCGGGTGCCGCCGCGTCGTCGTCGGCGCGCAGCCCGAGCTTGGCCTGCATGCCGCGGTCCATCGCCGCCATGAAGGCGTCGGCGAAGTCCTCCACGGCATCGCGCGCCGCCTGCTCGTCGCCGATCAGCGGCAGCAGGGCCTGCGCCAGCGCCAGCAGGTTCCAGCGTGCCACCGCCGGTTGACGGGCCCAGGCATAGCGCCCCCAGCTGTCGGAGGTGTTCGGCGTGTAGCCGGGGTCGAAGGCGTCGAGGAAGCCGAAGGGGCCGTAGTCGATGGTCCAGCCGAGCATCGACATGTTGTCGGTGTTCATGACGCCGTGCACGAATCCCACGCACTGCCAGCGGGCGATGGTCGGTGCGGTCGCGGCGACCACCTCGCGCAGCAGCGCCAGCGCGGGGTTGGCGGATTCGGCCACCGCCGGGTACAGGCGCGCCACGGTGTAGTCCACCAGCCGGCGCAGCGCCTCGTGCCGCCCGCCGTGGCTGAAGTGCTCGAAGTGCCCGAAGCGCAGGAAGCTGGGGCTCAGGCGTGTCACCACGGCCGCGGTCTCCAGGCTCTCGCGGCGCACCGGGAGATCGGAGTCGACCAGGCACAAGGCGCGCGTGGTCGGCACGCCCAGCGCATGCATCGCCTCGCTGCACAGGAATTCGCGAATCGACGAACGCAGGACCGCCCGTCCGTCGCCACGCCTTGAATACGGGGTAGCCCCCGCGCCCTTGAGCTGGACCTCCCACCACGCATGCCCCATGGCCTGGCGCGGATCGTCGGCACGCGCCTCGCCGAGCAGGTGGGCGCGCCCGTCGCCGAGCTGGCCGGCCCAGTTGCCGAACTGATGGCCGGCATAGACGGTGCTGATCGCGCTGGCGTCGAGCGCGGCGCGGTTGCCGCTGAACAGTTCCGCCCAGCGCTGGCGCGCGTCGTCGCCATCGGGCGGCTGCAGGCCCAGCAGCGCCGCTGCGTCGGCGCTGAGCATGCGCAGGCGCGGGTGCGGCAGACCCTGCGGCGGGGTCGCGCTGTGGAACTCGCTGCCGAGTCGGGTGAAGTCCTGGCGCATCGCCAGCACGGGGTGCGCGACATCGGCCTGCGGCGGCGTCAGGGTATCGAGGGGCATGCATCGATTTTCCCTTAGCTCATAAAGCCTTTATGAGTGTATGGAAACGAGAGGAGGGCGCGGAGTCGGCGCGCGCGGAGTATGCGCACTTGCCCGGAGGTTTCGTCCAGGGTTTCCCCGGGTCGTCGACGCTTGTATGGCAACGGTGCAGTGCCGCAAAATCTCGTCCATTCTCAACCGATCCATGCCGACCACTCCGATTTTGCAGGCTCGAGGCCTGACCAAGCAGTTCGCAGGCTTTGCCGCAGTGCAGGACATCGACCTGGACATCACCGAAGGATCGATCCACGCGCTGGTCGGGCCCAACGGCGCCGGCAAGACCACCTGTTTCAACCTGCTCACCAAATTTCTCGAGCCGAGTTCCGGCAGCATCCGCTTCGCGGGGCGCGACATCACGCGCATGCAGCCGGCCCAGGTGGCGCGCCTCGGTCTGGTGCGCTCCTTCCAGATCAGCGCAACCTTCGGGCACATGAGCCTGCTGGAGAACGTGCGGGTGGGCATGCAGCGCTCGGCGGGCATGGCCTGGCAGTTCTGGGCTTCGCCGGCGCGCCTTTCCAGGCTCGACGAACGCGCGATGCAGTACCTCGAACAGGTCGGGCTGGCCGATCAGGCCGCGCAACTCGCGGTGAACCTCCCCTACGGACACAAGCGCGCACTGGAACTGGCCACCACGCTGGCGCTGGAGCCGCGCCTGCTGCTGCTCGACGAGCCCACGCAGGGACTCGGGCACGAGGACGTGGAGCGCGTGACCGAACTCATCGCGCGCGTCGCGAAGGGCCGCACGGTGCTGATGGTGGAGCACAACATGTCGGTGATCTCGCGCATCTGCGACCGCGTCACGGTGATGCAGCGCGGACGCAAGCTGGCCGAGGGCAGCTACGCCGAGGTGGCCGCCAACCCCGAGGTGATCAGCGCCTACATGGGCGACGAGGCGGGGGAGCTGGCGGCATGAGCGCGCCGCACGGCCGCTCCGAAGGAGCGCTCAACTCCCTCGGGGAGTCGAGCGTAGCGAGGAGGGCAGGCCCATGAGCGCGCAGCAGGAGGCCGCGCAGGCGCCGCCGGCTGCGCAGACGGCGATGGCGCTGGACATCCGCAATCTGCACGCGTGGTACGGCGAGTCCCATGTACTGCACGGCGTCGACCTGCAGGTATCGCAGGGGCAGACGGTGTGCCTGCTCGGGCGCAACGGCGCCGGACGCAGCACCACGCTGCGCGCGATCATGGGACTGACCAGTGCGCGCAGCGGCAGCATCCAGGTGTTCGGGCACGACCTGGCGCGCGTGCCGCCGCATCGCGTGGCCGGGCTCGGGGTGGGCTACTGCCCGGAGGAGCGAGGCATCTTCGCCAGCCTGTCGACGCGCGAGAACCTGCTGCTGCCGCCGCTGCTGCGCACCGGATTCGAGGGCCTGGGCCTGGACGAGATCGACCAGCTGTTCCCCAATCTGAAGGAGCGCGCGCGCAGTCCCGGCTCGCGCCTTTCGGGAGGAGAGCAGCAGATGCTGGCCCTGGCGCGCATCCTGCGCACCGGCGCCAGGCTGTTGCTGCTGGACGAGATCTCCGAGGGACTCGCGCCGGTGATCGTGCAGGCGCTGGGGCGGGCCATCGCCTCGTTGCGCGACCGGGGCTTTTCCATCCTGCTGGTGGAACAGAATTTTCATTTCACGGCCCGGCTGGCCGACCATTTCTACGTGATGGAGCGCGGCAAGATCGTCGAGCAGTTCTCGCGAGAGCAACTGCCGGACAAGCGCGAGCAGCTGGAACGGCTGCTCGGTGTGTAGTGGTGTGTGGAAGAACAACCAGGAGACTCGCATGAAACTGAACCGATGGACCCTCGCGATCGCGGGCGCGCTGGCCATGACCGCGGCGACGGCGCAAGCCGCCCCGCCGGTCAAGCTGGCTTTCATCACCGACATGTCCGGGGTGTATTCGGCGGTCGACGGCCCCGGGGGCGTGGCCGCGATCAACATGGCGATCCATGATTTCGGCGGCAAGGTGCTGGGGCGCAAGATCGAGCTGCTCACCTTCGACCACCAGAACAAGGCCGATCTGGCCGCCGCCAAGGCCAAGGAGTTCTTCAGCCAGGACGGCGCCGACATGCTGATCGCCGGCACCAACAGCGCCACCGCGCTGGCCATGGAGCCGGTCGCCAACGCCTACAAGCGCCCGTTCATGGTGCTGGGCGCGGGGGCCTCGACGATCGTCGGCAAGCAATGCACGCCGTACACCGTCATGTACGCGTACAACACCACCGCGCTGGCGCGCGGCACCGGCAAGGCGATCGTCGACAAGGGCGGCAAGACCTGGTACTTCCTGACCGCCGACTACGCCTTCGGCAAGTCGCTGGAAAGCGATGCCGCGAAGGTGGTCGAAGCCAACGGCGGCAAGGTGCTGGGGCAGGTGTACGCGCCGCTGGGTTCGTCGGACTTCTCGTCGTACCTGCTGCAGGCGCAGGCCTCGAAGGCGCAGGTGCTGGGCCTGGCCAACGCCGGCGGCGACGCGGTGAACTCGATCAAGCAGGCGACCCAGTTCGGCATCACCAAGAGCATGAAGCTCGCCGGACTGCTGCTGTTCGTCACCGACATCCACAGCATCGGCCTGCCTTCCGCGCAGGGCCTGTACCTGACCACGCCGTGGTACTGGGACCAGAGCCCGCAGGCGCGCGCCTGGGCCGAGCGCTTCTACAAGGAGCGCCACGTGATGCCCACCTTCATCCAGGCCGGCGACTACTCGGCCGTGATGACCTACCTGAAGGCGGTGAAGGCGGCCGGCACGACCAACGGACCGAAGGTCATGGCCGAACTGCGCAAGATGAAGGTCAACGACATGTTCATGCACGACGGCTACATGGCTCCGAACGGGCTGATGGTGCACGACATGTACCTGGCCCAGGTGAAGACCCCGGCGCAGTCGAAGGGCGAATGGGACCTGTACAACATCGTGCAGAAGATCCCGGGCCCCGAGGCTTTCGGGCCGATCGCCGACTACGGCTGCCCGCTGGCCAAGTGACGTGACGTGACTGCGCGACGCGGGCGCGGCCCGCGTCGCGCGCTGCGCGCGCGGCCGCCGGCCGCGCGATGCGCCTACGGAGGTCTTGCTTGACGGATCTTTTCGGTTTCCCGCTGCCGTTGCTGCTGGGCCAGCTGATTCTGGGCCTGGTCAACGGCGCCTTCTACGCCATGCTGTCGCTCGGGCTCGCCGTGATCTTCGGGCTGATGGACGTGGTGAATTTCGCGCACGGCGCCTTTTTCATGATGGGCGCGATGCTGGCGTGGATCGGCGGCCAGTATCTGGGCCTGAGCTACTGGTGGGTGCTGGTGCTGGCGCCGCTGGCGCTGGCGCTGTTCGGCATGCTGGTCGAGCGGCTGCTGCTGCGGCGCCTGCGCGGCATGGACCCGATCTACGGGCTGCTGCTGACCTTCGGGCTGACCCTGCTGCTGGAGGGTGGATTTCGCTCGGCCTTCGGCGTCGCCGGCCAGCCCTTCAACGCGCCGCCGCAGCTGGGCGGGGTGCTGAACCTGGGCTTCATGTTCCTGCCCGTCTACTACGCCTTCGCGGTCGTGGCCAGCGTGCTGATGTGCCTGCTGACGTGGCTGCTGATCGAGCGCACGCGCCTGGGCTCGTACCTGCGCGCGGGCACCGAGAACCCGGCGCTGGTGCAGTGCTTCGGCATCAATCTTCCTCTGCTGGTGACCCTGACCTTCGGCTTCGGCGCGGCGCTGGCCGGGCTGGCCGGGGTGCTGGCGGCCCCGGTGATCCAGGTGTCGCCGTTGATGGGCTCGAACCTGATCATCACCGTGTTCGCGATCGTGGTCATCGGGGGCATGGGTTCGGTGGGGGGGTCGATCGTCTCGGGGCTTGTGCTCGGAGTGGTCGAGGGCTTGACCAAGGTGCTGTACGCACCCATGGCCAACACCGTGGTGTTCGTGCTGATGGCCGTCGTGCTGACGGTGCGGCCGACGGGGCTGTTCGGGAGGCAGCGATGAGAGGCAAGCTGCTGCCGTGGGTGCTGCTGGCGCTGGTCGCCGCGGCGCCGTGGCTGGGCCTGTATCCGGTGCTGGGCATGCGCATCATGTGCTTCGCGCTGCTGGCCTGTGCCTTCAACCTGCTGGCCGGCTACGGCGGGCTGATCTCCTTCGGCCACGCGGCCATGTTCGGCGGCGCCGGCTACATCGCCGGCGAGGCGCTGACGCAATGGCATCTGCCGACCCCCGTGGGCTTGCTGCTGGGGGTGGCGTTCGCGCTGGCCATCGGGCTCGGCATGGGGCTGCTGGCGGTACGCCGGCACGGCATCTACTTCTCGATGATCACGCTGGCGCTGGCGCAGATCGTCTACTTCTACTTCCTGCAGGCCCCGTTCACCGGCGGCGAGGACGGCTTGCAGGGCATCCCGCGCGGGACCCTGCTGGGTCTGTCGCTGCAGTCCGACCGCGTGATGTACGAGTTCGTGCTGGTGCTGGTCGCGGCCAGCTGGTGGTTCCTGCGGCGCATCAACCGCTCGCCCTTCGGGCAGATCCTGCGCGCGGCGCGCGAGAACGAGCCGCGCCTGATCTCGCTGGGCTACAACGCCGCGCGCTACAAGCTGGGCGTGTTCCTGCTGTCGGCGGCCTTCGCCGGGCTGGCCGGTGCGCTGAAGGCGCTGGTGATGGGTTTCGAGACCCTCGACGACGTGCACTGGGGCACCTCGGGACTGGTGATCCTGATGACCCTGGTCGGCGGCCTGGGCACCGACTTCGGTCCGGTGCTGGGGGCGCTGATCATCACCGTGCTGGAGGACAAGATCGGGCTGGTCGCGCGCACCCTCGTGCACCTGACGGGCGTGGAGTGGTTCTCCCACATCAGCGATTCCGTGGGCATGGTGATCGGCGGAATCTTCGTGCTGTGCGTGATGCTGTTCCGCCGCGGCATCATCGGAGAGCTTGCGGCGCGCCTGGCGCCGCGACGCGACGCCGGTTGAGTCCGCGCCGAGCGCCCCACGCGGGCGCGGCTCTCAGCCAGCCTGCTGCTGCGCGGCGGCAGCCGCTGCCGGGGGCAGCGGGCGCGACACCAGCACCTTGTCGATGCGCTTGGCGTCCATGTCGACGACCTCGAAGCGCCAGCCTTCCCAGTCGATCAGGTCGCCGGTGTGGGGAAGCCGGGCCAGCAGCAGCATCAGCATGCCTGCGAGGGTGTTGTAGCGGGCCTTCTCTTCCTCGGGCAGCGTGCGCAGTCCGAGCCTGTCCTTCAGGTCGGCCACCGGGATCAGGCCGTCGAGCAGCCAGGAGCCGTCCTCGCGCTGCACCGCCCACGGTTCTTCCGAAGGGTGGCTCTTGAATTCGCCGGCGATGGCCTCGAGGATGTCCTGCACGGTGACGATACCCAGGGTCTGACCGTATTCGCCCACCACCAGCGCGGTGTGATCGGGGCTTTGCTTGAAGGTCTGCAGCAGTTCCAGGCCGGTCAGGCTCTCCGGCACGAAGATCGCCGGGCTCGAGGCCTTGCCGAGGTCGTCGATGCCCTCGCGCCGGATGAAGCGTCCCAGCAGTTCCTTCGCCGACACCAGGCCCAGCACGTCGTCCAGGTCGCCGCGTACCAGCGGGAAGCGCGAGTGCGGGCTCTGCGAGATCTTCGCCAGGTTGTCGCCGAGGGCGTCCTCGACGTCGAGGAACTCGATTTCGTTGCGCGGGGTCATCAGCGAGGCGATCTGGCGATCGTCGAGCCGGAACACGTTGCGCACCATCTCGTGCTCCTGCACCTCGATCACGCCGGCATCGGAGCCTTCCTCCAGCACGACGTTGATCTCTTCCTCGGTGACATGCTTGGGCTGGTCGGTGCGCACGCGCATCAGTCGCAGCAGCAGGTCGGTGGACACCGACAGCAGCTTGACGAACACCGACACGGTGCGCGCCAGCAGCAGCATCGGCTGCGCGGTGATCAGCGCGATGCGCTCGGGCGCCAGCTGGCCCAGGCGCTTGGGCACCAGTTCGCCGACGACGATCGACAGGTAGGTGATGGCCACCACCACGATCGCGGTGGCGGCGATGGACGAAGCGCGCGGCGACATGCCGAGACCGTGCAGCGCGTTGCCGATGCCGCTGGAGAACGCGGCCTCGCCGATGATGCCGGTGAGCACGGCGATCGACGTGATGCCGATCTGCACCGTCGACAACAGGCGCGTGGGCTGCTCGGTGAGCTGCAGCGCGGCGCGCGCCGGCACGCTGCCCGATTCGGCCAGCGCCGTCAGGCGTGCACGCCGCGCCGTGACCAGCGCGATCTCGGCCATCGCGAACACGCCGTTGAGCAGGATCAACAGCAGCAGGACCAGGGCTTCGCTCATACCGCGCGCTCCTCGAGGTCGAAGCGCCGCGCAAGCCGCGGCGGTTGGCCCGGCGAGGCCGGGGCGCTGGGGGACCGCGACGCGCGGCGGCAGGCGGCCGCGGCGCGGCTCGGCGGATTCGGTGTGGCGGCGTGCAACGGCCGCGGCGGGCAGGGTTCGGGGTCCAATGCGGGGGCTGGGGTGAGCGTCCTGCCGGCGCAGCTTCTATGCTGGAGCCTGCGGCCGGCCCAGGTCGGGCGGCGCAGTGCCGGAAAACCCTCACCGATGTCCAGTAACGAACACGGTTCCCGATTAGAGCAGACTTCGATGACCAAGCGTGACGACGCGCCGGTCGCGCGAACCGCGACGGCCACCCTGCTGCAGCACCACCCGTACCGGCCGCCGGCCGGCTTCGAGTCCGCGCAGATGCCCAGCTACCGCGCCTCGACGGTGCTGTTCGAAAGCGTGGCGCAGATGCGCGCGCGACGCTGGCGCGACCAGTCGGGCTACACCTACGGACTGCACGGCACGCCGGCGACCTTCGCGCTCGAGCGCAGGCTGTGCGACATCGAGGGGGCGCGGCACGCGGTCCTGTGCCCTTCGGGGCTATCGGCCATTGCCCTGGTCGACATGGCGCTGCTGCGCAGCGCCGACGAGGTCCTGATCCCGAGCAACGCCTATGCGCCGGGACGCGAGTTCGCGCAACACATGCTGCAGGCATGGGGAATCGTGACCCGCATCTACGATCCGTTGCGCCCCGAATCGGCACGCGCGCTGATGGGGCCACGCACCCGCCTGATGTGGCTGGAGGCGCCGGGCTCGGTGAGCATGGAGATGCCGGACCTGCGCGCGCTGGTGGCGCTGGCCCGCGACAGCGGCGTGACCACGGCCATCGACAACACCTGGTCGGCCGGGTTGGCGCTCAAGCCTTTCGAGCTCGGCATCGACGTGTCGATGCAGGCGCTTACCAAGTACCAGTCGGGCGGCGCCGACGTGCTGATGGGCGCCGCGCTGACCTGCGACGACGCCCTGCACGACGCGCTGCTCGACGCCCACATGCGCCTCGGCCTGGGAGTCGGCGGCGACGACGTCTCACTGATGCTGCGCGGGCTGGGCTCGCTGCCGTTGCGCTACGCGGCGCACGACGCCGCGGCGCGGCAGGTCGCACAGTGGCTGCAACGGCGTCCCGAGGTCGCGCAGGTGCTGCACCCGGCGCTGCCGGGCAGCCCGGGGCACGAGTTCTGGTTGCGCGACTTCCGCGGCGCGGCCGGATTGTTCAGCCTGCGCTTCCATGCGGACTTCGGCGCGCAGCGCATCGATGCCTTCGTCGACGCGCTGCGGCTGTTCGGGATCGGTTATTCCTGGGGCGGCCCGATGAGTCTGGCGGTACCCTACGAGATGCAGTACATGCACGCCGCGCCGTCTGGCGACGCCGCGCCGGCGAGCGGAGGGAACCTGGTGCGCCTGAACATCGGCCTGGAGCACCCGCAGGACCTGATCGACGACCTCGAGCAGGCCTTGCGCGCGACCCGGCCGGGCTGAACGCGCCGACACCAAACGGGAGGAATGCGAAGATGGGAATGCGAAGCCTGGCAGCACTGGTGCTGCTGATCCTGCTGGCCGCGTTCGCGGTCGCCAACTGGGCGGCGTTCAGCGCGCCGACCGCGTTGACCCTGGGCTTCACGACGGTGCAGGCGCCGCTGGGGCTGCTGATGCTGGGTCTGTGCGCGCTGCTGGTGCTCGGCCTGGGCGGTCTGGCGCTGTGGCTGCACACGCGCTCGCTGATGGAACTGCGGCGCCAGTCCAGGGCCCAGCAGTCGCTGCGGGAGCTGGCGGAAAAGGCCGAGACCTCGCGCGTCTACCAGCTGCAGGGGGTGCTGGAAGGCGGACTCGACCGGCTGGCCGCGCAGATCGAATCCGCCGAGGCCCGCCTGAACAGCCGCCTCGACCACCTGCAGCAGGAGCAGTCGCGCTATGTAGCGGAAAGCGCCAACGGCCTGGCCGCCGCGCTGGCCGAGCTCGACCAGCGCATCGAGGCGCAGCGCCGCGCCGGCGGCTGAATTCCGTCCTTCATTGATCCTCGAACAGGCGCAGCACGCCGTCGAGGCCGCAGTGGTTCAGCGAGACGTCGGCGGCCTGCTGCACCGCCGGCTTGCCGTGGTAGGCCACACCCAGCCCGGCGGCATCGAGCATCGGAAGGTCGTTGGCGCCGTCGCCGATGGCGATCGCGCGGCGCGGCTCGCAGCCCAGGCGCTCGCAGGCGTCGAGCAGGGCGCGGCGCTTGGCCGCGCCGTCCACGATGGGCTCGCGGGCGCGCCCGGTGAGGCGGCCGTCCGCGATGTCGAGTTCGTTCGCGCACACCCCGTGCAGGCCCAGGCGGCGTTGCAGGCGCTCGGCGAACCAGGTGAAGCCTCCGGTGGCCAGGATCACCTGCAGTCCGGCCGACTTCGCGGTGTCGATCAACTGCTCGGCGCCGGGGTTCAGGCGCATGCGCTGCCACACCTGCTCGAGCACGCTCTCGGGAGTCCCGGCGAGCAATGCCAGGCGCCGGCGCAGGCTCTCGGCGTAGTCGGCGATCTCGCCGCGCATCGCCGCCTCGGTGATCTCGGCGATGCGCGCCTTCAGGCCGGTGGCGCTGCCCAGTTCGTCGATGGTCTCGACGTTGACCAGGGTGGAATCCATGTCCAGCACGAGCAGCCGGAAATCGCGCAGTCGCAGCCCGGGTGCCAGCAGCGCCCAGTCGAAGCCGTGGGCTTGCGCCAGCGGCGCCAGCAGCGCGCGCGCCGTCTGCTCGTCGACGCCCAGGTCGCACAGGCGCGCCGCCCGCGTGCCCGGCGCTGCGTCGAGGCGCGGTTGCTCCGGCTGCAGGGGCTGCAAGCGCCGGGCCCGCAGCTGCTCGACGAGCTGCGCCAGCAGCACGGGGTCGAGGCTGGAGCCGACGGGGACCTGCAGGACGAGATGCGGCATGGCGGCGGGATCGGAAGGGGGCGCCGGGTCGACGACGCGCGAGGCTGCGGAAAGACTCATCGGGGAAGACGCGAGGTGGGGGGCGAGAGAATGGGCGAGGCAGGGGCGGGCGGCGCGCTGCGCTTCAGGCGGGAGCCGCCACGCGTGGCTCGCCGAGCAGGCGCAGCGTATCGCGCACCAGCTGCGCGCGCGCGGCGGCGTCGGCGGCCTGGCGTTCGATGCGCAGGCGGTCGTTGCCCGCCAGGCGGACGTGGCGGTGATTCTGCACCAGCCAGATGATGCGCGAAGCGTCGAAGGGCGGGTTGCTGCGGAACTGCAGCAGCGTGAGCTGCTCCGCGGCGTCGACGCGCAGCACGCCGTAGGCCTGCGCCAGCAGGCGCAGCCGGTGCGTCTCCAGCAGATTGCGCGCCGCCGGCGGCATGCGCCCGAAGCGGTCGACGATCTCCTCCGACACCGCGCGCAGCGCGTCCTCGGTGCCGGCACTGGCCAGGCGCTTGTACAGGTTCAGCCGGGCGTTGACGTCGGGGCAGTAGTCCTGCGGCAGCAGCGCGGGCTCGTGCAGGTTGATCTCGGTGGTCGCCGCCAGCGGCTGCAGCAGATCGGGCTCCTGCCCGGACTTGAGCGCCTTCACGGCCGCGCCCAGCATGTCCAGGTACATCTGGTAGCCGACTTCCTGCACGTTGCCCGACTGCGCCTCGCCGAGCGCCTCGCCGGCGCCGCGGATCTCCAGGTCGTGCATCGCCAGGTAGAAGCCGGCGCCGAGTTCCTCCATCTGCGTGATCGCCTCCAGGCGCTGCTGCGCGGTCTTGCTCAGCGACTGCACCTCGGGGACCAGCAGGTAGGCGTAGGCCTGGTGGTGCGAACGCCCGACGCGCCCGCGCAACTGGTGCAGCTGCGCCAGCCCGAACTTGTCGGCGCGGCTGATCACGATGGTGTTGGCGGTGGGCACGTCGATCCCGGTCTCGATGATGGTCGAGCACAGCAGCACGTTGAAGCGCTGCGCGTGGAAGTCGCGCATCACCCGTTCCAGCTCGCGCTCATGCATCTGCCCGTGCGCGATCTCGATGCGCGCCTCGGGGATCAGCTCGGCCAGCATCTCCTTCCTGCGCCCGATGCTCTCGACCTCGTTGTGCAGGAAATAGACCTGGCCGCCGCGCTTGATCTCGCGCAGCACGGCCTCGCGGATCACCGCCTTGCTCTCGTTGCGCACGAAGGTCTTGATGGCCAGGCGCTTTTGCGGCGCGGTGGCGATCACCGACAGGTCGCGCAGGCCCTCCATCGCCATGCCCATCGTGCGGGGGATCGGCGTTGCGGTCAGGGTCAGCATGTCCACCTCGGCGCGCAAGGCCTTCAGCGCCTCCTTGTGGCGCACGCCGAAGCGGTGCTCCTCGTCGACGATGACCAACCCCAGGCGCGCGAAGCGCACGTCCGCCGACAGCAGCTTGTGGGTGCCGATGGCGATGTCCACGGTGCCTTCGGCCAGACCCTGCAACGCGACGCGCACTTCCTTCGCACTGCGAAAGCGCGACAGCTCGGCGATGCGCACCGGCCAGTCCGCGAAGCGGTTGCGGAAGGTCTCGACATGCTGCTCGGCCAGCAGCGTGGTGGGCGCCAGCACGGCCACCTGGCGCCCGCCCATCACGGCGACGAAGGCCGCGCGCAGCGCGACCTCGGTCTTGCCGAAGCCGACGTCGCCGCACACCAGGCGGTCCATCGGCTTGCCCGCGACCATGTCCTGCACCACGGCGTGGATGGCCGCGGCCTGGTCGGCAGTCTCCTCGAAGCCGAAACCGGCGGCGAAGGCTTCGTAGTCCTGCGCCGGGAAGCGAAAGGCATGGCCGGGGCGGCTGGCGCGCCGCGCATACAGGTTCAGCAGCTCCGCCGCGGTGTCGCGCACCTGCTCGGCCGCCTTGCGGCGGGCCTTGTCCCATTGTCCGGAGCCCAGCGTGTGCAGCGGCGCGTGCTCGGGATCGACACCGCTGTAGCGCGCGATCAGGTGCAGCTGCGACACCGGCACGTACAGCGAGGCGTCGTTGGCGTAGCGGATGTGCAGCAGCTCGGTCGGACCGTCGCCGAGGTCCATCGACACCAACCCCTGGTAGCGACCGATGCCGTGCTGCTGGTGCACCACCGGGTCGCCGGGCTTGAGCTCGGACAGGTCGCGGATCAGGTTCTCGACGTCGCTGGCGCGCTCCTGGCGACGCTGGCGGCGCTGCGCCGGACCCAGCGCCAGCAGCTCGGTCTCGGTGAGCACGGCCAGGCCGTGGCGCGGCAGCGCGAACCCGGCGGCCAGAGGCGCCACCGCCAGCGCGAAGTCGGCGTCGCCGGCGAGCATCGCCCGCCAGTCGTCGAGCGCGCGCGGCTGCAGGCTGGCCTCGCGCAGCAGCTCGAGCAGGGACTCGCGGCGCCCCGGCGAGTCGGCGCACAGCAGCACGCGCCGGCGCGGTTGCGCCAGGGCTCCCGCCTGCAGCCATTCCTGCAGGCGCCGCAGCGGCTGCTCGGCGCGGCGCTCGATTCCCAGTTCGGGCAACGCGGCGCCGAGCTCGACGCCGCCCGGCAGCACGGCGTGCTCGGCGGCCTCGTCCTGCGCGGACGGCGCCGCCGCCGGGGCTTCGGACGCAGGCGCGCTCGGGGCGCGCAGCGTGAGCTGCGCCAGCGGCTTGATGGCGACGAAGAACTCCTCGTCGCGCAGGTACAGATCGCCCGGCGGCAGCGCCGGGCGCTCGGGGTCGGCGCGCAGCAGGCGCCAGCGCTCGCTGGTGTCGGCCCAGAAGCGCCGCATGGCGTCGGCCACGTCGCCGAGCAGCACCACGCCGGCCTGCTCTCCGCAATAGTCGAGCAGGGTCGCCGTGTGTTCGAAGAACAGCGGCAGGTAGTACTCGATCCCGGGGCCGGCGACGCCGCCGGCGATGTCCCGGTAGAGCGGGCTGCGGCTCGGATCGCCCTCGATGCGTTCGCGCCACTGCGCCCGGAAACGCTGGCGCGAAGCGTCGTCCAGCGGGAACTCGCGCCCGGGCAGCAGGCGCACGGTGTCCACCGGGTACAGGCTGCGCTGGCTGTCCGGGTCGAAGGTATGGATGGAGTCGATGGTGTCGCCGAACAGGTCCACGCGCAGCGGCAGCGTGCTTCCCATCGGGTGCAGGTCCAGCAGCCCGCCGCGCACCGCGTATTCGCCGGGCGCCACCACCTGCGTGACCTGCTCGTAGCCGGCCAGCACCAGTTGCGCGCGCAGCGCCGCCTCGTCCAGGCTTTGCCCCTTGTCGAAGCGGAAGGTGGTGGCGGCGAGGAAGGAGGCCGGGGCCAGGCGCTGCAGCGCGGTGCTCGCCGGCACCAGCACCATGTCGAGCTCGCCGCGGTGCAGCGCCCACAGCGTGGCCAGGCGCTCGGACACCAGGTCCTGGTGGGGCGAGAACGCGTCGTAGGGCAGGGTCTCACAGTCGGGAAGCACGCCGCAGCGCAGCTTCGGCGCGAACCACGCGATCTCGGCCAGCAGGCGCTGCGCGTCGGCGGGCTCGGCGGTCACCACCAGCCACGGGCCGCCGCCGCCGCCGCGCGAGACGCCGAGTTCGGCCAGCAGCAGCGCATCGGCGCTGCCCGCGGGACGCGTCAACGCCAGCCGGCGCGACGCGCGAAGTGCCGGCAGCGCCGGCGCGACGAGCAGGTGCTCGGGGGGAACGGAAGTGGACATCCCTAGAATTCTCGCGCATGTATGCCTTGATCCCCGCTGCCGGTTCGGGCTCGCGCCTGGGCGCAGGCCTTGCCAAGCAGTACCTGCCGGTGGCCGGCGAGCCGATGTTGCGGCATACCGCGCGTGCGCTGCTGGCTTGCGCGCAGCTGCGCCTGCTGGCGGTGGTGGTGCAGCCGGACGATGCGCAGGCCGATGCCTGCCTGGCCGGTCTCGCCCCCTCGCGGCGCCTGCGCGTGGCGCGTTGCGGCGCGTCCACGCGCGCCGCAAGCGTGCGCGGCGGGCTGCGCTGGCTGCTCGAACAGGGAGCCGACCCGGCCGACTGGGTGCTGGTGCATGACGCGGCGCGCTGCTGCATCACCCCGCAGGCCGTGCAGCGCCTGATCGGCGCCTGCAGCGGCGACTTGGTCGGCGGCCTGCTGGCGCTGCCGGTGGCCGACACCCTCAAGCGCGCCGACGGCGCGCCGCCGCGGGTCGGCGCCACGCTGGCACGCGACGGTCTGTGGCAGGCGCAGACGCCGCAGATGTTTCGCATCGGCGAGCTGCTTCGGGCGCTGGAGCGTGCGCTGGACCCGGCTCGCGACGGCGCGCAGGCCGCGATCACCGACGAGGCCTCGGCGATGGAATCGCTGGGAATGCGCCCGCTGCTGGTCGCCGGCGACGCGGCCAACTTCAAGGTCACGCTGCCGGGCGACCTGGAACTGGCGCAGGCGGTGCTGCTGGCGCGCCGGCAGTCCGCCTGCGGCGACGAGGAGACCAAGCATGCATGACGAGGCCTGGGAATACCGTATCGGGCTGGGCGAGGACGTGCACGCGCTGGTGCCCGGACGCCGCTTGCTGCTCGGCGGCGTGCACATCGCGCACGACCGCGGACTGCTGGGGCATTCGGACGCCGACGCCTTGCTGCATGCGATCACCGATGCCGTGCTGGGCGCCGCCGGGCTCGGCGACATCGGGGAGCTGTTTCCGGACGACGATCCGCGCTTTGCCGGCGCCGATTCGCGCCGGCTGCTGGCGCAGGCGATGCTTCGCGTGCGCGAGCTGGGGTGGGAGCCCGTGAACCTGGACTGCACGGTGCGCGCGCAGGCACCGCGCCTTGCGCCGCAGCGCGCGGCCATGCGCCAGGCCATCGCCGAAGCGATGGGGGTGCCGGTGGAGCGGGTCAACGTGAAGGCCAAGACCTCCGAGCGCCTGGGCTTCGTCGGGCGCGAGGAGGGCATCGCCACCAGCGCCGCCTGCCTGCTGCGCCGCGTGCGCGGCGCAAAGCCCGGCTGAGTCCGCGCGGCCGGCGCGCGTGATGCGCCGCGGCAAAAGCCTTGTCGGGGTCTCGGCGCCGCATTACACTGCGCGAGTTTCGCAAGTTCGTGCTTATCACGGGCCGAGCAAACGTCGGCGCTCATCCCTCGTGCCGGCGCTTCAGGTGCAAGGCCCCGATTCCGGTGCAGGATGAGGGGGCGGCGCCGACCGGCAGGCATGCCAGCGGTCCCGGCGAATCTGTGAAACGAGTCTCGAAAGCAGGTCACGAGCCTGTCCGGAGAGGCGCCTACGGTTTTTCGTCAGAGAAATTCAACGAGGCCTGTCATGGAAACTGCAACTGTCACCGCGCGCGGCGCGGCCCAGCCGTCCTTCACGGCTGAAGCATCTCCCTCCCAAACACCCGCCCGCTCGTCCGCCGAGATCACCGGCGCCGAGATCCTGGTGCGCTGCCTGCAGCGCGAAGGCGTCAAGCACATCTGGGGCTACCCCGGCGGCGCGGTGCTGTACATCTACGACGCGCTGTACAAGCAGAAGGACATCCAGCACGTACTGGTGCGCCACGAGCAGGGCGCGGTGCACGCGGCCGACGGCTACGCACGCGCCACCGGCGACGTCGGAGTGTGCATCGTCACCTCGGGTCCGGGCGCGACCAACGCGGTCACCGGCATCGCCACCGCCTACATGGACTCGATCCCGATGGTGGTGATCACCGGCCAGGTGCCCACGCACGCGATCGGGCTCGACGCCTTCCAGGAGTGCGACACCGTCGGCATCACGCGCCCGATCGTCAAGCACAACTTCCTGGTCAAGGACGTGCGCGACCTGGCGCTGACCGTGAAGAAGGCCTTCCACATCGCGCGCAGCGGGCGTCCCGGGCCGGTGGTCGTGGACGTGCCGAAGGACGTGACGGTGGCGGCCACCGCTTTCCACTACCCGGACGAGTTGAACCTGCGCTCGTACAACCCGGTGCGCAAGGGCCATGGCGGGCAGATCCGCAAGGCCGTGCAACTGCTGCTGCAGGCGCGCCGCCCGTACCTGTACAGCGGCGGCGGCGTGATCGCCGCCGAGGCCTCGGACAAGCTGCGGCGCCTGGCCGAGCTGCTGCAGATCCCCTGCACCAACACGCTGATGGGCCTGGGCGCGATCGCCGGCAGCGACCCGAAGTTCCTGGGCATGCTGGGAATGCACGGCACCTACGAGGCCAACATGGCGATGCAGCACAGCGACGTGGTGCTCGCGGTGGGGGCCAGGTTCGACGACCGCGTGATCGGCAACCCGAAGGACTTCGCGCAGATCGAGCGCAAGATCGTGCACATCGACATCGATCCGTCGAGCATTTCCAAGCGCGTGAAAGTCGACGTGCCCATCGTCGGCGATGTCGGCGAGGTGCTGTCCGAGCTCATCGACCAGCTCGAGCAGCAGATGGCCGAGGGCCGCAAGCCCGACGCCGCGGCGATGGCCGCATGGTGGAAGCAGATCAACGAGTGGCGCAAGCGCGAGTGCCTGAGCTACGACAAGTCCGACGACGTGATCAAGCCGCAGATGGTCATCGAGACCCTGCACGAGCTCACGCGCGAGCAGGAGACCTATGTCTGCTCCGACGTCGGTCAGCACCAGATGTGGGCGGCGCAGTACTACCCCTTCGACCACCCGCGGCGCTGGATCAATTCGGGCGGCCTCGGGACCATGGGCGTGGGCCTGCCCTATGCGATGGGCATCAAGCTGGCGCGCCCCGACGCCGAATGCGTGGTGATCACCGGCGACGGCTCGATCCAGATGAACATCCAGGAACTGGCCACCTGCCTGCAGTACGGCACCCCGGTGAAGGTGCTGCTGCTCAACAACGGCTACCTGGGCATGGTGCGGCAGTGGCAGGAGATCGAGTACGCCGGGCGCTATTCGCACTCGTACATGGATTCGCTGCCCGATTTCGTCAAGCTGGCCGAGGCCTACGGGCATGTCGGCATGCGCGTGGACAAGCCCTCGCAGGTGCGCGAGGCGCTGCGCAAGGCGCTGGCGATGAAGGATCGCACGGTGTTCATCGAGTTCGTCATCGACCCGACCGCCAACGTGTGGCCGATGGTGCAGGCCGGCAAGGGCATCACCAACATGCTGCTGGGGTCCGAGGACCTCTGAGATCCGCGGCCGCCGCGCGGCGGCCTTCTTTCGCTGGCCCCGGAGCCAGGCACCGCTTACCGGCGGCGCGCGAAGCACGGGGAGGAGACCTACATGAAACACATCATCGCGGTGCTGCTGGAAAACGAGCCCGGAGCCCTTTCGCGCGTGGTCGACCTGTTCGCGGCGCGCGGCTACAACATCGAATCCCTGTCGGTGGCTGCCACCGAGGATCCGTCGCTGTCGCGCATGACCATCGTCACGCGCGGCTCCAGCGACGTGATCGAGCAGATCACCAAGCACCTGAACCGCCTGATCGACGTGGTCAAGGTGGTCGACCTGACCGAGGCCAACTACATCGAGCGCGAGCTGATGATCATCAAGCTGCGCGCGGTGGGCAAGGAGCGCGAGGAAATGAAGCGCATGGCCGACATCTTCCGCGGGCGCGTGATCGACGTCACCGACAAGAGCTACACCATCGAACTCACGGGCGACGAGGCCAAGCTCGACGCCTTCCTGCAGGCGGTCGAGCGCACCGCGATCCTGGAGACCGTGCGCACCGGCGCCAGCGGCATCAGCCGCGGCGAGCGCGTGCTGCGCGTGTAGGCTGCAGGCATTTTCCCGAACGAGGGCGGCCCCGCCCCCCATTTCCACGAAAAACCAGAAAAGCCAAGGGCCGTCCCCGCTTTTTTGGACTACACGACGGGCGAAAGGCTCGTGGGAATGTTCCGATCCAACTTTCGCCCGCAGGAGCCAGCATGAAGGTTTATTACGACAAGGACTGCGACCTGTCCCTGATCAAGGGCAAGAAGGTCACGATCATCGGCTACGGCTCGCAGGGCCACGCGCACGCGCTGAACCTCAAGGACAGCGGCGTGAAGGTCACGGTCGGATTGCGCAAGGACGGTGCCTCGTGGGACAAGGCGAAGAAGGCCGGACTCACGGTGAAGGAGGTCGACGAGGCGGTCAAGGGCGCCGACGTCGTGATGGTCCTGCTGCCCGACGAGAACATCGCGCAGGTCTACCGTGACCACGTCGCGCCGAACGCGAAGAAGGGCGCCGCGCTGGCCTTCGCGCACGGCTTCAACATCCACTACGGCCAGGTCGTGCCGCGCGAGGACCTCGACGTGATCATGATCGCGCCGAAGGCCCCGGGCCACACCGTGCGCAGCACCTACACCCAGGGCGGCGGCGTGCCGCACCTGGTGGCGGTGGCGCAGGACAAGTCGAAGAAGGCGCGCGACCTGGCGCTGTCCTACGCGATGGCCAACGGCGGCGGCCGCGCCGGCATCATCGAGACCAGCTTCCGCGAGGAGACCGAGACCGATCTGTTCGGCGAGCAGGCCGTGCTGTGCGGCGGCACCGTCGAGCTGATCAAGGCCGGCTTCGAGACCCTGGTCGAGGCCGGCTATGCGCCGGAGATGGCCTACTTCGAGTGCCTGCACGAGCTCAAGCTGATCGTCGACCTGATCTACGAGGGCGGCATCGGCAACATGAACTACTCGATCTCCAACAACGCGGAGTACGGCGAGTACACCACCGGCCCGCGCATGGTCACCGACGCCACGCGCGACGCGATGCGCCAGTGCCTGAAGGACATCCAGACCGGTGAGTACGCGAAGAGCTTCATCCTGGAGAACCGTGCCGGAGCACCGACGCTGAGCTCGCGCCGCCGCCTGACCCGCGAACACCCGATCGAGGTGGTGGGCGAGCAGCTGCGCGCGATGATGCCGTGGATCAAGGCCAACAAGCTGGTCGACAAGTCGAAGAACTGAGCGGGCCTTGAACGGCACGGCCCGGCCTGCAGGCCGGGCCGGCTGCGGCGCGCAGCGGGCGCGGGCAGCCGCGCCCGCAGACTCGCGCGCGGTAGCTAGCCTGGCTGGCCGCTCGCGCGAGCGCGCAGGCCGTCGAGCAGCAGCGAGACGCTGCGCCCGACCCAGCGCTCGCAGTCGCCGGGCGGCATCGGATCGCCGATTCCCAGCGCGCGCAACTGCGGCAGCGACACCAGCAACTGCAGGAACTGGTTGGCCGCGAACTCGGCGTCGTCGGCGTCGAGTCCCGGAAGTTCCTTGCGCAACAGTCCCGCCAGCATCTGCACCGTCCGCGTGCGCCCGCCAGTCAACGCGGCCGCGGTGAGCAGGTCCGGGAAGCGGTGGGACTCGCCGACGATCAGGCGGTACAGCGCGAGCACCTGCGGCGCCAGCGCCGCCTGCAGGGTGCGGTTGCCGAATTCGAGCAGGGCCCCGGCCAGGTCGCCGGCGTGTCCCTCGGGAGCGCGGGCCGCGGGCCGCGCCGCGTCGACGATGCGCGCGACCACGGCCTGCACGAGTACGGACTTGTCGGCGAAGCGGTGGTAGAACGTGCGCTTGGAAACCCCGGCGCGCGCGGCCACCGCCTCGATGCTGGTGGCTCCGTAGCCGTTCTCCAGCATCAGCTCGGTCGCGGCGTCGAGGATGCGCTCACCGAGTTGCTGCGCGGCCTCGCGTGACGGGCGACCACCCCGCGAGGCCGCCGCCGGCACGCCGGCCTGCTCAAGCCCGCTGGACATGGCGCATCAGCGGTCGCCGCCGTGCCAGGCGTCACGATGCCAGCCGTCGCCGCGGTGCCAATCGCGGCCGCGATGCCAGCCGTCGTCGTCGCGACGGCCGTAGTAGACGGGGGCCGGCGCGTATACATAGGCGGGGGCGTACGCCGGGGGCGGCGGCGCGTAGACCACCGGCGGCGCATAGGCCACCGGGGGCGCGACGTAGACCGGTGGCGGCGCGACCACGCGCGGCGGGCCGAACACGTAGGGGGCGGCGATGGCCGCGGCGGCGAGGCCGATGATCGCCGCCGGGCCGACTCCGTCATGGTCGTGCCAGCCGTCGGCCCAGGCCGGAGCCGCGGTGCCGAGGCCGAGTGCGACGGCGGCGACAAGGGCGATGCGGGGGATTCGCGTGGTGTTCATGATCCGTGTCCTCCAGTCTGCGGGCAGTCGGTTCGACCGATCCATGGCCTCCACTTTAGACGCGGAATTAACGCAACGCAACCGGTGCGTTTCATTCAGGCGAAACGAAACGTAACAACCCGCGGCGCCGCCTCGACCCGCAGACGCGGCCTTCAGCGCGTGGATCGCAGCGGCGGCACGTCGCCACAGGACGCCGCGACCCAATGCGCCGTGGCCTGGCCGCTGACGCTGCCGTGCGGCCCGCCGACGGTGTAGTTCGAGCTGTAGGCGGTGGGCGATGCGATGTGCAGCGAGCCCCTGCCCACCACATCGGGGGATTTGCAGGCGTAGCGGAAGCTCCAGTCCGCGGGGTCGCCGTGTTTCCAGTGCACGTCGCAGCGTCCGGACAGGTGCAGCGGCGGATGCCCGCCCACCAGCGAGCCGGCGTCGAGGCAGATCTGCAATCCCCCGTCGGGGCTCAGGGCCATGCCCTGCGCGCGCAACCTGGCTTCCACCTGCGGCCGGGCGCTCGGCGGAAGGCTGCGCAGCATCTGCGCCAGGCTCATCGACGGGCCGGAGCCGTTGCGCGTCTGCAGCGCATAGTCCCAGAGGCCGGGCCTGAGCGATTGCGTGGCGGCGAAGCCCGGAGCGCTCAGCGCGAGCAGGCCAACGCCGAGCAGGGCGGCGGCCACGCGGGCAAGCAGGCGGGAACGCGGGAATTGCGACATGCCGATGTCCTTTCGCGGGAACGGGAAGCAAGGCCCGGCACGGCGCCGGGGCGCGGCTGGAACTTTAGCAGCCTGCCCCGGCGGCCCGGCGGCGCGGCGGGCGGCCGCTACACTTGCGGGCATGGACTATCCGCATCCGATCCTTGCCCGCGAGGGCTGGCCCTTCATCGCCGTGGTGCTCGCGGCCTCCGTGCTGGCGTGGGTGTTCGCCGGATTCGCCTGGTCGATTCCCCTGTGGATCATCAGTGCCTTCGTGATCCAGTTCTTCCGCGACCCGCCGCGCCCGATTCCCGCGGATGCGCTGGCCGTGTTGTCGCCGGCCGACGGGCGCATCGTCTCGCTGGGGCGCGCGCAGGACCCGTATGCACAGCGCGAGGCGCTGCGCATCAGCGTGTTCATGAACGTGTTCAACGTGCATTCCAACCGCTCGCCGGTGGACGCGCAGGTGACGCAGGTGACCTATTTCCCCGGGCGCTTCTTCAACGCGGACCTCGACAAGGCCTCGCTGGAGAATGAACGCAACGCGCTGGTGCTGAACTGCGAATCGCGCATCGTCACGGTGGTGCAGGTGGCCGGGCTGATCGCACGCCGCGTGCTGTGCTACGTGGCGCCAGGGCAGAGCCTGCGGCGCGGCGAGCGCTTCGGTTTCATCCGCTTCGGTTCGCGGGTCGACGTATACCTGCCGCTGGATGCGCGTCCGCTGGTGTCGATCGGCGACAAGGTGCACGCCAGCAGCACCGTGCTGGCGCAGTTCGCTGCGCCCGCGCAAGGCGCCTGAGGAGCCGGACATGGCACGCAATGTCAGCCGCTTTCCCGACAGTCCGTCGAAGGGCCGCATGCGCGAGCAGCACGACGACGAGGCCGGACTCGACCCCGGCCTGCCCGATCCCATCGAGGACCTGGCGCACACCGGCCGTCGCCGCCGCGGTATCTACCTGCTGCCCAACTCCTTCACCGCGGCGGCGTTGTTCGCCGGTTTCTACGCGGTGGTGATGGCCATGGGGCACGACTACGAACGTGCCGCGGTCGCGATCTTCGCCGCCATGGTGCTCGACAGCCTGGACGGGCGCGTGGCGCGCATGACCCACACCCAGAGCGAGTTCGGCGCGCACTTCGATTCCCTGGCCGACATGGTGTCCTTCGGCGCCGCGCCGGCGCTGGTCATGTACCAGTGGTCGCTGCACGGGCTGGGCAAGCTGGGCTGGCTGGCGGCCTTCGTCTACTGTGCCGGCGCGGCGCTGCGCCTGGCCCGCTTCAACACCAACATCGGGGTCGTCGACAAGAACTTCTTCCAGGGCCTGCCGAGTCCGTCGGCGGCCGCGCTGGTGGCCGGCTTCATCTGGGTGCTGGCCGACTCCAGCATCAGCGGTTCGCACGTCGCCTGGGGTGCCTTCGCGATCACCGCCTTCGCCGG
>JAJYTY010000221.1 GCA_021792835.1 Pseudomonadota bacterium
AACCCGAAACCCAGGTCGGGGGCTACCGCGTGCTGCGCAAACTCGCCAGTGGCGGCTTCGGAGTCGTCTACCTGGCCGTGGGCGGCGACGGCCAGCGCGTGGCCGTGAAAGAGTACCTGCCGGCCTCGCTGGTCGAGCGCCTGCCGGGCGAGACGGTGCCGGTGGTGCAATCGGAGAAGCTGGCGCTGTACCGGCTGGGCCTGAAGAGCTTTTTCGAGGAAGGAAGGTCGCTGGCGCAGATCTCCCACCCCAGCGTCGTCGGGGTGTTGAACTTCTTCCGGGAGAACGAAACCGTCTACATGGTGATGAACTACCTGGAGGGGTCTTCCCTGCAGGAATTCATCATCACCGCGCGCGATCTCAAGCGCAAGAAGATCTTCCGCGAATCGACCATCCGTTCGTTGTACGACGAGATCCTGCAAGGCCTGCGCGTGGTGCACCAGCACAAGATGCTGCACCTGGACATCAAGCCAGCCAACCTGTTCATCACCGACGACGACAAGCCGATCCTCATCGACTTCGGCGCCGCGCGCGAGGTCATCGGGCAGCAGGACAAGCGCTTCCGCCCGATGTACACGCCCGGCTTCGCGCCGCCGGAGATGTACAAGCGCGACGCCTCCTTCGGCCCGTGGACCGACATCTACGCCGTCGGCGCCTGCATCTACGCCTGCATGACCGGCTATCCGCCGCACGAGGCCACGCAGCGCCTCGAGAAGGACCGGCTCGGCGCGCAACTGGCCAAGCTGCGCGGCGTGTATTCCGACAACCTGATCGAGATCGTCGAATGGTGCATGTCGCTGGACCCGCTGGCGCGACCGCAGAGCGTGTTCAACCTGCAGAAGGAACTCGCCGCGGAGAATCCGCGGCGCTACACCCAGCTCACGCTGAGCGAGAAGCTGCGCATGCAGATCGACGAACTGGTCAACGACACCAAGGCGCGTGTCGACAAGGCGATCCAGGCCACCCGCTTCGGTGGCTGATCACGCCGTTGAGCCGGCGCCAGGCATTCCACGGGGCATTGCGATGAGGTTCTCCGTCTACCAGGTCAGTCGTCGCGGCGGGCGCTCGATCAACGAGGACCGGGTCGGCTATTGCTACACCCCGGACAGCGTGCTGCTGGGGCTGGCCGACGGCATGGGCGGGCACCCGCGCGGAGACGTCGCCGCGCAGCTGGCGCTGCAGACCGTGTCGGCGATGTTCCAGCGCGAGGCGCAGCCGGCTCTGGAGGACGTGCGGGGTTTCCTGCGCCGCGCCGTGCAGGCCGCGCACGAGCAGATCCACCGCTACGCGCAGGACCAGCGCCTGGGCGACTTCCCGCGCACCACGGTGGTGCTGTGCGTGCTGCAAAAGGGTGTCGCGCAATGGGTGCACGTCGGCGATTCGCGGCTGTATTACCTGCGCGAGGGACGCCTGCTGACGCGCACGCTGGACCACTCCCACGCCGAGCAGCGCCTGTTGCAGGCGGCGTCCGGGGCGACGCGCGCGGCCAGCCCCAGCCCGCGCGCGCCCAACCGCAACGTGCTCTACACCTGCCTGGGGTCGCCGCAGGCCCCCTTCGTCGAGGTCGGCGTGCCGCATACGCTGCGCCAGGGCGACGTCATCATGCTGTGCTCCGACGGGCTGTGGAGCCAGGTCGAGGAGAGCATGATCGTGCACCTGCTCAGCGAGCGCGCGCTGTCGGACGCGGTGCCCGAGCTGGTCGAGCGCGCGCTGCGCAACCGGCCGGTCGAGTCCGACAACGTGACCGCGCTGGCCATCGAGTGGGAGGCCGACGCCGAGCGCGAGACCTCGCAGTGGGTGAGCACCGAGAACCTGGCGCCGGGCGTGTTCGCGTCCACCTTCCAGGCCGGCCTGCCCGACACCGGGATCGACGACCTCGACGATGCCGCGATCGAGCGCTCGATCGCCGAGATCAACGAAGCCATACGCCGCGCCGCGGCGAAGAAGTAGTTTTCCCTTTCCCTGGTTCCTGGTTCCCTTCATGTCCGAGAGTCGTTTCGACGGGCGCGCGGCCGAGCAGCTGCGCGACATCCGCTTCACACGTTCCTTCACCTGCCACGCCGAGGGATCGGTGCTGGTCGAGTTCGGTCGCACGCGCGTGCTGTGCAACGCCAGCGTCGAGGAGAGGGTGCCACCGCACCGCCGCGGCAGCGGGCTCGGCTGGGTCACCGCCGAGTACGGCATGTTGCCGCGCGCCACCCACACGCGCAGCGAGCGCGAGGTGCGGCGCGGGCGCCCGCAGGGGCGCACCGAGGAGATCCAGCGCCTGATCGGGCGCAGCCTGCGCAGCGTGTTCGACTTCTCCGCGCTGGGCGAGCGCCAGATCGTGCTCGACTGCGACGTGCTGCAGGCCGACGGCGGCACGCGCACCGCCGCCATCACCGGTGCCGCGGTGGCCGCGTGGGACGCCTGCGATCTGCTGCTGCGCAAGGGGGCGCTGGCCGTGCACCCGATGCGCGAGCTGGTCGGCGCGGTGTCGGTGGGCCTGCTCGGCGGGCGCGTGCTGGTGGACCTGGCCTACGAGGAGGATTCCACCTGCGACTGCGACATGAACGTGGTGGGAAGCGCGTCGGGTGGGCTGGTCGAGGTGCAGGGCACCGCCGAGGGCGAGCCCTTCAGCCGCGCGCAGCTCGATGCGCTGGTGGACGCCGCGCAGCGCGCGCTGGTGCGTATCCACGAACTGCAGCGCCAGGCGCTGCGCAATTGAAGCGGCGGTACGCCATGCATCCTCCCGAGATCGTGCTGGCCACCGGCAATCCGGGCAAGCGCGCCGAGTTCGAGTCACTGCTGGGCGGTCTGCAGCTGCGCCTGCGCAACCTCGACCCCTCGGTCCCCGAGTGCGAGGAGCCCTTCGGCACCTTCGTCGAGAACGCGCTGGCCAAGGCGCGCCACGCCAGCCGCCACGCCGCGGCGCCGGCGCTGGCCGACGATTCGGGCTTGTGCGTGCGCGCGCTGGACGGCGCGCCCGGAGTGCGCTCGGCGCGCTATGCCGCGGCCGACGCGCAGCCCACCCTCGCGCGCGCCGAGCAGGACGCGCGCAACAACGAGCTGCTGCTGCAGCGCCTGCAGGGCGCCGGCGACCGGCGCGCGCATTTTGTCTGCGTGCTGGTGGCGCTGCGCCACGCGGACGACCCGGAGCCGCTGGTCGCGCATGGCTGGCTGCACGGCACGGTGGCCGCGCAGCCGGCGGGCGAGGGCGGCTTCGGCTACGACCCGCTGTTCGTGCTGCCGCAGCAGGGGCTCACCCTGGCGCAGATCGAGCCCGAGCAGAAGAACCGCATCAGCCACCGCGCGCGCGCGGCCGGGCAGATGGCGCAGTTGCTGCAGGCCTTCTGGGGAATCGCCCCGACCGCGCAGCACCAGAGCATCTGATGCGCGAGATCCGGCTGCAGCCCCTGCGGCCGGCGCCCGCGCAGGCGCCGGCCGAGCACGACGAGGCGCTGCAACGCGCCGCCGCGCAGCTGCCGCGCCAGATGCGCCCCGGCACGCTGCAACTGCGCGAACTGCCGCCGCTCACCCTGTACGTGCACCTGCCGTGGTGCCTGCGCAAGTGCCCGTACTGCGACTTCAACTCCCACGCGCGGCGCGAGGGGCGCGGCGAGATCCCCGAGAGCGACTACGTGCGCGCGCTGCTGCAGGACCTGGAGACCGCGCTGCCGCTGGTCTGGGGGCGCAGCGTGCTCAGCGTGTTCCTCGGCGGCGGCACGCCCAGCCTGTTCTCCCCCGCGGCCATCGATGAACTGCTGGCCGGGATCCGCGCGCGAGTGCGCCTGAACGTCGACGCCGAGATCACGCTGGAGGCCAACCCCGGCACCTTCGAGCGCGAGCGTTTCGCGGGTTACGCGGCCGCCGGCGTGAACCGCATCTCCATCGGCGTGCAGAGTTTCGACGACGCCATGCTGCAGCGCCTCGGACGCGTGCACGACAGCGCGCAGGCCTGCGCGGCGATCGAGGAAGCGGCGCGGGTGATGCCGAGTTTCAACATCGACCTGATGTTCGGGCTGCCGGGGCAGAGCCTGGAGCACGCGGGGGCCGAGCTGCGGCGCGCGCTGGATTTCGCGCCGCCGCACCTGTCGCTGTACCAGCTCAACATCGAGCCGCAGACCGCCTTCGCCAGGCGCCCGCCGCCGGACCTGCCGCAGCCCGACCTGGCCGCCGACATGCAGCAGGCGCTGGCCGAGCAGGCCGCCGCCGCCGGGCTGCAGCGCTACGAGGTCTCGGCCTACGCCCGACCCGGCCACGCGAGCCACCACAACCGCAACTACTGGGAATTCGGCGACTATCTCGGAATCGGCGCGGGCGCGCATTCCAAGCTGTCCTTCGCCCACCGCATCGTGCGCCAGACCCGCCACGCCCAGCCCGAGCGCTACATGGAGCAGGCGGCGCGCGGCCAGGCCGTGGACTCCGAGCACGACGTGGCGCGGCGCGAGCTGCCTTTCGAGTTCCTGCTCAACGCCCTGCGCCTGCGCGAGGGCTTCGACCCGCGCAGCTACGCCGAGCGCACCGGGTTGCCGCTGTCGAGCCTGCAGCCGGGACTGCAGCGCGCGGTCGAGCTCGGCCTGCTGCAGGCGGACCCCACCCGCATCGCCGCCACGCCCCGCGGCTGGGACCTGCTGAACGAGGTGCTGCAGCTGTTCCTGGACCCCGGCGACTGAGCAGCGCCGACCCTTACAATGCCGGGTTCCCCGGAAGCGTGGCAGAGTGGTCGATTGCACCGGTCTTGAAAACCGGCGACGGGCAACCGTCCGTGAGTTCGAATCTCACCGCTTCCGCCACCACCAGCCTTGGCCGAGGCGCCGATGTCAGAGCAGCGACCCGAGGTCGGCCGCGGACATTGGCCCCGGATCGCGGCAACAACAGCCATGGTGTGCTCAGCGGTCGCTGAGATCACAGGCACCCAGAGCCTGAGCTAAATGCCCAGCCCTTACCACGTTGCCCAAGGCCGCGCCGGCTTCTCGTTCCGGCTGACTGTCAAGGCTG
>JAJYTY010000025.1 GCA_021792835.1 Pseudomonadota bacterium
GTAGCGGCCGTTGGTATCGCCCACGACCACTGCGTCAACATAGTTACGGTCCGCGAGGTTGTCCACGCGGACAAACTCCGAAAGCTTCCACGGCCCGTGCTGCTGGTCAACGCCCGCGACCCAGTTGAAGCTTCCCCAGCCGGCCGCCGAGGCGCTGTTGGCGTTGTCGACGTAGACCTGCGAGCGCGCCAGCATCGACACCCGCGTGTAGAAACCCTGCAGCGCAGGCGAGGTCATCGGCGGGCGCCAGGTCAGCGATGCGTACAACTGCTTGCTCGGAACACCCGGGAGGGTGTTGCCGCTGTACGGGCCGCCGTCGAAGCGCACATGGATGGCGTTCAGGGACACACGGGTGCTCAGGTGCGCCGGCAGGCGCGCGCTCAGGCTGAGTTCGGCGCCGTAGCGGCGCGTGTTTCCGGCGTTCATGTACGAGGTGCGCCCGCCGTTCGCCTGCGCGATGACGATCTGGTTGTCGCTGGTGACGTAGTACAGCGCGGCCTGCGCGCGCACGCGCCCGTAATGTCCGCGCCAGCCGACCTCGCTGTTGTGCAGGTGCATCGGCTGCAGCGCGAAGTTCAGCCCAGGCTGCCCGTCGGGCCGGTAGGCCAGCTGGTAGAAGGTCGGCGTGACGAAACCGTGGCCGTAGTCGGCGTACAGCCGGTTGTGGCGGTCGAGCTTCCACAGCACGCCGATCACCGGGTCGGTGGCGGTGTAGCGCGCGCCGCCGCCGGTGCCGGCGGCCAGCGGCGCATCGGTGCCGGGCGTCGAGCCGAATATCACGGCGTCATGGCGAATTCCGCCGCTGAAGGACACCGTGCGGCTGAACTTCCAATTGGCCTGCACGAACTCGGCGATGTTGTCGACCACGTTGAACTGGTCGTTGCGCAGACCGCCCTGCGCACCGAACTCGTTGACGTAACCCTTGCGGAACTCGTTCTCGCGCCCGTAGTCGAACCCGGCGGCGAGGGTGTAGGGGCGCGCCGCCAGTTCCCCGGTGTGAGACCAGGTCGCGTTGGTGCCGCCGAACACGTCGGACAGCGAGACCACCCCCCCGGCGGAGGTGCCGAAGTTGCCGGTGAACGGAAGGTACTGGGTGATCCTGCGCGTGCCGCCGTAGGCGCTGAGCTGCATGGTGTCGCTGGAATCGAAGCGGTGCTGCCAGCTCAGCCCGGCCTGCCGGTTGCGAACCGTCTTGCGGGTGTCGAACTTGAGCATCGCCGGGTCCACCTGGCGCGGATTGGCCTGGTACTCGGAAAGGGTCAGGCCGCCCGGATCCTGCGCGTCCTGGTTCAGCGCGTTGAATACCAGGCTGTAGCGGTTGTCGTCCCCGGCGTTCCAGTGCAGCACCGTATTGAACTGGCGGCGCGTGGCCGCGCTGTGCTGGCGCCAGCCGTCGGTGCGGAAGTCGCTCAGCCCCGCGATGCCGTCGACCTTGCCGCTGCGTCCGCCGCCGATCAGCGTGGTCTGCCGGCTGCCCGACGGGCCGAACCAGGTGCTCAGGCTTGCTGCCGGGGGCTGCGGGGCGTCCTGCGTGTAGGCCTGGATCACGCCGCCAGCGGCGTTGCCGTACAGCGCCGCGAACGGGCCCTTGATGACCTTGATCGCACCGATCATCGGCAGGTCGATCATCTGCGACTGGCCCTGGCCGTCGGGCATGGTCAGCGGGATGCCATCCAGGGTCATCTGCACCCCCTGCACGCCGAAGGGCGAATCGGCGCCGAAGCCGCGGATCGACAACTGCATGTCCTGCGCGTAGTCCTGGCGGTTGTTGACCACCACGCCCGGGATGCGATTGAGGGTCTCCGACAGGTTGACGCGCGGCTGCCCCTCGGTCAGCGAGCGGCGCCCGAGCACCGAGATGGTCGAGGGCAGCTGCACCGCCTTCGCTCCGTAGGCCACCCCCTGCACCGTCACGGTCTGCAGGCGTTGCGCCGCCTGCGCGGGAGCGTCACCGGTGGCGGCGGAAGCGCTGGCGGCACTTGCAGGAGGGGGCGCGAGCAGGCCGGCGCCGAGCAGCGCGGCGGTCAGGATGCGCAGGCGCCGCGCCGGCGCGGCAGGTGTGCGCCGGGCGGGCGCGCGCGGGTATAGCCTTCGATGCGACATGAGTCTCCTTCCGGGGATGCGCGACCTTGCGCAGGCGATGGCGCCGCGACCGCCCCCTCGTTCCTGGGCGGGCGCGTGCGCGCACGCGCCCGCGGTGTCTGTCCCTGAATGATGACACGAGCCGGCCGGCTCGTGCATCCGGAGTGCTCCGCCAGGTCCTCACTGCTGGGGCGTACCCTCTCCCACCAGCCTGTAGGCACGCGCCGCGACGTATTGGTAGATGTCGTGCAGCTGCCCGGGATCGAAGAAGCCCGCCCACGACGGCATGCCCTTGGCCTTGATGCCGGTCATGGCGATGTCGGTCATGCGCCCTTCGGTCATGCCGTTGAGCACGGACTTGCGCAGGTCAGGCGCGTACTCGGAGCCGGTGGCGTCGACGCCGTGGCATCGGAAGCAGTAGGAGTTCCACAGCTCGTAGCCGCGGAACACGGTGGGGGTCACCTTTTCCTTGGAGCCCGCCAGGAATACCGGAAAGTCCAGCAAGACCTTCTTGCCGCCGACCTCGTAGCTGTAGGTCTTCGAGGAGGTGGCAGCAGCCTGGCCGGCGTGGGCGGGCTTGAGCGACAGCACCCAGCTGATCACCTCGTCGAGCTGTTTGTGCGACAGCTGCGGATGCGGCGGCATCGGGATCTGCCCCCAGGTGCCGACGTGGCCGTTCTTCACGGCGTTCATCAGCATCTGCTTGGCGCCGGGCTTGCCCGCGTACTTGGCCGCCACTGCGTCGAAGGCCGGTCCCACGACCTTGTGGCCGACGGCATGGCAGGACAGGCAGTCGCTGCTCTTGGCGACCTGCTCGCCCAGCGTGGTGGTGTCGGCGGCATTGGCCGCCAGCGTGCCGGCGCCCAGCAGTGCCAGTCCGAGCAGTCCGTGGCGCAGCGCGCGTCGCGCGGCGGACGGGTGGGTTCGGTGCTTGGAGATCGATGACATGATGAAAGGATTCCGCAAGTTCTGGGAGTAGAGCCGGCCGGCACGACGGCCGGCCACGAGGCGTGAACGGATTGCGCGGGCGCGAGCGCCCGGCGCTCTTGTCAGTGCAGGATGCGCACGTTGTATTCGTCCATGATCTGGGCGATCTGACCCTTGTGGGAGTCGATGACCTTGTTGATCTGGTTCTTCAGCGCCTTGTCCTTGGGACGCACGGCCATCGACATGAAGAACAGATAGCGTTCCGGGCTGCCGAGCGCGTTGGTGTCAGGCACGCGAGCCATCGTCAGGTCGGGGAACTTCTTCATGTAGTAGCCGATTGCCGGCTCCCACGTGATCAGCACGTCGACCTTGCCGTCCTGTACGGCGCGCAGGCTCGACGCGGGGCTGTCGCCCTTCTTCTCGGCGGTGCGAAAGGGCGTCGCGCCGAGCAGCAGGTTGCGCATCTTCAGGCCCATTTCCGGCGGCGTGCCGTCCTCGAAACCGATGTGCACCTTGCGCAGCACCGGCGAGTCCAGGCCCTTGTCGAGGTTGTAGTCGTGCGATTTCTTCCACACGAACACATAGGTGGAGCCGTAATAGGGGCGGGTGTACATCTCCTCGGGGTCGCCGTAGGGGATGTCCATCACGACGTCGCATTTGCCCTTGTCCAGGTTCAGGGCCAGGAAGTTGTCGAAGCCGCCATGCTGGCGGTAGCTGGACCACACGTACTGCAGCGGTCGGCCGAGCGACTTGGCCACCAGCTCGGCCACCTTGTTCTCGTAGCCCTGCCCGGCACGATTCGAATAGGGCAGGTAGTTCGGATCTGCGCAGACGCGCAGGGGTTTCGCGGCCAGCGCGCCGCCGGCGTACAGAAGGCTCGCGCAGGCGGCCGCAAGGGCCAGCCAGCGCGAGGGTTGGACAGATTTGTTCATCGGAGCCTCCTCGTTGGAATATCGAACCTCGAGCGGGAACCGGCCTGCAATGCGGAGCTTGTGTTTGGAAAAAAAGGGCCACATCCAAATTTCTCGACGTGGCCCTGCTCCGTCATTGCCACAAGGGAGGCTCGACTCAGGTCTTGGGCAGTGCGAAGACCATCAACGTGCCGCCCAGCTGGGTGTATTGGTTCAGCGAGGCATTCAGACCCACCGCGCCGAGGCCGGCACTGGCCTTGTGCAAGTTGTTGGTCATGCCGATCGCCGCCCAGCCACCCACGCCGCTCAGCACGGCGACGTACTCGCGTCCGTCATGCATGTAGGCGATGGGGTTGCCGATGATCCCCGACGGGCAGTGGAAGCTGTAGAGGATCTTGCCGGTCTTCACGTCGACGACGCGGAAGTCCCCCTTGAGCGTGCCGTAGAAGGCCACGCCGCCGGCGGTGGTCAGCGAGCCGCCCCAGTCCTGGAAGGTGTCGTGGATCTGCCAGTCGGTCTTGCCGGTGACCGGGTTGTAGGCGATGTAGCGCCCACGGTAGCCGCCCGGGCCAGGCGTCATGTTGACGATGGCGCCGACGAAGGGGAAGCCGGCCAGGTACTTGACCTTGAAGGCCTGGTAGTCCATGCACAGGTGGTTCAGCGGCGCATAGAACAGTCCGGTCTGCGGGTCGTAGGACACGGGCTGCTCGTCCTTGTCACCCTGCGACGCCGGGCAGATGCCCTTCACGTTGACCCCGGCCTTGGTCATGTACTTCTCGTCCACGTTGGGCATGCCGGTCTGCATGTTGTAGCCGGTGGCCCAGTTCACGGACGGGTCGTACTTGTGGATCGCCAGCGGCTTGCCGGTGTCGCGGTTGAGCACGAAGGAGAAGCCGTTGCGGTCGAAGTGCGCCAGCGCCGGGATGGTCTTGCCGTCGACGTGGGCGTCGAACAGGATCATCTCGTTGACGCCGTCATAGTCCCAGCCGTCGTGCGGGGTCATCTGATAGACCCACTTGACCGCGCCGGTCTGCAGATTGCGCGCCCAGATGCTCATCGACCAGCGGTTCAGGCCTGGACGCTGCGACGGGTTCCACGTGCCCGGGTTGCCGCTGCCGTAGTACAGCAGGTCCAGCTTCGGGTCGTAGGAGTACCAGCCCCAGGTCGTGCCGCCGCCGACCTTCCACTCGTCGCCCTTCCAGGTCTTCAGGCTGGAGTTGACCCCCACCGGCTCCTGCGTGGCGCCGTTGATGGTCTTCTCGCCACCCTCGTTCATCAGGGTCATCTTGTCCGGGCCGTTGCTGTAGCCACGCCACAGCATCTTGCCGGTGCTCGCGTCCAGCGCCGTGATGTAGCCGTTGACGCCGTACTCGCCACCGGACACGCCCACCATGACGATGTTCTTGAACACCTGCGGGGCCGCGGTCACCGTCTGGCCCAGCTTCGGATCGGCGTTCTTGAACTTCCAGTCGACCGCGCCGGTCTTCGCGTTGAGGGAATAGATCATGCCGTCGAGCGCGGCGACGATCACCTCACCCCCGTTGCCCGGGTAGTAGCCGGGTCCGCGGTTGACCACGTCGCAGCAGGCCACCGGCGGAGCGTTGGGGTCGGCCGGAGGCGTGAACTCCCACGCCACCTTGTGGTCGGGGTCGCTCAGGTCCACCGCATACACGTGGTTGGGGTACGGGGTCTCGTAATACATCATGTCGCCGATCACCAGCGGCTGGCCCTCGTGACCGCGCAGAGTTCCGGTGGACATGGTCCACGCCGGCTGCAGGTCCTTCGCATTGCTGGCGTTGATCTGGTCCAGCGTGCTGTAGCGCCAGTTGGCATAGTCGCCGGACGGCATGACCCAGTTGTCGGGGTTCTGGGACATCTCCCCGAGAGATTGCGCCTGTGCCAGCATGCCGGCACTGGCGAACGCGACAAGCGCGGCGCCTGCCAGCCACTTGGGCGGCAGAACCGACTTGCGGTTCATGGACTTGATGAACTTGTACACGGCAGGTGTCTCCTCTAGCGAGTGAACGAAGTTGCAGTCGCCCGACTGCGGTTATCAGCGCCCCGGGGGCCGCAGGCTTCGCGACCCCGACCGCGTCCGCAGCAGCGCTCGGCAAGCGCGTGCACGTGGCATGCGCTTGCGTTGTGCCGCAACGGCGCGGGGGTCGGGAGGGCCTGGGGCTGCCTGTGCCATCCCGAGAGATCCCGGAGGTCTCCCGGCACATGGAGCAACCTCCGTGCCAGTTCGCGCGCGATCGCGTCGCGAGGGCCTTCACGAGAGGAGCGGGGCAGGCAGGGGGCGGGCCGCCACGGGCTCGCGGGCGCGGCGCGGAACAGTTTGCTCCAGCGCCTGCAACAATGTGGAAGCGACCGCGGCGCAGCCGCGATGCGCGCCCGCCGGTCGCTCCCGGCGGGCCGAGCGCGCCGTCAGCGCGAGCGCGGGGTCAGGATCCCCAGGCGGTGCATGCGCCTGTACAGCGTATTGCGGCTCACGCCCAGCGCCTCCGCCGCATGGCTGATGTTCCAGCGGTGGTGCTGGAGCAGCGCCATGATCTCCGACACTCCGGGCTCGCCGTCGGCGGCGGGCCCGGCCAGCGGCGCGGGCAGCGCCGCCGACGCCGGCGCGGCGCCGACCGACGCCGCATGCCGGCGCATCGCCAGCGGCAGGTGCTCCAGGTGCAGCGTGCAGTCCGACGACAGCGCCAGCGCCGTGCGAACGACGTTGCGCAGCTCGCGGATATTGCCCGGCCAGGCGTGCGCGAGCAGGCACTCCATGGCCTGCGGCGTGATGGTCGCGGCGCGTCCGTCGTTCTCGCTGACGCACACCGCGCTGATCAGCTCGCGCAGGTCGTGGCGCTCGCGCAGCGGCGGCAGGCCCAGCGTGATGCCGTTGAGCCGGTAATACAGGTCTTCACGGAACAGTCCCTTCTGGATCAGTTGCGGAAGGTCGTGGTTGCTGGCGCTGATGATGTGCAGGTCCACCGGGATGGCCTTCGTGCTGCCCAGCGGCGTGACCTCGCGTTCCTCCAGCACGTGCAGCAGGCGCGCCTGCAGCGACAGCGGCATGTCGCCGATCTCGTCCAGGAACAGCGTGCCGCCGTGGGAGGCCAGGATCTTGCCGCGCATGCCGCCGGAGCGTGCGCCGGTGAAGGCTCCGGCGGCGTAGCCGAACAGTTCACTCTCGGCCAGGGTCTCGGGGATCGCCGCGCAGCACATCGCGATGAACGGGTGGCGCGAGCGACTCGAGCGCTGGTGGATGGCCTTGGCCAGCGTACCCTTGCCGGTACCCGTGTCGCCTTGCAGCAAGATGTTGATGCGCTTGTCCATGACCTGCTCGGCGCACCAGATGTTGAAGGCCATCGCCGGGTCGCGCTCGCCGGTGGCCTCCAGGTTGGCGCCGGCGGCCGTGGTCGGGCGCGCGGGGGCGATCTGGGCCGCCGGCACGGCGCGCTGGCCCGATGCGCGCGCCTGTTGCGGCGGGCGTACCGAGAAGAAGTAGTTGCTGCCGGGGGCCAGCCCACGTGCCGACCACACGCGGCAGGGCATGTCATGCGCGCGGTCGTGCAGGCGCTCGGCGTTGAGCTCGAACAGCTGCTCGATCTCCATTCCCAGCAGGTCCCCGGGGCGCCCCTGGCCGAGCATCGACGCAGCCGCCGAATCCGCGCCGCACACCAGGCCCTCTGCATCCACCGCGAGCATCGCGTCGCGCATCATGCCGACACACTCGGCGCGGTTGTGAAAGCGCACGACCCAGTTGTCGCTCATGGTGCTGGCGAAGTACATCTTCTCGATGCTTCGCGCCGATGCGCTGACCAGCAGCATGGTCTGCATCTGGCTCTGCCGGCTGTCGGTGCAGTCGAAGCACGACACATCGAGCACCGCCAGCAGCTTGCCCGCGGGGTCGCGGATCGGCGCCGCGGAGCAGCTCAGGTTGGAGAAGTTGCGGAAGAAATGCTCGTCGCGGTAGACAGTCAGCGCGCGCCCCTCGAGCAGGCAGGTGCCCGGGCCGTTGGTGCCGGCGTGCGGCTCATCCCACAGGAAGCCCGGGACCAGCCCGACGGCCCGGAACACGCGCGCCTGGCGGGAGTCGCACAGTTGTTCCAGCACGAGCCCGCTGGCATCGGTCAGCACCAGTGTGTTGTTCGAGTGCCCGATCTGCTCGTAGAAGTTCTGCATTTCCACGCGTGCGATACGCAGCAGGCGATGCAGGGCTTCGCGGCTCTCGCTGAGCATGTGCGAGGGAGCGCGTGGCGGCTCGTGCGCCACCTCCGGGCGCATCTGGTAATCCTGCAGGCAGCGCTGCCAGGACGCTTTCAGGTAGGCGTCCTGCAGCGACGCGCGCGCGCCGACGGGGCGCGCGTGCCGCACCGCGTCGTCGCAGCGGGTGTGTGCTGTCATGTCCGGTCTCCTCGGATCTGAACCATCCCTTCCGGAAAACCCCGTCGCAGCTCGACGCGCGCATGCGCTGGCGGTGCATGCTGCGATGCCCAACTCCCCCCTTGGCCCGAGCGGCGGGGCCCGCTCCCGCCCTTGCGGGCGAGCGCGGATTCCGGAGGCTCCCGATGGTTCCCGCGTCTTGCTGTCCGTGGCGAACGACGCTGTGTGAGCCAGAAGCCTTGACCCATTCTCACGCTCCGATGTCGCCGCGTCCAGAGCAAAAACGCCGAAATCTGTCCCGAGTTTCCAGATAGCTGCAACAAATTGTGCCCATTTCTGCCCTGGAAGCAGGCGCTTCGAGGCAAGCCATGGGGCTCGAAAAACATGCTTGCGTCTTCGAGTTTTGCAACGGGAAGTTGCGTTGTGTCCAAGGTCTGGCGCATCGCCTTACACTTTTCAGCAGCCAGCGCGCAATGCCGCCGGCCTCACTGCCAAGGTCCTCCGATGAGTTCGATGGTGTCGCGACGCCTCGCCAGCCTGCTGCTCGTCGCGGCGGCGCTGCTGCCCGAAGGGGCCGCGCGCGCGGCCCCGCCGAGCGCGGCCGCACCGAGCGTGGCCGTGCTGCGCTTCGATTTCTACGACACCTCGATCGACCACCGGGCGGCCCTGCTGAGCCTGCAGCAGCAGTGGCTGCGGCGGCTGCCGCGCCAGTTCGGCCGAGCCTTGCAGGCGGCGGCGCCCGGCGTGCGCATCGCCGGCGGCCCCGGATTGCTGCGCCAGCAGCGCGCGATGGCTGCCGACTACGAGCACCCGAACACCTGCGGGCCCTGCATCGTGCGCGCGGGGCGCGCCGCCCACGCCGACTACGTGCTCGCCGGCGCGGTGCGCAAGGTCAGCGACCTCATCCTGTATCTGCAGGCGCGGCTCGTCGACCCGCGCAATCGAACCGTCGTCGCGCAGTACCTGCTGGAGGTCAAGGCCGACAACGGCACCATGTGGCGCCGCGCCGCGCGACATCTGGCGCGGCAGGTCGCGCATACCTTGCGCGGCCGTCGCTGAAGGGTCCGCCCCGCAGCGTCAGGCGCCAGGCTGCAGGCGACGGTCGCCGGCAAGGCGCCCGTCGACCAGGTCGACGATACGGTCGCAGCGTTGCGCCAGCCGCGGGTCGTGGGTGACCACCAGCACCGCGCAGCCGAATTCGCGGTTGAAGCGGCGCAGCAGCGCGAACACCTCGTCGGCGCTGTGGGTGTCCAGGTTTCCGGTCGGCTCGTCCGCCAGCACCAGCGGCGGGCGCCGCAGCAGGGCCCGCGCGATGGCCACCCGCTGCTGCTGCCCGCCGGAGAGTTCCCCGGGGCGCTTGTGCGCATGTTCACGCAGGCCCACCGCCGCCAGCAGATCGAGCGCACGCTGCTCGAGTTCGCGCGTGCGCGGCTCGCCCTGCACGAGAGCGGGCATCAGCACGTTGTCGAGCACGCCGAAGGCCTGGATCAGGTGGTGGAACTGGAACACGAAACCGATCGCCCCCCCGCGCAGCGCGGTGCGCGCGGTGTCGTCGAGCAGGCGCGTCGGCCGCCCCAGCAGGTACAGCTCGCCGGCCGTGGGTGCGTCGAGCAGCCCGATCAGGTTGAGCAGGGTGGTCTTGCCCGAGCCGCTGGGGCCGACCAGCGCGGTGAACTCGCCGGACTGCAGTTCGAGGTCGATGCCGTGCAGCACCTCCACTTCCAGCGGGCTGCCCACCTGGTAGGACTTGCGCAGCTGCTGCAGTCGCAGCACGAGCTGCGGCGTGGTGGAGGCTGGATCAGACATAGCGGATCGCCACCACCGGATCCAGGCGCGCCGCGCGCAGCGCCGGCAGCGCAGCCGCCGCGACCCCGACCAGCGTGGCCAGCGCGACCGCGGCCAGCACCAGTCCCGGCGGCACCGGCACGTAGAACAGCCCCGGGCCGTAGGTGTTGAAGGCCCATACCATCGCGCTTCCGGCGGCGGCGCCCAGCGCCGAGCCGGCGAATCCCACGGCGGCCCCCTCATACAGGAACACGGCCAGGATGCGCGCGCGGGTGGCCCCCATCGCGCGCAGGATGCCGATCTCGCGCGTGCGCTGCACCACGCTGACGGCCAGCACACTGGCGATCCCGAAGGCCACCGACAGCCCGACGAAGAACCGGATCAGCGCGCTCGACAGGGATTGCGAGCGCAGCGCGTTGAGCAGCTGCGAGTTGGTGCTCATCCAGCTCTCCGACTTCAGCCCGGTCAGCGCCGCGATGCGCGTGGCAATGTGCTGCGCCTCGAAGATGTCACGCACGGTGAGGTCGATCTCGGTGGCTCCGCCCGGCAAACCGAGCAGGGATTGCGCGGGCTTGAGGCCCATGTAGACGTAACGCTCGTCGAGGTCGCGCACCCCCAGGCTGAAGATGCCGGCCACGTCGAACACCTGCGAGCCGCCCGAGGCTCCCTGCACCCGCAACTTGTCGCCGACGCGCAGCCCGAGGTCCTGCGCCAGCCGGTTGCCGACCACGATCTGGCTGGCCCCCACGGCCAGGCGGCCGCGCACGATGTCCCGGTCCAGCGGGATCACCTGCACGTAGCGCCTGGGCTCGATGCCCAGCACGGCGATCGCGCGTACCGCGGTTCCACGCTGCGCGAAGGCCGGCCCGCTGACCAGCGGCGAGACCGCGGCGACCCCGCCGAGGTGCTGCAGCACCCGCAGCACGCCGGGCCAGTTGTTGATCGAGCGCAGGCGCTGCGGGCGTGCGTCGGTGCTGCGCAGGTCCACGGTGCCCGCGGGCGGCGGCGGTGCCAGCGGTACCAGGTCCGGCGCCGACACCACGATATGCGCCTGCGTGCCGAGGGTGCGCTGCACGATGTTGCCCTGCAGCCCGTCGACCAGCGCGGTGATGAACACGATCACCGCGGCGCCGACCGCGACCCCCCCGATGATCAGCAGGGTCTGCGCTTTGCCGTCCCGCAGGAAGTGCAGGGCGATGCGCCAGGACAGTCCCATGGTGCGTGGCGGCCGGTCGAGGCGCGGCTACCCGGGCGCGGCGGCCGACGCGCCGGCGGCGGGCAGCGGCTGCAGCTTCGCGCGTACGCGCTGGCCGGCGCGCACCGAGGGATCGGCCAGCACGACGTCGCCGGCGCGCAGCCCCTGCACCACCTGGCTGGCGACCAGGCCGCGCAGCCCCAGGCTCACGGCCTGCTCGACCGCGCGCCCGCCGCGCAGCAGCAGTACCTGCGCGCTGTCGCCCTGTTGGGCGCGCAGGGCGTCGTCGGGGACCACCAGAGCATGCGCCCGGCTCGCGGTGGTGACGTCGCAGGAGGTGGTCATGTCCTGCCGCAGCCACGCCGGCGGATGGTCCACGCGCAGGCGCAGCTCGATGGTGCCGCTGCTCGTGTCCACCGACGGCGCGATGAACACCAGGCGCGCCGCGAAGGGGCGCGCCGGGTAGGCGTCGGTGATGCAGCGCGCCGGCTGCCCGAGGGCGAGATACTGCAGGTTCTGCTCGTCCACCGGCAACGAGACCTCGGTGTCGCCGGCGCGCGCCAGCGTGAACAGCACCTGCCCAGGGGAGACCGTGTCGCCCACCTCGACGTTGCGCGTCAGCACCTCGCCCGCCACCCCGGCGCGGATGTCGGCACGCCGGCTCACCGCACCGGCCGCACGCAGCGCGGCCTCGAGCTGCTGCTGCAGCGAGCCTCCGGGACGCGCTGCCTGCCATGCAGCGCGCGCCGCACGCTGCTGTTCGACGGCAGCCTGCTCGGCCTGCTCGGCCTGTTCCAGCGTCTGCTGCGACACCGCGCCGCTGGGTGCCTGCGCGCGTGCGCGCCGCGCCTGCGCGCGCGCCAGGTTCAGCGCCGAATCGGCGCCGCGCAGCGCCGCCAGGGCCTGCGGGCGGGTCTGCTGCAGCAGTTGCTGCAGCGCCGCGCGCGCCTGCGCCAGCTGCGCGTCGGCCTGGTCGTTGCGCAGTCGCAGCAGCAGTTCCCCCGGATGCACGTGGTCGCCGCGCTCGACCAGGCGCTGCACCACGGTGCCGGTGATCTCGCTGGCCACGTTGACCCGCGACGGCGTGATCACGCGCCCGGTGGCCACCACATCCTGCAGCAGCGGCAGCTGCTGCACGCGGTAGGCGGCCACGCGCGGCCCCAGCCAGCGCTGCGTGCCCACCCAGGCGAGCAGGCCCAGCAGGCACACGGCAAGCAACCACCACGGCAGACGTCGGAGCATGGGCATTTCGGCGAGCCAGGACGGCTCCATTGTGCCGGATGGCGCGCGGGACCTGCCCGCATACCCCCCCACTCCATGGCGCCGCCCCCGCCCCGCGGCACGCGGGCCGGGATGCCCTATGCTTGTGCGGTTTTGCAACAAGATCCGGTCTCCGCGCGGACCCCGGCGCCTTGCGGCCGAGGCGCGCGACAACCCGAAGGACTTCCGCGATGACCCTGCAATCCCTGTTCAGGCTGGACGAGCACGGCACCGACGTGCGCACCGAGATCATGGCCGGTGTGACGACCTTCCTGACCATGTCGTACATCGTGTTCGTCAACCCGTCGATCCTGTCGACGACCGGGATGGACCATGGCGCGGTGTTCGTCGCCACCTGTCTCGCTGCCGCGCTGGGCACCTTCATCATGGCCTTCGTCGCCAACTGGCCGATCGGGCTGGCGCCCGGCATGGGCCTGAACGCCTTCTTCGCCTTCACCGTGGTCAAGGGCATGGGCTTCAGCTGGCAGCAGGCGCTGGGCGCGGTGTTCATCTCGGGCTGCGTGTTCGTCGTGCTGACGCTCACCGGGGTGCGGCGCTGGCTGGTCGCAGGCATCCCGAAGTCCCTGCGCAGCGCGATCGCCGCCGGCATCGGCATGTTCCTGGCCATCATCGCGCTGTCGGGGGCCGGCATCGTGGTGGCGAATCCGGCGACCAAGGTCGGCCTGGGCGACCTGCACACGCTGCCGGTGCTGCTGACCACGCTGGGTTTCCTGCTGATCGCGGTGCTGGACTATTTCCGCCTGCGCGGCGCCATCCTCATCGGCATCATCGCCGTCACGGCTGCCAGCATGCTGCTGGGCCTGACGCACTTCCAGGGCATCGTGTCGATGCCGCCGAGCATCGCGCCCACGCTGTTCAAGCTGGACATCCCCGGCGCGTTGCACGCGGGCTTCTTCCACATCATCCTGGTGTTCGTGCTGGTCGAGATCTTCGACGCCACCGGGACCCTGACCGGGCTGGCGCGCAAGGCGGGGCTGCTCGACGGCGGACGCGAACAGGGACTCGGGCGCGCGCTGTTCGCCGACAGCCTGGCGATCTTCTTCGGCTCGCTGCTGGGCACCAGCAGCACCACCGCGTACATCGAGAGCGCCTCCGGGGTGCAGGCCGGAGGGCGCACCGGGCTGACCGCGGTGACCGTCGGGGTGCTGTTCCTGGCCGCGCTGTTCTTCGCCCCGGTGGCCGCGGTGGTGCCGCCCTACGCCACCGCGCCCGCGCTGCTGTACGTGGCCGGCCTGATGATGCGCGAGTTGCTGGAGATCGACTGGCAGGACGTCACCGAGGCGGTACCGTCGGCGATGGCGGCGCTGGTCATGCCTTTCACCTATTCGATCGCCAACGGCCTGGCCTTCGGCTTCATCGTGTACGCGGCGCTCAAGCTGCTGACGGGGCGCGCGCGCGAGGTGCATCCGGCGATGTGGTTCGTGGCGGCCCTGTTCCTGCTGCGTTTCGTGCTGTTCCCGGCGGACTGAAGCCACGCGCCGTGGATGCCGGGCCCGGCCCGGCGCCGCCGCGCCTCACTCCAGGCGGTCGTAGTGCGCCAGTGCCGGGAACAGGCGGCGCCACAGCCACACGATTCCCAGCGTGCCGATGCCGCCGATCACCACCGCCGGCACGGTGCCGAACCAGGCCGCGGTCAGCCCCGACTCGAATTCGCCGAGCTGGTTCGATGCCCCGATGAACAGCGAGTTCACCGCGTTGACCCGGCCGCGCAGCGCGTCCGGGGTCTGCAACTGCACCAGCGTGCCGCGGATCACCACGCTGATGACGTCGGCTCCGCCCAGCACGCCCAGCGCGAGCATCGACAACGCCACCGAGCGCGAGACCCCGAACACCAGCGTCGCGGCGCCGAATACCGCGACCGCGGCGAACATCAGGCGTCCGGCGTGGCGCTCGATCGGGTGGCGGCTCATCCAGGCCGCGGTGAGCAGCGCGCCGACCGCGGGCGCCGCGCGCAGCAGGCCCAGGCCCCAGGGGCCGATGTGCAGGATGTCGCTGGCGTAGATCGGCAGCAGCGCCGTGGCGCCGCCGAGCAGCACCGCGAACAGGTCCAGCGAGATGGCGCCGAGGATCACCTCGTGGGCGCGGATGTGGCGCACGCCCTCCAGCATCGAATGCAGCGTGATGCGCGTCGGCGAGACCGCGCGGTGGCGCGGCAGGCTCAGCAGCAGCGCGACGCCGGCGACCTCGACCGCGCAGGTCAGCCCGTAGCTGAATCCGGCGCCCAGCGCATACAGCAGGCCGCCGAGAGCCGGCGCGATCATGGTCGCTGCCTGCGTGGCCGAGGCCGCCACCGCGATGGCGCGCGCCAGCAGGCGCTGCGGCACGAGTTCCGGCAGCATGGCCTGCATGCCCGGCATGTCGAAAGCGCGACAGGCGCCGATCACCACCGACACGCCGAGGATCAGCGCGCGCCCCGGATGCAGGCCCCAGCCCATCGATGCCGCCATCAGCAGCGCCGCCACCAGCGCCTGCAGCAGCATGCTGGCGGCGACCACGTCGCGGCGCGGGACACGGTCGACCACGCTGCCGGCGAGCAGCACCAGCGCCACGCGGGGCAGGAACTGCAGCAGACCGACCAGGCCGAGGTCGAAGGCGCTGCCGCTGATTGCGTACATCTGCCAGCCGATGGCCACGCCGAGCACCTGGTAGGCGCCGGTCAGGGCCACGCGCACGAGCCAGAAACGGGCGAAGCCGGGAACCTTCCAGGCGGAGGAGGGGTCTGGGGTGTGCATGCGGGGCGCGCGCTGCCAAAACCACCATTGTCCGGCCTGTCGGCCGCGGCTGCAGCGCGCAGGAGCGCCGCGGGCGCGCTCAGGCTCCTTCGAGACCGGGGCTCTGCCCAACCAGCTTCCCGGCGTACAGCCAGTCCGCCGCTGCCGCCTGCTCCAGCGGTTGCGCGAACAGATAACCCTGTGCGAAGTCGCAGCCGATGTCGCCCACCCTGGCGAGCTCCTCCTCCGTCTCGACACCCTCGGCGACCACCTCCAGGCCCAGGCGGTGCGCCATGGCCACGATGGCCTCGCAGATCGCCAGGCGCCGCGGCTCGGTCGGCAGCCGGCGGATCAGCGACTGGTCCATCTTCAGGTAGTCGACCTCGATGCGGCTGAGCGACGCGAGGTTGGAGATTCCGGTGCCGAAGTCGTCCACGGCGATGCGAAATCCCTGCTGGCGCAGTTCCCCGAGATGCTGCGCGATGCGCGGCGAGCCATCGAGGATCACCGTCTCGGTGACTTCGATGATCAGACGGTCGGGCGCTAGCCCGATGCGCCGCAGGTGTGCGGCCCAGTCTCGCGTGGGGTCGCTGTCGGCGTCGAGCTGCAGCGGCGACACGTTGAAGCTCACGCGTGGGGGCCGGGCGCTCGCATCCCGCCAGCGCAGCGCCTGCTCGGCCGCGGTACGGAACACCCATTCTCGGATGCTCGGCCTGCGCGAAGGGCAGCAGCAGCGCCGCCTGCAGCTTCAGCGCCACCATCTGCGCCAGGTCCGGGTCGTCCAGCGCCGGCAGCAATACCGCGACTTCGTCGCCTCCCAGGCGCGCCAGCACGTCCGAGGCACGCAGCGCCCATCGCACGCGCTGCGCCACGCTGGCAAGCAGCGCGTCGCCGGCGGCGTGGCCGGGCGAAGCTCAGTCGCGCAGCGCGAGCAGTTCGTCGAGCGAGCGCACCGTGTGCGCCGGGGTCGCCGGCAGGCGCTCGGCGGGCTGCTTCGAGCGGTTGCACCAGACCGCGCGCATGCCGTAGGCCTGTGCCGACCAGGCATCCCAGCCGTTCGATGACTGGAAGCTGATGGCGCCGGCCGGCAGCTGCAGCGCCTGCTCGGCGAGCCGATAGACGGCCGGGTGCGGCTTGAACACGCCCAGCGCGTCGACCGAGAGGATCTCGTCGAAGCAGTCCTCGAGCCCGTTGGCCGCGACCGCCGAGCGCAGCCAGCGCTCCGTTCCGTTGGAGAGGATGGCCATGCGCACGCCGCGCCCGCGCAGTGCCTGCAGTGCCGCCGCGACCTCGGGGTAGGACTGCGGCGTCTCATAGGCCTGCAGCAACTGATCGCGCAGGGCGCGGTCGTCGCAGCCCACGCGCTCCAGCGCGAAGTCCAGTGCCTGCGCGGTGACCTGCTCGAAATCGGCGTAGCGCTCCTGCAGCGTGCGCAGCCACGTGTACTGCAGCTGCTTGTCGCGCCAGGTCTCGGCCAGCAGCGTGGCGCGGTCGCCCAGCGACCGACTGTGGCGGCGCACCGGAGATGCGACGTCGAAGAGCGTGCCGTAGGCGTCGAAGACGTAGGCCTGGATGGGTAGGCTCATCGGAATCGGTCGGCTTGGTTGGGAGAATCCGCAGGTCGCATCGGGCAAAGGCGACGCTCCACGTTCTGTACCGGATGGTACACAAATCCGTCGGCGACTGCCCCGACCTCAGGCGCGCGCCGCGGTCCGCGCATGCAGCAGCAGGTGCGCGAGCCCCGCCGACAGCAGCGCCGCCGCCACGGCGAAGCCGTAGGCCAGCGCGATGCCGGCACGTCCCAGCACGACGGCGATCATCAGGTTGAACGCCGCCGCCCCCAGGCAACCGACAATGATTCCCCGCAGCAGCGAGCGCGCCGCCGCCGGTCCGGCGTGCCGGTGCGTGAAGCCGCCCATCACGGCCGACAGCACCGGGAGCGTCGCCAGCATCCCGCTCCAGGTCGGCCCGAGGTGCGCCGCCGCGGCCGTGATGCCCAGCACTGCGGCGAGCGCCAGGCCCATGCGCGCCGGCAGGTCCCACCAGGGGTTGGGCATCTGCGGTACCGCCGTTTGCACGCCTACCAGCAGCGCCAGTGCGACCAGCAGCGGGAACACCATGAACGCCGCCGGCAGCGGGCGTTGCGGCAACCTGGCCAGCAGCGTGAACAGGAGCGCACTGGCCGCCATCGCCAGTGCCATCGCCGGAATCCAGCGCCTGCCCCGCGCGGCGCGCGCATAGGTGGCGCAGAAGCCGGCCGTGCCGATCAGCCCGAGCAGCGTGCCCACGGCCGCCTTGGCCGCGAACAGCGGGCCGTTCTGCAGCGCCAGGAACACGGACAGCGGCGCCGAAGTAACCGGCAGGCCCGTCAGCAAACCCCCGATCGCGCCGCCGAAACGACGCTGCAGCAGCGTGGCGCCGAGGATCAGCAGCGGCGTGACGGCGATCTTGAACAGCAGCAGGCTCATGGCAGGCAGTGCGCGACGGGGGCGGCGTCCGCATGGGGCGCGCCGTATCATCGAAAAAGTCCGCGGCGCGCGCCGCGGACGCTTCTACCCGACATGGTACGCAGCAGCGATGGCCGCCTATTTGATCGCCGACACCCTCCTCACCGACCCCGCGCTCTACGAGGAGTACAAGCGCCAGGTCAAGCCGCTGGCCGAGACCTTCGGTGGCGAGTACGTCGCCCGCGGAGGCGCGCTGATGGTGAAGGAATCGCAGTTGTGGAGCCCGACGCGGGTGGTGGTCGTGCGCTTTGCGTCGATGGACGACGCCAACCGCTTCTACGAGTCCGACGAGTACCAGCGCCTGCTGGGAATCAGCCGCCAGGCCGCTCGCCGCACGGTGCTGATCGTCGAGGGCAGCTGATCCCGAGCGGCGGCGTGCGCGCCATGCAAGGCCCTTTGAAAGTGGTATTTTAAATGCTACGATGAGGCGCCATCGGCCGGGGCGGCGCGCAGCGCGTTCGCCTGAGGGACGCAGCGTCGCTTCGCTGTCGGGCCGGAGCCTGCAGCAGGAGTCGTGCGATGCTGGATTCGATGGGGCAGGGTAGCGAGACCAGGGCCGAGGACGCAGCGGTGCCCGCGAGCGTGCGCCGCGATCTGCCGCTGGTCTACGCCTGTTCGGGATGCTCGAGCGCGGCCCAGCTGGCCAACCACCTGGCGGTCCGGTTGGATCGCGCCGACGAGGCCGAAATGTCCTGCATCGCGGGCGTCGGTGGCGGCGTCAAGCCGCTGGTGCAGATGGCGCGGCGTGCGCAGGATCGGGGGCGGCCGATCCTGGCCATCGATGGCTGCGCGCTGCGTTGCGTGGGCCACTCGCTGGCCCGGATCGGCGTCGAGCCGACGCGGCACCTGCTGTTGTCCGACGCCGGCGTGCGCAAGCTGGCGCATTCCGACTTCGACCCGCAGCAGGCGCGGCAACTGCTGCTGCAGTGCGCGGCGCTGGTGCGCGAACTCGCGCGGCAGGCCGCGGCTCCCGCCCGAGGCGCCGAGCGCGGGCAGCCGCGGATCGATATGCCGGCGACGACAGCGCATCGCGACGCCGCATGACCCCCCCCGCGGGCGCGCTTCATTGCGCGGCTCCGGACTCGCCCAGCTGCGGTGGCGGGACGCGGAAGAAGCCCCAGGCGACGGCACGATCGGCCAGCCACTCGCTGGAGGTCCAGCTGATCAGCCAAGGCGCGCTCAGCAGCCCCAGCGTGATCGGCGAGAACCACAGGGCCATCGTCGGATTGACCAGCGCGATGGCCCCGAAGCCCGCGCCCAGCAGCAGGTGCTCGCGCAGCGCGGGCAGGATCGACAGCACCGGAATGCGCCGCGCCTCGCGTTGCTGGGCGGCCCAGCCCGAGGGGATGCCCAGCGCCATCGCCAGCAAGGCCCTGGTCTGCGTCACCATGGTCACCGGAGCCATCAGCACCGCCAGCGGGATGTCCAGCGCCACCGAGCGAAGGATGCGCGTCGTGCCGCCGAAGTCGCGCCGGCGCTGCGCCGACGCGAGCAGCCAGATCATTCCCATCAGCTTGGGCCCGAACAGCAGCAGCACCGTCAGCCACAGCACGCCCGGCGAGGTCACGCCCACCAGCGCGGCCTGCCCGGACAGGCACACCTGCAGCGCGCTGGTCAGCAGCAGCAGCAGCCAGCCCGGCGAGGTCAGGTAGGCGGAGGCTCCGATCAGCAGGTGCAGCCGACTGGTCCAGTGCAGCCCCGAGGTGCCCAGCAGGCGAAGGTGCTGCACGTTGCCCTGCATCCAGCGGCGGTCTCGCTTGGCGTGGTCCACCACGGTGGGCGGATATTCCTCGTAGCTGCCGTCGATCATCACCATGTGGACGGCCCAGCCGCGCCTGCGCAGCAGCGCCGACTCCACCATGTCGTGGCTCTGGATGTGGCCGCCGAAGGGCGGTTTGCCAGGCAGCTCGGGCAGGCCGCAGCCTTGCGCGAAGGCGCGGGTGCGCACGATCGCGTTATGCCCCCAGAAGTTCGCCTCCGAGCCCGACCACCACAGCAGCCCGGCGGTGGCGATCGGCCCGTAGGCCTCGCTGGCGAACTGCATCCAGCGCTGGAACAGCGTGCGCGCGTTGGTGATCATCGGGACCGTCTGCAGCAGACCGATCGACGGGCGCTCCTCCATGATCGAGGCCATGCCGACGATCGCGCTGCCGCTCATCAGGCTGTCGGCGTCGAGCACCAGCATGCATTCGTAGGCGGCGCCGAAGCGCTGCACCCACTCGGCGATGTTGCCGGGCTTGCGCGCGATGTTGTGTTCGCGTCGCCGGTAGTACACGGCGATCGGCGCCTCGCGCGCCAGCTCGAGCCAGGCCGCGCGCTCGAGCTTGCCGTTCTGTGGGCTGGAGTCGCTCAGCACGAAGAAATCGATCCACTGCGCGCCGCCTGCGGCGTCGATGGAGCGTGCCATCGCGCGTACGCGACCGAAGGTGGACTCGACGTCCTCGTTGTAGACCGGCATCAGCACCGCCACGCGATGGCGCAACGACTGCGCGGGGCTGGGAATCGCGGTGAAGCCGGGGTGGTCACCGCTGATCAGCTGGAAAAAGCCGATCGCGGAATTGACGAAGCCGAAGGAGATCCAGCTGAACAACGGCACGAACAGCACCAGCAGGATCAGGTCCAGCGGGTCCAGTCCGGCGCGCGCCATGGCCATGCGCACCTGCGTGGATGCGGCCAGCGCCAGCACCGCCGTGGTGGCGATCAGCAGCAGGCGCTTGACCAGCAGGCCGTGCGGCTGGGTGCGCACCTCGATCGATGCGGGGGGCGGCCCGTCGAGGCGCTGCACCGGCATGTCCAGTGGCGCCGCGGGCGGCAGCATCGGAGGCGAGTCGCTCATGGTTCGAGCGTGATCACCACGGTTTCGCTCAGCGCCTGCGCCCCGCGCTGCAGGAACAGCCTGAACTCCTTTTGCGCCAGTCCGGCCAGGCGCATGTCCAGCATCACCCGCCAGCGACCCGCGTGGCCGTACAGCGGGTGCGAGTGCAGGTCGGTGACCGCCTGCGCGGGCAGGTCGGTGAGCGCGCGCACGCCGCTGGACGCATCCAGCCCGGCCAGCGCCGGGGCCTCGAAGTCGATCACATACTTGCGCGTGGCCGGGTCGGGGGGCGTGTCGGTCGGCCCGCCGGGGCCGATCAGCACGTTGCTGCAATGCCCGTTGGAGTCGATGCTGGGATCGGCGGTGGTCCACGTGAGGCGGTACGCCAGTTCGCGTCTCTGTCCTGCGCGGGCCGGCTCGTCGGCCACCCAGAAGGCGCCGATGTTGTCCACCGTCTCCGAGATCGAGGCCATCTCGTAGAGCATCACCGAGCCGGTGCCCCAGTCCCCCTGCGGCTGCACCCACAGCGAAGGCCGCAGGTCGTAGAACAGCTGGTCGTCCTCGTACTGGTCGAAGCGACGGTCGCGCTGCATCAGCCCGAAGCCCTGTGGGTGGTCGGCGCGGAAGGCGTGCATGCGCGCCTTCGACGGGTTGTGCAGCGGACGCCAGATATGCTCGCCGGCACCGGTATGAATGGCCAGTCCGCCCGAGTCGTGCACCTGCGGGCGCCAGTCCCCGATCGGGTGTGCGTGCGGCATGCCGTCGGCGCGGGTCTGGTCGTACAGGAACATGCTGGTCTGCGGGGCGATTCCCAGGCGCTGCACGTCGCGCCGCAGGAACAGCACGCAGCGCACGTCCTGCTCCATGTCCTTGCCCTCGCGGCGCCGGGTGTCGATGAAGTAGGCGCCGGTCAGCGACGGTCCGTCGAGCAGCGCGTACGCCAGCACATGATCGTCGCTCTTCTGCTCGATCCAGAACTCCGTGAAGGCCGGAAACTCCTCCGGGCCCGGCAGGCCTGTGTCGATCGCCACGCCGCGCGCCGACAGCCCGTAGCGGTTGGCCGTGCCCGAGCAGCGGAAATACGAGGCGCCGAGGAAGGCCATCCAGTCGGTCATCCCGCTCGGGTCGAGCACGCGCCATCCGGCCGGGGCCGCGCTGCGCCCGCCGCCGAACAGACCGTGGGTGTCGACCAGCTTGCGCGCGACCCCGCCCTGCACGACATGGATGCCCACCGCGTAGGGGGCCACGCCGCGGCGCGCCGGGAACAGGCGCACCGTGCCGGTCACCGGGTCGGCGGCGCCATAGCTCAGGCGCACGAAATCGTCCCAGCTATCCACCGCGGCGGGTGACGGGCGCGGCGCCACGTAGGGCTTGCGCGCCAGATGCTGCGCGCGCCGGACCAGCCCTTCCCAGGAGAACGGGCGTGGCGGTCCCCAGCGGCCCGAGGCCGCGGCGAAGGCGATTCCCGGCTTCAACAGTCCGGTGGTCAACGATGCGACGAGGGTTCCGGCCTGGCGGCGCGTGAGCAGGGGAGGGGTACGGGACATGGTCATGACGAGGCGGCCGCGGCGGGGCTGGCGGAGCTTGCCGGGCGCTGGAGTTCGGGGGAGGAGGCGGCGGGCGCCTCGCGCCAGCCGATGATCGCCAGCTGGCCGGGGCGCACCGAGCCGGCGAGGACCTGGGTATTGCGCCCGTCGCTGGGGCCGGCGACGATGTCCACGCTGCGCGCGGTGCCGTCGCGCGCGAGCAGGCAGATGCTGGTGTGGCTGTGGTCGCTGGTGCAATGCGGCGCGAATGCCAGCGCGGCATTGGGCACCACCAGCACGCGGTGGCGCACCGGCAGGGTCAGACGCACGGTCACGCTGGCGCGAGGGGCGATGCCGGGGTCCGGTGCGAGCCCGAACACCGCGCTGCGCTGCCCCGAGGCGTCCGTGTCCACGCGCAGCAGCGTTGCCGGGTGTTGCACGTCGCCGCTGCCGTCGATCAGCACCGACGCGTGCATGCCGGCCGGCAAGGGCCCGATCCCGCGTGACAGCAGGACCACCACGCGCGCCTGGGCGCCCCGCGGCGCGATGTCGACGATGGGCTGCCCCGCCTGCACCCGGCTGCCCGGCGCCACCAGCAGCTGCGTCACCACCGCGGCGAAGGGCGCGCGCGGCAGCGCCGCGTCCAGCCTGGCCAGGTCCGCGTGCAGGCGCTGTTTCGCCGCGTCGGCCAGCACCCTGTCGCGGCGCAGCGCGATCGCGGCGCGCATCGCCTCGGCACGCGCGCCTTCCAGTTCGTCGAGCGAGGGCACGCGGTGGCCGGACTCCTGCCACACCTTCTCGTAGCGCGCCAGCCTGGCCGCCGCGGCCTTGCGTGTGACCCCGGCATGCGCCACGGCGTCACGCGCCGCGGCCAGCGCCGAGCGGTCGGCGGCGATGGTGCTGGCTGCGTGCGAGACGTCGACGACGGCCACCGCCTGCCCCTGCTCGACCGTGCTGCCGACGCCTGCGGGCAGTGCGGCGATCATCGCGTCCTGCGGGGCGCGCACGCCGATCTCCCCGGCCAGGTGCAGCGTTCCCGTCAGTGCGAGATGGGGGCGCAGGTCGGCACGCACCACGGGAGCCATGTAGTAGGGCGTGTCGTTGCCCTCGAGGAAGCGCAGCAGCAGCATCGCCGCCACGGCCAGCGCCAGCAGCAAGATGCCCACGCTGACCCAGCGGCGCACGCGGCTGCGCGGGCGCGCGCCCAGCAGCTCGTCCACCTGCGACGGCGCCGACGGTTCAGTCACCGCCGCAGTCCTTCGGGTCGTGCGCAGCCGCGGGCAGGCGCGCGCGCGTCATCGCCAGGCCCTCGGCGCTGAGGATGTGGATCGCCGCATCGGCAGCATCGGCGCGTGCCGCCACCCGCGCCAGACGCGTGCGCAGGGCCGCGGTCTCGGCCACGTACAAGGTCGCGAAATCCCCGGTGCCGAGGCGGTAGGCCGTGCGCGCGTCGGCGACGGTAAGGTCGGCGCTGGCCTCGAGTTGCCGCAGCGCGCTGTCGCGCGCTGCGGCCTGGGCGAGCACTTCGCGCTCGCGCGTGATGCGCGCGTCCTCGTCCTCGTCCCCGCATGCCGCAGGCTTCGCGGCCGGCAGCGCCAGGCGCGGCAGACCGGCACCGTCGTCGAGGTCGAGGCGCAGTCGCGCCGGCGGCGCCCCGGTGCGGCGCGCCAGGGTTGCGATCGCGGCCGCCAGGCGCGCGCGCGTGCCGGCCAGCGCGCTCGCGTTGATGCCCAGCATGGTCGCCGCCAGCCCGCCGTCGACACTGCTCACGATACCGGCCTCGCGCCGCCAGTTGGCGATCGCGGAGTCGTCGCGGAAATGCTGCTGGAAGGCACGGCGCAGGCGCAGCGCCGATTGCAGGCGCCGCACCCGCACGTAGGCCAGCGCGATCGAGGCCGCCTTGCGCTGGCGCGCATCGGCCAGTCGCAGCGCCATGCCCTCCACATCCTGCGGCGGATAACCCAGCGCGCGCGCGGCCCATTGCCGAAAGCCGTGCTGCAGCGAGCGCGCACGGGCAAGCTCGAGCGCGCGCTGGTCGTGGCGCAGGCTCGGATCGGATTGCAGCCCGCCTTCGACCAGGCGGGCCAGCAGGGGATCGGCTGCGCTGTGCCACCACGGCAGTCCGGCGGTGGCATCGATGCCCGCGCGTGCGCCGGCATCCGGGCCGGCCGGGACGGGCGGCGCGGCACATCCGCCCAGTTCGCACAGGAGCAGCAGCGCGCTCAGGAAGGCCGGGATGTTCCAGCCGGAAAGTAAGCTTCGCACCCTCTGCAGGCGTCAGGGATTTCAAGGATTGTCAGGCTGCGATTGTAAAGGAGCACTGCCGCTTCGCGGCCGAGGCGCGCGTGCAAGCCCGTGCGGCTCGGCCGGAGGGCGGTGCCGATTGCGGTGTCCATGGCGGTGTCCATTGCCGCGCCTGTGCGCAACGACACGCCGCTGTCTCTGCGACGCACGTCATCGCGAAGTGTCCGGAGTCCAGTCGACGCGCGACGCGCGCATCACAACGGGATTCGGCTGCAGGTCCAGGCGGCCCAGTACAGCCATCGGGAATCCGCGCGGGTGGTCCTGCGCAGCAGCCACAGCAGCGCGAGCACCGCGGCAAACAGCCCCGTGCTCGCGGCAGGGCCCCAACCCAGCCGGTCGCCCAGCACGTCGCCAAGCACGGAACCCAGCGCGTTGGCGAGCACCGCGGCGCCCCAGTAGAAGGCTTCGTCGCGCCGTGCCAGCAGCACATCGGCGTGCGGTATGCCGCGGGAGCCGTGCCAGCCGATCAGCATCGCCACCAGGCCGGCCGCCAGCACCAGCGTGGTGTTGGCGTTGCCCCAGCCCCACGCATGCGACAGCGCGTCGGACAACTCCGTGCCCAGGGTCGACGTTGCCAGCACCAGCAGCCAGTACAGCCAGGGCCGCCAGCGCCCGCCGCGCAGCTTTGCCAGCAGCAGCAAGGCCGCCACCAGGGCCGCGGCGGCGAGGGATCGGGCATAGCCCAGGTGCAGCGCAAGGGACATGCCGTCGCCCGACACATCGCCCACGCTCGTCACGAGGATTTTCAGCAGCCAGAAGGACGCGCCTGCTGCGGCGACCCTGCGGTATGTCGTTGGTTGCATGCTGTGTATGCCAGTTTTCGTTGGCCGCGGCCGCAGTGCTCACGCATGGCGCTGCGAGCACGCCGGCTCGGGCGTGTGCAGACTAGCCGTGCATACTTAGTGGGCACTTAGCGGTCCCGTCGAACGTCCTGGCGCGGTTCATCATCCAGGGTCGCTTCTCTGCACCTGGGGGCGTCGACAGGCTGTCCTGTCCAGCCAGATCGAGGGGACTCAATCGTCGCTTCCGGATCTGCTCTTGGTCGAGGCGGATGATGCGTCGGGGGCGCCGCTCCCCCGACGAGGTCGACACCTGCATGGGGCAGCGGCCTTCCTGCACCGGTCCGACGACGGCATTCCCGTGCTCGTGCGTGCAGCCTTGGCGCCTGTGCGGGTTGAAACCATGCATCCCTTCATGACCCGCGCCGGACTGGCCGTCGAAACTCTCACGCAGCGGCACTGCGTGTGCGCTCGCGGTCCTGGCGCGCGGCCCGGGATCGCACGTTCAGCAGGTCCTTGCGCGTGACGAGCCCGACGAGTCGGCCGGAATCGCGCTCGACGACCGGTGCGCACCCGAGATCCGCGTCGGCCATGCGGTCGGCCAGGCGGCCCACCGGTTCGTCCTCGTAGCCCACGAGGCACGGTTGACTGGCGAGGCGCTCGCCCAGCATCTCGCGGTCCGCGGGAGTGCCGCGCGCCCACCGCAGCACGTCGGCCGACGAGACCATGTCGAGCAGGCAGCCGTCGTCGTCGGTGACCGGGAAGCTTCGCAGCCGATGGCGTCCCGCGAGCTCGCCGAACATGGCGACGACATCGGCGATCGACAGGCTGGCGCGCAGGATCGGCACGGCCTGGGTCATGATCTCGCGCACCTGGGTCACCTCGAAGGGGTCGACCGAGTACTCGTAGGACAGGTGGCGCCCGCGTCTGGCAAGGCGCTCGGTCAGGATCGAGCGGCGCATGAGCAGCACCGTGGTGGCGTAGGACACGATGCAGGCACACACCACGGCGGGCATCGCGTGCAGGTCGCCGGTGAGTTCCACGGCGAACACGGTGGCGGTCAGCGGGGCCCGCAGCGTTCCACCGAGTACCGCGGCCATGGCCACCAGGGCCCAGAACCCGGCGTTGCCGTAGGGCAGCAGGTGCGCTTCGAGCGCGCCCAATGCACCTCCCATGATCAACAGCGGCGCGAGCACGCCGCCGGAGGTGCCGGACGACAGCGCGACGATCCACACCACGGCCTTGCCGAGCAGCAGCGACGCCGCCCCGTGCATGGAAACCGCGCCGGCCATCAGTTGCCGGATGTTGCCGTAGCCGACTCCGAGAACCGCGGGGTCGTACCAGCCGCCGATGCCGACGACGACCCCGGCGAGCGCCGGCCACCACATCCAGTGCAGGGGCAGTTTCTCGAACAGGTCCTCGACCCGGTAGATCGCCGCCGAAAGCAACGCTCCCTGGAGACCGGCGATCAGGCCGACGACGACGCACAGCCCATAGCCCCACCAGGGCATCGGGGGAATCGGTGTGTGCGGGAACAGCGGCCAGGCACCGACCAGCCATGGGCGCCAGGCCCGCGCCACGACCGCCGACACGGCCACCGGGACGAAGCTGCGGGGCTTCCATTCGAACAGCAGCACCTCGACCGCCAGCAGGATCGCTGCCACCGGGGTTCCGAAGATCGCGGTCATGCCAGCAGCCGCTCCAGCGGCCAGCAAGGTCTTGCGCTCGGCGTCGCTGAGTCGGAAGCGCTGCGCGAACAGCGACCCGAGGGCTCCACCGGTCATGATGATCGGGCCTTCGGCGCCGAAGGGGCCGCCCGTGCCGATCGCGATCGCCGACGACAGCGGCTTGAGCAGAGCGACCTTCGACTCGATGCGGCTGCGACCGGTCAGGATGGCGTCCAGCGCCTCCGGGATGCCGTGCCCGCGGATCTTGTCCGAGCCGAAACGCGCCATGAGCCCTACGATGATCCCGCCCGCGACGGGAATCAGGATCGACCACGGTCCGAGCTCGACCCGGCCCAGGTGGTATGGCGCGCTCGACACCGTGTGGAAATAGGCCAGGTGGGTGATGAGCGCGATCAGCTTCAGCAGGACCCAGGCCGCGGCCGCGCCGAAGGTTCCGGTGGCCAGCGCCATGAGGCTGAGAACGAGCAGACGCCGGTCGGCGCTGAAGTCGCGCAGCACGGGCCGGCCGGATCCGGAGGACTGGGAATGCCGCATGCTGAAAATCTGATGTCACGTGTCAGGTCGCGCAATTTACATCGTTGTACGATATAAAGCAATCCGAGATGCCGATGCCCCAGAAGTCCGAACATCCCCGGCGGCAACCCGAGGCCCGCGGCGAACTCACGCTGCGGGACTACCAGTTGCTGGCGCAGTTCCGTTATCTGCTGGTGCGCTTCCTCGCGTTCAGCGAGCAGGCCGCGCACTCGGAGGGACTCGCCCCGCGCCAGCATCAGGCCCTGCTGGCCATCAAGGGCTATCCGGGAGGGGGCAGAGTGACGATCGGCGATCTCGCCGAACGCCTCGGGGTGCGGCATCACAGCGCGGTGGGGCTGGTCGATCGCCTGGTCGCCAGCGGCCACCTGGCGCGCCAGGTCGACGAGGACGACCGGCGTCGCGCCATCGTGTCGCTCACCGAGCGCGGAGAGGGCGTACTGACCGCGCTGTCGGCCGTGCATCGCCAGGAGCTTCGCCGCATTGCTCCGCTTCTCGAACCGCTGCTGCGCCAGATCGGGGCATCGGCGGAGCGCCACCCCGAGGCCTGAGCGCAAGGCTGGTCTTGTCCTGGTTGCGGGGGTCCGTTTCGAACGCCGGTTGACGCAGCTTCGCGTGCTTGTGTCGCTGGGGTTTGGGGCCCCTGGGCATGGCCGAAGACGCCGGGCATGGAGCACAAGAGGGGTGCACATTTCAGGTTCGTTGGCATATGCTTAGGCATATGTTCTAGTGGGGCAACCATGCTCGCGCAACGACACGTGAAACTCTTCAAGAACGGGCGCAACCAGGCTGTGCGGATTCCACGCGAATTCGAGCTGCCTGGCGAGGATGCGATCATGCGCAAGGAGGGGGATCGGTTGATCATCGAGCCCGCGCCGCCGCGGTCCCTGCTCGCGTTGCTGGGGACACTGCCCGAGATCGACGATGAATTCCCGCCGATCGACGATCGGCCCCCCGAGCCTGTCGAGCTGTAATGCGCTACCTGCT
>JAJYTY010000222.1 GCA_021792835.1 Pseudomonadota bacterium
TTCGGCCAGCGCGCAGCGCGCGCGCGGCATCAGGATCGACTGGGTGGAAACCGTGCAGGGCGCCGGCCTCAGCCTCAGCTATCCGGGCAGCGTCGACGCTTGAGCGCCCGCCTGCCCGGCCGCCGGATCGTGCCCTCGGCTACCGCGAGCCGCTCGGGCAGACCGCGTATGGAGCGCAACAGTTTGTGGGCCTATAGCTCAATCGGTTAGAGCAGGGGACTCATAATCCCTTGGTTCCAGGTTCGAGTCCTGGTGGGCCCACCATAAAATCAATAACTGGCCGAGGTGGTCGCGGTGGCGACGCATGGCGTCGGCGCTGAGGAGTCGAGGCCGGAGGCGCTATCGTGGTGGCACGCACCCACGGCGTGATCGCGGCGCTGCAGGGCGTGGTTGAGGCGGATGGAAAACATCTGGTGCGTGCCGGATTGGGCCGTCGTCTGGCGTGGGCCGTATTCGCGGAGGCAGGATTGTCGGCCGCGGCGTTCCTGCGCATGGCAGCAGGCGAGGCGTTCGCGGCCTGGACCCGGGTGCCGCCGCACGACGGGCTGGAGTGGCCGATAGTGCGCGCAGGCGAGCGCAGATGGACATTGGCCGAGGCGGCGGGGCTGTGCGGAGGAGGCGGCCGCTGTCCTGCCGGACGCCGCGTGGTGGCCGCTGGGGCGGTGGCTGGCCGAACGGGCGGCCCAGGCGGCGGGCGACGCGAATGCCGCTAGGGCAGAAGCGGATGCGTAAAGGCGGGCGGCGGCATAGGTCTCGCGGCTGGAGAGGGACTGGGTCGTCCGCACCAGCGGAGGCCACCGCTGGCCAGGTCCTGGCCAGCGCGGCGTTGGCGTCAATCGCTCTCCCTGCGGAAATCGATCCCGCGAAGCTCAGCACACGGTTCATCTGCTTCGAGCAGGCGATTCGCCACTTGGTGGCTGCCCTGGGAGTGGCCGCCGAAGCCGGCTGCGATTCCGCTCCCCGACCCCGGTCAGGACAGAGGAGATGCGCGCCGGATGTCGAGCCTGCGGTAAACGGTTCGTCCGGCCAGGGCTCATTTGCGGTCTCATGACCGGACAATCACACTGCGGGCGCTAAAAGGCACCCGGTCGGGGGAACTTCCGATGAGCCGCTGGAGATGGCCGGACTGGATGGCACGTCCTTGGGGCGTGATAGTCATCGGCAGCGTTTCCGTACTGGTGGTCGCCTACGGATTCCTGCTGCTGATGCGCCTGTTCTTCGCCCCCCTGCTGCGCCTCGAACTCCGGCACTACGGCTTTGCCGTGTTCAATGTCGCGGCATTGACGCTCGCCATCGTCCCTTCGCTTTACTGGCTGATCCTGCGCAGGATGCGCAGAAGCGAGGCGCTCCTGCAGCAAGCCATCAGCGCCATGCTGGACGCGCTGATCATCACCGACGCGCAGGATCGGGTTGTCGAGTGGAATGCGGCCGCGGAACGGATGTTCGAGTACACGCGCGCCGAGGCTCTCGGAAAGACGGTGCAGCACATGATCGGGGCGGATCCCGGCCCTGCATGGCCGGAGCGCGCGGCCAGCGAGCCCGTGCCGGCCGCGCAGGACGAACGCGGCGGCGCCCTGATCGAGGTCATGGCCCGGCGCAAGGATGGCACTGAAATTCCCGTCGAGATATCGGCGTCCGCATCGCGCTGGCGGGATGGCCGACACACCGTCCGCGTCTTGCGCGACATCTCCGGGCGGAAGTCCCTTGAAAGCGGACTGCGAGAAAGCGAGCTGCAGTTGCGGCTGGCCACGGAAATGGCGGGTATCGCCATCTGGAACTACGACTTCACGTCCAACCAGATGTTTCGCACCCGCAACCACGATCAGCTGTACGGGCTGCCCTGGCAGCAGCGCTGGGACATCGACACCTTCATGCGGGCAACGCATCCCGACGATCGGGATCTGAGCGGTGCCATCATCCAGGCTGCGGTGGCGCCGGGCGGGCCCGACGATTACGCATTCGATTTTCGTATCATCGCGCCCGATGAGGCCCTGCGCTGGCTGTGGGCCAAGGGCCAGGTCACCGAGCGTGATGCGCAGGGGCGCGGCATCGTGGTGCGCGGCGTCCTGCTCGACATCACCCGCCGCAAGACCACCGAAGCCAGGCTGCAGCGCATGAGCCAACTGTACGCGGCGCTCAGCCAGTGCAATCAGGCCATCGTGCGTTGCGCGAGCGAGCAGGAGCTGTTTCCGCAGATCTGCCGCGATGCCGTGCAGTTCGGCGGCCTGAAGATGGCATGGATCGGGATGATCGACGCTGACGCAGGGCTGGTTCAGCCCGTCGCCTCGTTTGGAACGGGCGTCGATTATCTGGAAAGCATCGAGATTCGCCTCTCCGCGGACAGCCCGACCGGACGCGGCCCCACCGGCATCTGCCTGCGCGACGGCAGGCCGTACTGGTGCCAGGACTACCAGCAGGATCCGGTGACCGCGCCCTGGCATGAGCGCGGCGCCCGCTACGGCTGGCGTTCGATGGCTGCGCTGCCGCTGCTGCGCAAGGGCCAGACCGTGGGCGCGTTCGTGGTCTATTCGGATGTGCCGGATGCCTTCGACGAGGCGGCGCAGAAACTCCTGGTCGAGATGGCGATGGACATCAGTTTTGCCATGGATCGCTTCGTCGATGAACGCGAGCGCAAGCAGGCCATCGAGAATCTGCGCGTAAGCGATTCGCACTTGCGGACCATCATCGAGACCGAGCCGGAGTGCGTCAAGATCGTGGGGAAAAATGGCGCGCTGCTGGAGATGAACAGCGCGGGTCTGGCGATGCTCGAAGTGGATTCCATCGAGTCGGCCAGAGCGCGCAATCTCATCGACTTCATCACGCTCGAACATCGGGAGGCATTCAGGGATCTGCACGGGCGCGTGATGGACGGCGAAAGCGGCATGCTGGAGTTCGAGGTGATCGGCCTCAAAGGCACGCACCGCTGGCTCGAAACCCATGCCGCGCCCATGCGTGACGCCCAAGGTGCCGTTGTCAGCCTGCTGGGGATTACGCGCGACATCACGGGGCGCAAGGATTCCGAGAGCCGGATTCAATATCTGGCCAATTTCGATGCTCTCACCGGGCTACCCAACCGCAATCTGCTGGCCGACCACGTCCAGTACGCCATCGGCCTGATGCGGCACAGCAATGAAAACCTGTGCGTGATGTTCGTCGATCTCGACCGCTTCAAGGACATCAACGACACGCTCGGCCACAGCCTGGGCGATGCCTTCCTGATCGAGACAGGCAAGCGCCTGCAGTCGGTCCTACGCGAGACGGACACGGTGTCGCGACTGGGCGGAGACGAATTCGTGCTGGTCCTGTCCGACAGCGGCGCGCGAGCGGCGGCTCATGTGGCGGAGAAACTGCTCGGCGTCATCTCGACGCCCTACCGGATCAGTCAATACGACCTGGTTGTCACGGCGTCGATCGGAATCGCCATTTATCCGCATGACGGCGAAGACCTGGAGGCGCTTTCCCGGAGCGCCGACACCGCCATGTACCGGGCCAAACAGGAAGGCCGCAACGGCTATCGTTTTTTCACGGCCGAAATGCAGGATCGTGCGATCAGGCACATGCAATTGACCAATGCGATGCATCACGCGCTGGAGAACGGTCAATTGCATCTTTGTTATCAGCCGCAGATGTCCATCGACAGCGACCATGTCATCGGCGTGGAAGCGCTGCTGCGCTGGAACCATCCGGAGTTTGGCGGCATATCACCGGCTGAATTCATCCCGGTCGCCGAATACAGCGGGTTGATTCTGCCGATCGGCGAGTGGGTGCTGCGCACGGCCATGCACCAGCTGAAGACGTGGATCGACCGCGGCCATCCGCCCATGGTCATGGCGGTGAACCTCTCCGCGGTTCAGTTCCGCCATCGCAGCCTGCCCGATCTGGTCCGCGACATTCTTGCCGAAGCGCGGTTGCCTCCCGAATATCTGGAGCTGGAGCTGACCGAAAGCGTGGCGATGCACGACCCCAAAGGGGCGATCTCGGTCATGGACAGGCTCCACGAGCATGGCATCCGCATGTCGATCGACGATTTCGGCACCGGCTATTCCTCACTGAATTACCTGAAGAAGCTCAAGGTGTACAAGATCAAGATCGATCAATCTTTCATACAGGAACTCGACTCGCGCGCGGAGGATCGAGCCATCGTGGCCGCGATCATCAGCATGTCCAACAGCCTCGGTCTGCTGACGATTGCGGAAGGCGTCGAGACGTCCGGGCAACTGGCCTTCCTGCGCGGGCAGCACTGCGACGAGGCGCAGGGTTACTACTACAGCAAACCGCTGCCGGCGACTGAATTCGAGGCTTTCCTGGCTCACCGCCGGAAATCTCCGGGAAGCGGCCCAGCACCCGAGTAAGCGAGCACCAATGCCACCTGTGCGGTGATGTGGTGCGCGATCAGGTAGCAGGCTGCCCCAGGAGGATCGCGCGGACAGGAAAAAGCCTCGCACTCGCCTTTTTCCACACCCTCTGGGCGGAAGGGTGAGGCAGGAGAAGCCGCGTGGCGCAGGCCACGTCAGCAGAGGCGTCCGCAGGAGTCGATCCCAGTGCGTAGCGTAGCTCCGGCGCAGCGCCTGGCGGTCCAGGCAAACGCATCAAGGTACGCGAGCAGGTCAGAGCTGAGCGAGCGGCCAGCCCAGCAGCGGCGTGATTCGACCACCATCGCCCAAGCGAGGAAGGAGGCAAAAGCCATCAGCGAAGCCACACTCAGCCCACGGCACTCAGCCCATCACTGCAGCGCCTACTTCCCGGGTCACTTTTGGCATCAACACCGCAGCCTTCACGACGCCGTCGGGCCGGCCGGGCCGGGCCGCACATGCCGGTAGCGGAACAGGATCGCGAACAGCACAGCGACGACCAGCGAGTAGGCGGCGAAGCTCAGCCACACGCCGTGCCATTCGATCACGCCA
>JAJYTY010000223.1 GCA_021792835.1 Pseudomonadota bacterium
ATCTGCGCCGGCATGGTGGCCGAGAACAGCGCCACCTGGCGTTGCGGCGGCGTGCTGGCGAGGATGCGCTCGACATCGTCGATGAAGCCCATGCGCAGCATCTCGTCGGCCTCGTCGAGCACCAGCTGACGCAACGCGTCGAGCTTGAGGGTGCCGCGCTCGAGGTGGTCGATGATGCGCCCGGGGGTGCCCACCACGACATGGGCGCCGCGGCGCAGCGCCGTCAGCTGCGGCGTGTAGCTCTGCCCACCGTATACCGGCAGCACGTGGAATCCGGGCAGGTGCGAGGCGTAGCGGGAGAAGGCCTCGGCGACCTGGATCGCCAGCTCGCGCGTCGGCGCCAGCACCAGCGCCTGCGTGAGCGGGCGCGACACGTCGACGCGCGCCAGGATCGGCAGCGCGAAGGCCGCCGTCTTGCCGGTTCCGGTCTGTGCCTGGCCGAGCAGGTCGCGGCCCTCGAGCAGCGGTGGAATGCTCGCCGCCTGGATCGGCGACGGGTTCTCGTAGCCGACGTCGCGCAGCGAGCGCAGCAAGGCCTCGGGCAGGCCGAGCTGGTCGAAGGCGGGCGCCGCCTGCGGCGTGTCGTCGCCCGCGGGCGCTTGGGTATCGGTGGAATGCATGGGTGGATCCGGACGCGGGCGCGTGGCGCCCGGGTCGACATTGTGCGCCACGCGCGCCATGTGCAACACGATGCGCGCGCGACGGGCAAAAAAATGCCAAGCACGCGGCTTGGCCAAGGGGGGATCGAGGTCCGCGCGAAGCCGGCGGGCCGCGCGGTGGATTCAGGGTGCATCGTGGCGGGGCCAGGGTGCCTTGCCGGCACCGCCGCATCCCCTTCATCCACCCTGATGCAAGCCCTGTGCCAGTCCTCGGATTTACCGGGAAATCAACAACTTGGCCTGGAGCCGGGCTGCAGCGCGCGGCGCAGTGGGGGCGCTGGTGTCGCCAGCAGCCGACAGGCTTTCCCCGGGGTCTGGCAAGTCCTTGTCCATCCTTGGGAATTTTGTCGCCATCCGGCGACATCACGACTTCAATCGCTCTGCTTGAACAGCGCGGGCGACAGCTCGTGCTTTTGCAGCAGGCGGTAGAACTCGGTGCGATTGCGCTGCGCCAGCCGCGCCGCCTCCGACACCTGTCCGGCGGTGATCTTCATCAACTGGATCAGGTAGTCGCGCTCGAAGCGGTCCTTCGCCTCGGCGTAGCTGAGGATCTCCACCGGCTTGTTGCGCAGCGCGCGCGCGACCAGCGCGGCCGGAATGCGCACCGTGGTGCACAGCGCGCAGCACTGCTCGACCACGTTCATCAACTGACGCACGTTGCCGGGCCAGTCAAATCGCATCAAGGCCTCCATCGCGTCCGCCGCGAAGCCGACGATGTTGCGGCCGTGCTTGGCCGACAGCGTGCTGACGAAATGCTGCGCCAGCGCGGCGATGTCCTCGCGCCGCTCGCGCAGCGGCGGAATATGCAGGTTGACCACGTTGAGCCGGTAGTACAGGTCCTCGCGGAACCCCTGCGCGGCGATCAGCGCCTCCAGGTCGCGATGCGTGGCCGAGACGATGCGCACGTCCACCGGCACGGCCTGCTGGCTGCCCAGCGGCCGTACCTCGCGCTCCTGCAGCACCCGCAGCAGCTTGGCCTGCAACGCAAGCGGCATGTCGCCGATTTCGTCGAGGAACACGGTTCCGCCATGCGCGCTCTGGAACAGTCCCTTGCGAGTGGCGTCGGCTCCCGTGAAGGCCCCCTTGACATGGCCGAACAACTCGGACTCGAGCAGCGCCTCCGGAATGGCGGCGCAGTTGATGGCCACGAAGGCGCCTTCGCGGCGCCCGCTGGCCTGGTGCACGGCGCGCGCCAGCATTTCCTTGCCGGTCCCCGATTCGCCCTGGACCAGCACGTTGGCCTGGCTGGCGCCGACCAGCGCGACCTCGTCGAGCAGCGCGGCCATCAACGGGCTCGCGGTGACGATGCCGGCCAGGGCGATGCGTCCCTGGGCCGGATGCGCCGCGGCGCCCTCGGCGACGGCCCGGCGCAGCAGCGCCAGCAGCTCGCTGGATTCGAAGGGCTTGGTCAGGTAGCCGAACACGCCGCGCTGCGCGGCGGCGACGGCATCGGGAATCGTGCCGTGGGCGGTGAGAATGATCACCGGCAGCGACGGATCGGCGGCATGGATGCGCTCGAACAGCGCCTGCCCGTCGATCCCCGGCATGCGCAGGTCGGTGACGACCGCGCGCGGCCGCGCCACCGCCAGCCGCGCCAGGGCCTGCTCGCCGCTGGCGGCCAGCACCGGGCGGAACCCGGCCGAACGCAGGCGCATGTCCAGCAGGCGCAGCAGATCGGCGTCGTCATCCACCACCAGCACGCTGGCTGCCTCGGTCATCGTTTCACGCCCCCGCGGCTTTGCGAACGATTCTGCAACTGCACCTCCAGGCTCTTGATCTGGCCGATCTTGTCCTCCAGCTCGGCCGCCTTGCGGGTGGCCTTGGCCAGGTCGGCGCGGCTTTGCGACAGCTCCGCGGCCTGCCGGCCCAGCCGGTCCAGCAAACGGACGAACTGCCGGCAGGCCGGATCGCCGGCCTGCCGCTCCAACCCCTTAAGCAACTCGCGTGCCTGCGCCACGTCATCGGAACCCGGCGTCGTGCGCATGAGCAGCATGTAGGCCAGTTCCAGGCGCTGCTGCGCACTGCGCCGGGCCCCCAGCGACTGCAGGGCCTGCACGCGCGCGCTTGCCGCCGGCGCAGCCATCTCGGCGACCTCGCGCAGCATGCGGTCGACGGCCCCCATCTCCAGGCTGCCGCCGTTGACGCCTGCAGGCGACAACGCGGCCTGGGCCTGCATCTGGTCGGCTCGCGCCGGCGCGGAAGCGGACGCCTGCGGAACAGGTGCCGGAGCGAGGCCGGCAGGCGCCGGCGCGGCGGAGCGCGCCGCCATGCCGGCCCCGGCACCGGGCGCGCGGGAGGCGGCACCGGCGGCACCGGCGGCGGCCGTGACGGGAGCACCGGGGCCAGGCAGCGCGCAGCCCCCCAGCAAGGTGGCGAGCAGCGCCGCCGCGAGTCCGGTGGAAACAGGGTGCGCGAAGCTTCGGGACGCGATCATCGGCGTGCTCGGCAGGGAAGAGGACACGGGGACACGGGGACACGGCGGGCGTGGAACAGGTCAGGGAGCATGGCGCCTCAGGATCCAGGTGCGGACGTCGCCGCCGCCATCACCGGCTGCGACGAAGCAAGCGCGTGCCGGCGCGGCAGGTGCACGCAAAAGCACGCCCCGCTGCCGCCCGGGTTGTCACACAGACGGATCTGACCGCCATGCATTGCCGCGTACTCCTGCGCGATCGCCAGACCCAGTCCGTTGCCCGGCGCGGCCGCCGCGGGCTGGCGGATGCCCTGGAAAAAGGGCTCGAACAGATGCTCCCGGTCCTGCTCGGCGACCCCGGGTCCCTGGTCGCTGACGCACACCGTCACCGCATCGACGTCGGCGCGCAGCGCGAAGCGGATGCGCCCGGCGGCCGGACTGAAGCGCATGGCATTGATCAGCAGGTTCTCGAACAGCGTATCGAGCTTGCCCAGGTCGGCATGCAGCGCCGGCGCCTCGCCGTCGATGTCCACCGCCAGATGCTTGGCACGCAGCGCCAGCTCGTTGCGCCGCACCAGCGACTCCAGCAGCGCACGCAGGTCGACTCCGGCCGACACCAGCGGGTCCAGCCTGCGCTGCGCACGGCTGTAGTCGATCAGGTTCTCGATGCGCTGCTGCAGGTCGCGGGTATTGCCGCGCATGATCACGCCGATCTCGCGCTGCTGGGCGGCCAGCGGCCCGGCCACCCCGTCGAGCAGCAGCTCGACCCCCTCGCGCAGCGACGCCAGCGGCGTCTTCAGTTCGTGCGACACGTGCCGCAGGAAGCGCTGCTTCTGCTCGTCGATCTCGCGCAGGCGTCGACGCAGCCAGTCCAGTTGCTCGCCCAGCTGCACCAGGTCGCGCGGCCCGCTCACCGCGGGCTGCGGCTGCAGGTCGCCCGCGCCCAGGCTGCGGATGGCCTGCTCGACCTGGCGCACCGGGCGGGTCAGCAGCCACGACAGCAGCGCGGCGATCAGCAGCGACAGCAGCACCGCGGCGCCGGCCTGCAGCAGCAGCGCCGCGCGCAGCGTGCGCGACTGCCGGCCCAGCTCGTGCACCTGGTCGTCGACCAGCGAATTGCCGGCGGCCACGACGCGGTCGCACATCTGCACCAGCGCCGCAAAGCGCGGAGCGAAGGAATCGAAACGCGGCAGATCGGCCGGGCCGGACTCGCCGAGCTGGCGATACAGCGCCGCCTCGTCCGTCGCGATGCGCTGCAGGCGCGCCCGGTCGGCAGCGCCGAAGGGCATCGGCAGCAGCACGCGCAGGGCCGCCTGCACCGACTGGTGGGCTTCGCGCATGCCCACGCGCAACTGCGGGTCCTGCAGCACGTAGTACTGCCCGGCAGCGCGCTGCAGCGCCGACACGTCCTCGGCGAGCTGGCGCGTGGTACGCGTGACCTCGACGGTGGTCTGGATCGCCAGGCGCGTCTCGTGCGCCAGGCGATGCTGGGCATAGGCCGTGTACAGCAGCCCGAGCACCAGCGGCAGCATGACCAGCGCGAACGCCGCCAGCAGCAGCGCGTGGAAGGAACGTGGATAGGGCAGCGGAAACGAACGGCGGGCCATGGGGCGTGCGGGGTCGCGCGTAGCGGCGGCGGGGCCTGGACGGGATTATCCGTCGTCGGCACGCGGGCGGGGGCGCAGCCCCCGGGGGGCTGCGAACGCAGTGAGCGGGGGCTCACCCAAGGGCCCGCCGCCGGGCCGCCCCAAGGCGGGCCCTGCCCCCCCGGGGGGCTGCGAACGCAGTGAGCGGGGGCTCACCTCTCCATT
>JAJYTY010000026.1 GCA_021792835.1 Pseudomonadota bacterium
GGTTACCATCTGTAGGTGTTCGCGGTGGCGAGTTCTCCGGCGCGCAGGTTGGCCATCAGGCGGTCGTGGTACAGGCGCATCTTGTGCGCGGCCCAGCTGGCCTCCAGGCCGCGCGCGGCGGTGCGCCCCAGGGTGGTGAACAGCGCGGCCACCGGCAGTTGCAGGTCGGTCAGCAGGCGGTCGACCGGCTCCTTGAACTCGGGAATTCCCCGCGCGTAGCCGATGGTGAAGCGCGACAGCGGGCCCACCTCCATCGCGTGCCCGCGCCACCGCGGGGCCTTGATGAAGGAATACTTGGCCGACTCGTCGAGCTGCTTGATGTCGGTGCGCGTTCCCACGGTCTTCGCACCGAGCCGGAAGTCCGGATCGGTGATGCCTTCCCAGGGATGCAGCCCGGCAGCCTCGTCCGGGTACTTGTACCAGGAGTGATCGACGAATTCCTGCACCTGCTTCGGGTCGCGCAGGTCCACCTCGAGCACGCGGTCGAGCCGCCCCTCGACGATCGCGCCGCGCGGGATCGCCAGGTTGGAGTCCGACCAGTCGTTGGCCGCCAGCGGGAATTCGCCGTAGGACATGATGTTGGTCCCCGCCAGTCCGCGGCCGAAGTCCCAGCCCTTGTAGAACGACGCGATCGCCTGCAGGTCCGGCAGGTACACCTGGTCGATGAAGGCGATGGTGCGGTCGATGATGTCCGACACGAGCTCGAGCTGGGCCATGTTCACCGGTGCCCCGGCGGCCATCTCGCCGTCGAGGTTGATCGCGCAGGCCATGCCGCCGACCAGCCAGTTCGGGTGCGGGTTCTTGCCCCCGAACACGGTGTGGATCTTCACGATCTCGCGCTGGAAGTCCAGGGCCTCCAGGTAATGCGCCACCGCCAGCAGGTTGGCCTCGGGCGGCAGCAGGTAGGCGCGGTTGCCCCAGTAGCCGTTCATGAACGGCCCCAGCTGCCCCGAGTCGACGAACTTCTGCAGCCGCGTCTGCACGTCGCGGAAATAGCCGGGCGACGAGTTCGGCCACGGCGAGATGCTCTGCGCCAGCGCGCTGGTCTGCTTCGGGTCGGCCTTCAGCGACGACACCACGTCCACCCAGTCCAGCGCATGCAGGTGGTAGAAGTGGATCAGGTGGTCCTGCGCCCACTGCGTGGCCAGCATCAGGTTGCGGATGGTGTTGGCGTTCTCCGGGATGCGGATTCCCAGCGCGTCCTCCACCGAGCGCACCGAGGCCAGTGCGTGCACGCCCGTGCACACGCCGCAGATGCGCTCGCAGAAGGCCCATGCATCGCGCGGGTCGCGTCCCTTCAGGATGACCTCGAGTCCGCGCCACATGGTGCCCGACGACACCGCGTTGCGGATCACGTTGTCCTTGTCCAGGTTCACCTCGCAGCGCAGGTGGCCCTCGATCCGGGTCACCGGATCGACCACCATGCGCTGCCCGCTGTTGTCCAGCGTGAAGCCGTTCGGCGTGGTCGTGCTCATGATTGTCCCGCTCCTCGATCACTGTTGGATTGCGGCGGCTGCTGCGGCGGCTTGTCGCGGCGCAGGTGCTTGACCACGCTGGCGCCGGCGTGCGCGACCACCGCCGCGCCGACCACCCCCGCGGCGGTGCCTCCCACGACGTCGGCCGTGGCATCGACCGCCAGCCCGAGGCCCACGCCCGACAGGCGCTGGTAGAAGGGCCCGTTGTCCCAGAAGTTCTCCTCCGAGCATCCGATGCAGCCGTGCCCGGCCTGGATCGGGAACGACACTCCGCCGTTCCAGCGCAGGGTCGAACAGGCGTTGTAGGTGGTGGGCCCGCGGCAGCCCATCTTGTACAGGCAGTAGCCGGCGCGCGCGCCGGCGTCGTCCCACGACTCCACGAACTCGCCGGCGTCGAAGTGCGCGCGGCGGTAGCACTTGTCGTGAATGCGCTGGCCGTAGAACATCAGCGGCCGGCCGCGGTTGTCCAGGTCGGGCAGTCGTCCGAAGGTGCTGACGTAGGCGATCACCCCGGTCATCACCTCGGCGATCGGCGGGCAGCCGGGAATCTTGATGATCGGCTTGTCGGTGATCACCTTGTCGATCGGCGTGGCGCGCGTCGGGTTCGGCTTGGCCGCCTGCACGCAACCCCACGACGCGCAGGCGCCCCAGGCAATCACCGCCATCGCATCGGCCGCCACCGCCTTGAGCTTGTCGACGAAGGGCTTGCCGCCGACGATGCAGTACATGCCGTCCTCGTTGAGCGGCGGGTTGCCCTCCACCGCGAGGATGTAGCGGCCCTTGTATTTCTTCGGGATCTCGTCGAGGATCGCCTCCGCCTGCTCGCCGGCGGCCGCCATCAGCGTGTCGTCGTAGTCCAGCGAGATCATCTTCAGGATCACGTCCTTGGCCAGCGGGTGGCCGGAACGGATGAAGGACTCCGAGCAGCAGGTGCATTCCAGTCCGTGCATCCACAACACCGGGATGCGCGGCTTGGTCTGCATCGCCTCGGCGATCTGCGCCGCGTACGACGGGTCGAGCCCGAGCGCCGCCGCAGTGAGAGTGCAGAACTTCAGGAACGAGCGCCTGCTGGTTCCCTGCGCTCGCATGAGCTCGTAGAAAGTCGGGCTTTCGGATACCATTTTTTGGCCTCCCCGCCTTGAGGGTTCGCGGGTTCCGCCCCGCCGCGCCCGCCGCACCCGGCGAGATCACGACACATACTCCCAGAACCATCAACGGTAGTCCACGCCCGCTCCGGGGATCGCTTGACGGAGGTCAAGCGATCCCGATTCTTCGCAGACACCATGAGCCATCCCCCACGATTTCCGGGAAGCAAGGAACACGCGAGCGTCTATGCGCGCGCGGTGTTCGACAGCGTCGACCGCATGGACGCCAGGGCCTTCGGCGACTGGTTCTCGCCGCGCGGCAGCTTCGTGTTCGGCAACGCCGCGCCCTGCGTCGGGCCGGACGAGGTGGGCCGCGAGGTCGGGCGCTTCTTCGCCGCCATCCGCGCGCTGCGCCACGAGCTGCACGATTGCTGGTACTGCGACGGCGCCCTGCTGTGCAGGGTCAGCGCGACCTACACGCGCCACGACGGCTCCCGGCTGACCCTGCCGGCCGCGACCATCTGGCGCGGCGGCGAGGCGGGAATCGACGACTACCGCATCTACGCGGATCTCACCCCGCTGTTCGCGCCGGGGTGATGGTCTCCTTCGATGTCGAGCGCGTGCTGCCGTGGCCGGCGCAGGCGCTGTACGAACTGGTCGCCGACGTCGACTCCTATGCGCAGTTCATGCCCGGATGGAGTTCGGCGCGGATCCTGCGGCGCGATGCCGGAAGCGCCGAGGTCGAACAGCGCGTGCACCTGCTGGGGCATGACTGGCATTTCCGTTCGCGTGCCGAGTTCGATCCGCCGCGGCGCGTCGCAATTCGCGCCGGGGCGCCGTTTCGCGTGTTCGACCTGCGCTGGGACTTCGAGCCCTTGTCCGCTTCGGTGACGCGGGTGCGCGGCGCGCTGCAGGCCGAGCTGGGCGAGCCGCTGCTCGACGAGCTGGCACGCCATGCGCTGCCGCAGCTGCTGCAGCGCACGATGCTGGCTTTCGAGCAGCGCGCGGCTCAGCGCATCGCGCCCAGCACGTAGGCCGCGGCCAGCAGCAAGCCGCTGGCCAGGTGCACGCCGATGGTCATCGCGTTCACCGGCAGCAGTTGCAAGGGCAGGCTCGCGCGATCGGCCGCGGGGTCGCGCCAGCGCGCGTTCCAGGCCTGCGCCGCCGAACGCGCGCGCACGAACAGCGGCAGCGCCAGCAGCGCGATCCACGCCCACGGCGTCGCCAGTTGCGGGCGCAGCCATCCCAGCATCCCGAGCAGCGCGATGGCGGCGAAGCCGACCAGGTTGAGCGCGGTGTAGGCGGCGAAGGCGGCGCCGAAGTCGAAACTGGCGTCGGGACCTTCGGACACCCGCACGACCCAGTTGCGCTTGCCGCTGGCGGCGTCCGCCGGGGCGTCCTGGAACTGGTTGATCCACAACACCAGCAGGATGAACAGCGCCACCGGAACCGAGGCCAGCAGCGAGGCCAGCCACGGCCACGCCACGCCGGCGGCGCCGGCCAGCGCATAGCTGCTGCCCATCACGATCACCGGGCCGAATCCCAGCGCCACCGCGACCTCGCCGAATCCGCGGTAGCTCAGCGCGAAGGGGCCGACCGTGTAGGCCACGCCGAGCACGCACCCCAGCACACCGATTCCCAGCAGCGGCGTGAGGGCCAGCGCGGAACCGGACAGAAGAGCATTGATATGCAGGCCGATGCCCATGGTCGCGACGAAGCACAGCACGCTGGCCAGCAGCACCTGCCATGGCGCCAGCAGCCCCAGCTGGATCATGCGGCTGCCGCCGGTGAAGGGGTTGCCGCCGATCGGGTTGCACTCGTCGGCGCCGCTGCGCGAGTCGCCATAATCGTTGATCAGATTGGTGCCGGCGGCGGCCAGCACGGCGCCGACCAGGGTCCACGCGAACATCGACCAGTTCCATCCGGCCGCCGGCATGGCGCGGCGCGCCACCGCGGCGCCGAGCAGCATCGGCACCACCGCGGCGGTGAAGAAGGGAGCGCGTACCGCACGTACCCACAACCGCAGGTTGCGGCCGAACGCGCCCAGCGCCAGGGCCGAGCTGCGCGGCGCGTTCTGCGGGAAGTCCAGCCACGCCTGCGGCGACGCGCCGGACGGCTCCGGCACGCTCGCGCGCACGGGGTCCAGGCGCAGCAACGCATGCTGCCCCGGCGCCTCGCCGGCCAGGTCGGCCAGCACCTCCTCGGGCAGGCGCCCGGCGAAGCGGGTCAAGGCGTCGCGGCGCGCCGGCGCATCGCGCAGCTCTCGGCAGTAGCCGCTGAGATCGAGCACCGCCTGCCCGCGTTCGTCGAGCACAAGCGCCTGCGCCGCCGCGTTGAGCTCGAGCTGCGCCGCCGCGCGCGACATGCGCGGGCACACGAACAGCAAGGCGTCGCCGTCCCCCGCGCAGACCAGCGCCGAGACCGACGGATTGCCGGCCACCGCGCTGGCCAGCACCATGCGCCTGGCCTCGCCGAGCAGGCTCGCGATGGCGTTGCGCCCGGGCACGGCCACGGCACTGCCGGCGAGCCGGGCGCCGGCCGCCAGCGGCAGCTCCAGGCGCGCGCTCAACTGCACATCCCCTTCAGGTTCACGCGCGGCGTGCCGTGTCGCACCGGTGGCGCAGCCGGCGCCGGCGCGGGCGCCGTGGCGCCGGTTCCGGTGGGCGGGATCTGCAGCGACGGCATTGGCGAGGTCTCGGCCTGCGGACATTCATTGAGGGCGCGCACGATGGCGTAGTCCTCGCGCGACGCCGACCACGCGTCGACGGCGTGCGCCCACGCCGCCAGCCCGCCCGCCAGCTCCAGCGCCGGCACCCCGGCCACGCGCAGCAGCGCGGCGGCCTGCGCCTGCTGGTCGATCTGGCGCGACACCACGATCACCTGCGGGGACTTGCGCAGTCGTACCAGTTCGGCGGGATCGAACAGTCGCGCCATCGGCACGTTGATCGCGCCCTGGATATGCCCTTGCGCGAAATCCGCCGGACTGCGGATGTCGACCAGCGTGAAGTCGCCCCGCCTGGCGGTGAGCAGACCGCGCAGATGCGACGGCGTGATGCGGTCCTCGCCGCGCGCCACCGCCTGCGCCAGAACCTGCAGATCGGGCTGGCGCGGCGTGGCGGCCCACACCACGTCGGCCGGGACCAGCGCCGACACCGCGGGAACGAGCAGCGGCAGCGCGGCCAGCGCGGCGCCGAGGCCGCGCGGGGAAGGCTTGCGTGCAGACATGGTGATGGATCCTCCGGATGCGCGGGCTCAGAAGCGTCCCGCAGGATCGAAGCCGTCATGGCGCAGGCGCGCCAGCAGCGACGGGTCGAACTGGTTGTCGAAATGGGTCCAGCTGGTCTGCTGGCCGGTCTGCACGACGATGTCGCGCAACAGGTAGCCGCCGCCCAGCACCAGCACGGCGGCCAGCATGCCGGCGCCCAGCCGCGGCCGGCGCCAGCCTGCGGCTTCCAGCAGCAGCGGCAGCAGCAGCCCGGCGGCGATGAAGCCGATCCAGAACACCCCCGTCTGCGCCCCGCCCAGCAGGTGGTGCACGGCATCACGCTGCAGCGCGTTGCCGTTGAGCATGTCGGCCAGCAGCAGCCCGAGCAGTGCCAGCTCGACTGCGATCAGCAGCAGGTCGATGCGCCCGAACAGGTGGCGCTCCTCGGCTTCGCGCGCGCCCAGGATCATCATCGCCGCCCCGGTCGACAGCCCGGAGACCAGGAACAGCGGCCCCAGCAGCGCCGAATGCCAGAACGGCCGCGCGTTGAAGCCCGACAGCAGCACCCCGGTGTAGATGCCCAGCCCGATTCCCAGGACCAGGTTGGCCGCGGCCAGCCAGGCGCGCCAGCGCTCGCACTGCGCGATCAGCCAGGCCAGCAGCCCCCCCACCAGCGGCAAGGCGCGCGCCAGGCGCGCCAGCGGCGCGTAGCCCTGCTGCAGCCCGCCCAGCGTGAACAGGATCAGCGCCGGGAACACCAGCAGCAGGATCCACGAGCCCCAGGACATCACCGACGTGACATGCAGCGTGGTGTAGAAGCGCCACACGTTGATCTTGCGGTCCAGGTCGGCGAACAGCGTGGTCATTCCCAGCGCCAGCACGACCAGCCCGACCAGCGGCGCGCGGTACGCCGCGAACGGCGCGTTGCGCCGCCCCAGCACCGCCCACGCCGAGAACACCATCAGGCCCGCGGTGACGCCGCCGAGAAACAGGTAGGTGGCGATCTGCCAGCCCCAGATCTGCATCACGGGTTCGACCCGCGGATTCGCCAGCACGCTGGCCAGGACTTGCTCGCGCATGTTCCTTGCTCCGTTCTCAGCGCAGGTAGTACACGTTCGGCTCGTTGCCGCTTTCCGGCTGCAGCACGTACCAGTCGCGGCTGGCGAGCAGCCGGCTGACCTCGCTGGTCGGGTCGTCGGCAACGCCGAAGTGCATCGCGTGCGCCGGGCAGGTGGCCACGCAGGCCGGGTCCTCGCCGTTGCGCACGCGGTGCACGCAGAAGGTGCACTTGCCGATGTAGCCCTGCGGCTGCAGCACCAGGCGCGCGTCGTAGGGGCAGGCCGCGATGCAGGCCTTGCAGCCCGTGCAGCGCGCCGGATCGACGACCACGATGTTGCTGCCGTTCCACTGCTGGCTGGCGCCGGTCGGGCAGGCGTCGACGCAGGTGGCGTGGCTGCAATGGTTGCAGCGCTCGCTGCGGAACTCGGTGTGCAGTTCGGGATAGCGCCCGCGCGTGACCTCGACCACCCAGTCGTAGCACAGGCCCTCGGGCACCGAGTTCTCCATGCGGCAGGCGTCCACGCAATCGGAGCAGCCGATGCAGGTGCGCGTGTCGATCACCATCACGAAGCGGGTCATGCCCTGGCCTCCTCGGCTTGCAGCGTGACGAAATTGCCGCGCATCCCGGTGGCGCCGCTGATCGGATCCACCAGCACGCGGGTCATCAGCCCGGCGTCGTCGGCGCCGCGCCCGCGCGCCAGGAACAACCCCGGCGCGGTGTGGCCGAAACCATGCACCAGCCACACCGAATCGGGGCGCGTGCGCTCGGTCACGCGAACCCGCACGCGGTTGCTGTGCACCCCGTCCTGGTTCACCAGCACCACGTAGCTGCCCGACTCCACGCCGAAACGCCGCGCCGCGTCGGGGTGGATCCACACGACGTTCTCCGGCATCATCTGATAAAGCACCGGATTGTTCTGTGTACGACTGAAACTGTGCTGCGGCGCGCGCCCGTAGTTCAGACGCAGGAAGCCCTGCGGCGGCGCCTGCGGCGGCACGTAGCGCGGCATCGGGTCGTAGCCCGCCTCGGCCAGGATGCTCGAGTGCAACTCGATCCGGCCGCTCGGGGTGCCCCACGCCAGGGTCTCGCGACGCCCGCGGTACAGCGGCGTGGTGCGCGGGAACTTCTTGATGCCGATACGCTGCATCTCGTCCAGCGAACTGCCGACCTGGCGCAGCTGCCAGTCGATCACCTCGCTGTAGTGCTTCCACGGGAAATGTCGCTGCAGTCCCAGGCGCAGGCCCAGTTCGCGCGCGATCCACCAGCCCGGCTTCGACTCGCCCAGCGCCGGCAGCGCCGGCGCGCGCAGCGCCAGGCAGGGCTCGCGCTCGGGCTCGTTGCGCAGCGGGTCGTGGCGCTCCAGGTACGAGCACTCGGGCAGCACGATGTCGGCGAAACCGGTGACCTCCGAGGGCTGCACGTCGATGGCCACGATCAGCTCCAGCTGCGAGCTCGCCTGCTGCAGCAGGCGCCGCGCGCCGGGAACCGACATCGGCAGGTTGGTGTCGTAGATCAGCAGCGCGCGGTAATGCGGATCCTTGCCGGTGCAGTTCTCCAGCACCACGTTGCTCACCGGCAACGCGGCCAGCGGGTAGCGCTTGTCGGTCACGTCGCGCCAGCTCGAGCTCGGCTTCGGGTATTCGGGAAGCGGGTATTCGGGCAGGCGCACGGCCTCCGGCAGGTAGTAGCCGCCCTTGCGTCCCCAGATTCCCAGCAGCGCCGCCAGGATCGCCATCGCGCGCGAGCGCTGGGTGTCGTCGCCCCACCAGGTGCTGTGGCGCCCGGGGTGCAGCATGGTCGCCGGCGCGCACGCCGCCATCAGCCGCGCCGTGCGCTCGATCAGCTCCGGCTCCAGGCCGGTCTCGGCGGCGGCCCATTGCGGCGTGAAGGCTGCGACGTGCTCGCCGAGCTGCTGCAGCCCGGTGGTCTCGGAGCGGATCATCTCCACGTCGTACAGCTGCTCGGCCAGGATCACGTGGATCCACGCCAGCAGCAGCGCGATGTCGGTGCCGGGGCGGATCGGCAGCCAGTACTGCGATTTCGACGCCGCCACCGAGAAGCGCGGATCGACGGTGATCACGGTGGCGCCGTTGCGCAGCGCGGCGGTGAAGTCCTGCACCTGCGTGTTGTGCAGGTTCTCGCCGATGTGCGAGCCGATCAGCACGATGCAGCGCGCGTTCGGCATGTCGGTCTGCTCGGGCGACGCCAGGCCCTCGCCGAAGGTGAGGAAAAAGCCCGTGTCGCGCGGCCCGCGGCATTGCGCGAAGGCCGGCTCTGCGACGCTGTCGCTGCCGTAGGCGCGCACCAGGTGCTCGAAGTGCCCGGCACCGGGTCCGTGCACCATCGCCGCCAGCCGGTCCGCGCCGTGGCTGTCGCGCAGCTTGTGCAGCTTGTCGGCGATGAAGCCCAGCGCCGCGTCCCAGCTGACGACCTCGAAACTCTGGCGCCCGCCGCGCTCGACGCGCATCAGCGGCTTGACCAGCCGGTTGGGGTCGTAATAGGCGCCGACGCCGCCGGTGCCGCGGGTGCACAGCCGGCCCTCGCTATGCGGGTCGCCGGGGTGCCCGGTGATCTTCCACAGCTTGCCGTCGCGCGTGTGCACCTCGCCGGCGCAGCTCCAGAAGCACATGTTGCACACCGTCGGGCTGCGCCTGGAGGGCCCTTCGGCCATCAGCTTCTGCCAGTACGCAGGAGCCGTGCAGCCGGAGATGCCGCCGCCGAGCAGCGCGCCGGAACCCACCGTCGCACCGATCCTGAGAAAGTCCCGCCGCTGCATCGCAGCTCCTCATACATTCCAAGGTCACCATGCTAAGAACGGGTCCCCCCTGCTGCCTTTGACGGGGATCAACGCAATGCGCCTGCGTCGCCGCACAGGCACGTCGGCGCGGCACGGTGACTCAGTGCGACCCGGGCAACCCCACGGTCGGATTGCCGAGGTGGGTCCATTCGTTCATCGAATTGGCGTACATGCTCGCGTTGCGGTTGCCCAGGATCTCGCGCGCGACGAACCACGCGCCGGCGGCGAACTGGCCGGTGTTGCAGTAGGTGATGGTCGGCGCGGTGGCGCTGATCGAGTAGCTGGCGAACATCCAGCGGTAGTCGCGCTCTGCGAGGAACAGGGTCACGCCGTCGCGCTCGGCGACGATGGCGTCGGTGGGGAAGGACTTCGCGCCGGGCAGGTGGCCGGCCGCGGTGTCGATCGGGGCCTGCTGCAGCCCCAGGTACTGCGGGGTCGGACGGGCGTCGATGAACTGCGCCGTGTGCAGGGTCAGCGCGCTGCGCACCTGGTCCAGCGTGGCCAGCAGCGATGCGTCCGGTGCGCCGGCCTTCCAGTCGCCGCGTGCCGTCGGTGCCGGGGCGGTGCTGACCGCGTAGCCGGCGTGCAGCCAGGCCGCGGTGCCGCCGTTGAGCAGCGCGACCTCGCCGCGCGGAACCCCGAAGTAGCGCAACTGGAAGTACAGCCTCGCCGCCATGTCCGCGGCCGCCACGCCATCGCCCAGCATGACGACGACGATCGGCCTGCCCGACGCGGGCAGGCCGGCCTTGTCCATCGCGTCGGTGAAGAAGCCTGCGTCCGGCATCAGCGCCACCAGCTGGTGGCCGTCCTCGACACGGCTTTGCCGGATGGACTCGAAGTCCACCAGCAGCGAGCCCGGGACGTGCCCGCCGACCTGCTGCACCGAACGCCCGGGTCCGAGTCGCGGCGGCTTCGAGTACAGCGCGGTCTGGTCGCCGTCGGCGACCGTCAGTACCGTCACCTGGTCCAGGTGCGCGTGCAGCCATTGCGCGTCCACCATCGGCCCGGCAAGCGGCGCGCCGGATGCCCTGGATGCGCCGCCCGCCATTAGCGCGGCGCCCAGCATCAGCGCCGACGCAGCTGTCCATCGATTCATCGCCATCCTCCTGCCGCGATCCGACCGGTCCCGACCAGCCTAGGCGGGGCATCCGACCATGGCGTTGACGTGGGTCAAGCGCCCTGCGGCGCCTGCTCCCTTACAGTGGTTGCCGACGTCGCCGCACGCACCGCGACCCCGCGATGAACACGCCCCCAGCCCCTGCCTCCCACGCCGCGGCGCTGCTGCGCCCGCAGGGCCTGCAGCGTCTGATCGAGACGCTGGCGGCCGACGGCCGGCGCGTGCTCGGGCCCACCGTGCAGGACGAGGCCATCGTGTACGACGACATCCGCGGCATCGACGAGCTGCCGGCCGGCTGGACCGCGCTGCAGCAGCCCGGCCGCTACCGCCTGCAGCGCCGCGACGACGCCGCGCTGTTCGGCTACGCCGCCGCCGTGCAGTCGTGGAAGCGCTTCGTGCATCCGCCCCGCCACACGCTGTGGCGCATGCGCCGCGGCGAGGACGGCAGCCTGAGCCTGCAGGACGACGACGACGCACCGCAACCGACGGCCTTCATCGGCGTGCGTGGCTGCGAGCTGCGCGCATTGCAGCTGCTCGACCGCACCCTGCTCGACGGCCCCTTTCCCGACGCACCGTACGCCGCGCGCCGCGCCGGCTGCTTCATCGTCGCGGTGCACTGCACCGATCCCGCCGACACCTGCTTTTGCAGCTCGATGCACGCCGACGGCCCGCGCGCGGGCGGCGGCTACGACCTCGCGCTGACCGAGTTGCTCGACGCCTCCGGCCACGGCTTCGTCGTCGACGTGGGCAGCGAGGCCGGCGCGCGCATGCTGGAGCGCGTGCCGCACGAGGCGGCCGGCGAGCCCTGGCTGCAGGCCGCGCGCGAGCGTGTGCAGCGCGCGGCCTGCGCGATGCGGCGCAGCATGCCCGGCGAAGGGTTGAAGCCACTGCTGCAGAACAACCCCGAGCACCCGCGCTGGCAGCAGGTGGCCGAGCGCTGCCTGGCCTGCGGCAACTGCACGATGGTCTGCCCGACCTGCTTTTGCACCACGGTGCAGGACCACGGCGACCTGCAGGGATCGATGGCCTGGCGCGAGCGCGCATGGGACTCGTGCTTCACGCTCGGGTTCAGCGAACTGCACGGCGGCAGCGTACGCGCCAGCACGTCGTCGCGCTACCGGCACTGGATGACCCACAAGCTCGCGCACTGGTTCGACGAATTCGGCAGTTCGGGATGCGTCGGCTGCGGGCGCTGCATCACCTGGTGCCCGGCCGGCATCGACATCACCGAGGAGGTCGCCGCGATACGCGGCGCGGCGGAGGGCGGCCATGCGGGGGCTTGAGACCATCATCGCGGCGCACCCGCTGTTCGCCGGGCTCGCGCCGCGCTACCTGGAGCTGCTCGCCGGCTGCGCACGCAACCAGCACTTCGAGGCCGACAGCTACCTGTTCCGCGAGGGCGAGCCCGCGCGCGAGTTCCTGCTGCTGCGCCGCGGGCGCGTCGCGCTGGAGATCCATGCTCCGGCGCATGCGCCGATTCTCATCGCCACGCTGGGCGAAGGCGAGCTGGTCGGCGCGTCGTGGCTGGTGCCTCCCTATCGCTGGCAGTTCGACGCGCGCGCGCTGCAGCCGGTGCGCGCCATCGGAATCGACGCCGAGTGCCTGCGCGCGAAGGCCGAGGCCGATGCGGGGTTCGGCTACGACATGATGAAGCGTTTCGTCCCTGTGGTCGTCGCCCGCCTGCAGGCGACTCGGCTGCAACTGCTCGACGTCTATGGCCGGCGCTGAAGCCCCATCCGGCATCGCCGCCGACGCGATGCGGCCGCGGCCCTACCGCGTGCGCCGGACGTGGCGCGAACTGCCCGACACGGTGAGCCTGGACCTCGTCCCGGCCGACGGCGGCACGCCGCCGCGCGGCAGCCCGGGGCAGTTCAACATGCTGTATGCCTTCGGGGTCGGCGAGGCCGCGATCTCCATCAGCCGCGACGCGCCCGGGGGCTACCTGCACACCATCCGCGAGGTCGGCGCGATCAGCCGGGCCCTCGCCGCGCTGCAGCCGGGAAGTCTGCTGGGCCTGCGCGGCCCCTTCGGCCGCGGCTGGCCGCTGCGGGAGTCGCGCGGGCGCGACCTGGTGATCGTCACCGGCGGTCTCGGCCTGGCCCCGCTGCGCCCGGTGATCGACGCCGTGCTGGGCGCGCGCGCCGACTATGGCCGCGTGGCGCTGCTGTTCGGCGCGCGCGAGCCGGCGCAGATCCTGTATCGCCAACAGCTGCAGGACTGGGCTGCGAGCGCCGAGCTGCAGGTGCACGTGACGGTGGACCACGCGGACGCTTCCTGGCACGGCGAGGTCGGCGTGGTCCCCGGGCTGCTGGCACGCGCCGAGTTCGACCCGGGCCATGCGGTGGCGATGGTCTGCGGCCCGGAGACCATGATGCGCTTTGCGGCCGGCGCGCTGCGCGCGGCCGGCGTCGACGACTCGCGCGTCTATCTGTCGATGGAGCGCAACATGCAGTGCGGGATCGGCCACTGCGGGCATTGCCAGTTCGGGCCGACCTTCGTCTGCCGGGACGGCCCGGTGATGCGCCTGGACCGCATCGCCGCACTGCTGTCGTGCCGCGAGGTCTGAGCCATGGCCATGCGCGACCCCGACTCCCGGCCCCGCCTGGCGGTGTGGAAGTTCGCCTCCTGCGACGGCTGCCAGTTGTCGCTGCTCGACTGCGAGCAGGACCTGCTGGCACTGGCCGGAGCGCTGCGCATCGCGTATTTCGCGGAGGCGTCCAGCGCGGCGATCGACGGACCCTACGATCTGTCGCTGGTCGAGGGATCGATCACCACCGGGCACGACCTGCAGCGAATCCGCCGCGTGCGCGAACAGTCGCGCCACCTCGTGACCATCGGCGCCTGTGCCAGCGCGGGCGGGATCCAGGCGCTGCGCAACCTGGCCGACATCGATGACTGGGTGAGCGCGGTCTACGCGACTCCGGCCACCATCTCGACCCTGGCCACGTCGACGCCGATCTCGGCGCACGTCGCGGTGGACTACGAACTGCGCGGCTGCCCCGTCGACAAGTCGCAGCTGCTCGAGGTGATCGCGGCCTTTCTCGCCGGGCGCCGCCCCGCGATCGCCGCGCACAGCGTGTGCATCGAATGCAAGCGCCAGGGGCACAACTGCGTGATGGTGCAGGGCCAGCCCTGCCTGGGCCCGGTCACCCACGCCGGCTGCGGCGCGCTGTGCCCGGGCCAGCGCCGCGGCTGCTACGGCTGCTTCGGCCCCATGGAAAGCCCCAACACCGCGTCGCTGGCGTCGCAATGGCAGCGCCTGGGCGCGACACCGCGACGCATGCGCCTGGCGCTGCACGGCATCCACGTCGGCTCCGCTGCCTTCCTCGACGAAGGGCTCCAGCAGTCGCGCCTGGAGCATGGCGATGTCTAGGACCATCCAGGTCGACTACCTCAGCCGCGTCGAGGGCGAGGGTGCGCTGGAACTCGAATTGCAGGGCGACCGCGCGGTGCGCGCGCAACTGCGCATCTTCGAGCCGCCGCGCTTTTTCGAGGCGCTGCTGCGCGGACGCGACCACGCCGAACTGCCCGACATCGTCGCGCGCATCTGCGGCATCTGTCCGGTGGCCTACCAGATGAGCGCCGTGCAGGCGGTGGAGCAGGCCTTCGGCGTGCAGGTCGGCGCGCCGCTGCGCGCCTTGCGCCGGCTGATGTACTGCGGCGAGTGGATCTCCAGCCACGCACTGCACGTGGCGATGTTGCACGCGCCGGATTTCCTCGGCTGCGACGACGTGGTCGCCATCGCCGCGTCGCACCGCGAGATGGTGCAGGCGGCGCTGCAGCTCAAGTCCGCCGGCAACCGCCTATTGCGCCTGCTCGGCGGACGCGAGATCCACCCGGTGGGCCTGCGCCCCGGAGGTTTCTGGCGCCTGCCGAGGCAGAGTGAACTGGCCGAGTTGCGCGGCGTGCTGGAGCCGGCACGCGAGAACGCCGGCTTGCTGCTGGACTGGGTGGCGGGCTTCGAGTTCCCCGACTTCGAGCGCGACTACGAGTTCGTCGCGCTGCGCCATTCCGACGAATACCCGATCACCGAGGGCCGGCTGTGCTCCAGCGCCGGGCTCGACATCGACATCGCCGACTACGAGCAGGAATTCGAGGAACGCCAGGTCGAACACTCGACCGCGCTGCACTCGATGCTGCGGCGCCGCGGCGCCTACCTGGTCGGGCCGCTGGCGCGCTACGCGCTGAACTTCGAGCGGCTGCCGGACGAACTGCAGCGCCACGCGCTGCGCGCCGGGCTCGGGCCGGTGTGCCGCAATCCCTTCCGCTCCATCGTCGTGCGCGCACTGGAGACCCTCCATGCCTGCGACGAGGCCCTGCGCATCCTGCGCGACTGGCGGGCGCCGCCGCAGGCGGCCGAGCCGGTGGTGCCGCGCGCCGGAGTCGGCTACGGCTGCACCGAGGCACCGCGCGGGATCTGCTGGCACCGCTACCAGTTCGCCGCCGACGGCAGCATCGAACGCGCACGCATCGTGCCGCCGACCTCGCAGAACCAGGCCTCGATCGAGGCCGACCTGCTGGCACTGGCCGGCATGCTCGCCCGCGAGCCCGACGAGACCATCCGCGCCCGCTGCGAGCAGGCGGTGCGCAACCACGACCCCTGCATTTCCTGCTCGACCCATTTCCTGCGCCTCGAGCTGCGGCGTGGCTGAGGCCTGAGCTACGCCGCCATGCCCGTGCCGCCTTCGCGCTGCCGCCTGCTGCTGTGCTGCGTGGGCAATCCGTTGCGCGGCGACGACGGTGTCGCCGCCGCGCTGGCCCGGCGCCTGCGGCGCGGCGCCCCCACGGGGGCGCTGCTGCGCTGCACCGGCGACGACCCCGCCGGGCTGATCGAGGACTGGGCGCGGGCCGACGCCCTGCTGTGCGTGGACGCGGCGGCGCCGACCGGTCACCCGGGACGCATCCTGCGCCTCGACGCATGCGCGCCGCGGCCACGGCTGCTCCCATCCGCCGTGCCACCGCCCGGCTCCAGCCATGGCCTCGGGCTGGGCGAACTGCTGCGCGTTGCGCGGGCCCTCGGCCGCTTGCCGCCTCGGGTGGTGGTCTACACCGTGGAAGCGGCCGAGCTGGGCCTCGGGCAGGGGCTCAGCCCCGCGGTGCGCGCGGCGCTGCCCGAACTCGAGCGCCGCGTGCGCGGGGAACTGCCTCGCCTGCGGCAAGCGGGGGGATCCGCGCGTCGTCGCCGCCCGCGATCCATGCTACAAACAGGAGTCGAACGGCCGTGATCGGCAACACACTGGACGCGCACGCCCATGGACCAAGTTCGCATGCTGCTGCTGGTGCCGTTCACGCTGCTATTGCTGACGGCGCTGGTCGCGGCGTGGCTGCTCGCGCTGCGCGCCGCGGTGCGCGCGCGCAGCGCCGGGCTGCGGCGCCGGTTGCAGGCGGCCGAACTCGAGGCCTCGCGCCTGCGCCAGCTGATCGAGTCCAGCGCCGACGCCATGTGGCTGAAGGACCTCGACGGCGTCTACCTGGAGTGCAACCGCCAGGCGCTGCGCCATGTCGGCAGGTCGCGCGACGAGATGATCGGTTGCCGGGACCACGACATCTTTCCCGCCGACTACGCCGCGAAGACCCGTGCCGGCGACCTCCAGGCCCTGTCCACCGGGCGCGAGGTGCGGCGCGAGTCCACGCTGACCAACCTGGACGGCGAGACCTTCGAACTCGAGGTCATCAAGACCCCGCTGCCGGCGCCCGACGGCGGTTTCATCGGCGTACTCGGCGTGGCGCGCGACATTTCCGAGCGCCGGCGCATGGAAAGCACCATCCGGCTGTGGGGCGAGGCCTTTCGCAACGCCGACTTCGGACTGTCGATCTCGGACGCGCACAGCAACCGCTTCGTCGACGTCAACGAGGCCTTCGCGCGCCAGCGCGGGTATGCGCGCGAGGAACTGATCGGGCAGCCGGTGACCAGCGTGATACCGGACGAACTGCTGGAGCGCTACGTGAGCAACCGCGACGCCGTCGACCGTGCCAGGCATGCGGTGTACGAATCCGTGGCCGTGCGCAAGGACGGCAGCCGCTTCCCGGTGCTGCTCGACGTCACCGTGCTGCAGGACAGCGAGGGCCGCGCCGAGTGCCGTATCGCCTATTCGCTGGACATCAGCGAGCGCAGGCGCGGCGAGCAGGAGCGCAGGCTGTGGGCGCACACCGTCGAGCATGCCGGTTTCGGCGTGGCGATCTCCGACGTCGACACCGACCTCATCATTGCCGCCAACCTGGCCTATGCGCGCCAGCGCGGCTACACCCCCGAGCAACTGGTCGGGATGCCGCTGACGAAGCTGTACCCGCCGGATCGCCTCGAGGAGGCGCGCGGCATGCTGGCCCGCGCCGCGCGCGACGGGCGCTGCGTGTTCGAGTCGGAGCACCTGACGCGCGCGGGCCGGCGCTTCCCGGTGAACCTGGACATCACCATCGTTCACGACGAGCAGGGCCGCGTGCGCCACCGCGTGGTCTATTCGCAGGACATCAGCGCACGCCTGCAGGCCGAGCGCGAGGTGCGCATCGCGGCGGCGGCCTTCGAGTCCCAGGAAGGCATGCTGGTGACCGATGCGCGGGGAACCATCCAGCGGGTCAACTCGGCCTTCATGCGCATCACCGGCTACAGCGCCGTCGAGGCCATCGGCAGGCACCCTGCGCTGCTGCGGCCGGATCGCCACGAGCCGGGCTTCCTGTTCGGACTGATACGCAGCCTGGCGCGCCAGGGCTTCTGGACCGGCGAAGTGTGGAGCCGGCGCAAGGACGGCCGGCTGTTCCTGGCGCGCCTGGCGATCTCCTCGGTGCGCGACGATGCCGGCGCGGTGATCCACTACGTGGGAACGATGACCGACATCACCGAGGAGCGCGAGGCCAAGCGCAAGGCCGAGCGCCTGGCGCGCCACGACCCGCTGACCGACCTGCCGAACCGCCAGTACCTGCGCGAGATCGTCAACGACGCGGTGGCGCAGTGCTCGCGCAACGGCGAGCTCGGCGCGCTGCTGATGCTCGACCTGGACCACTTCGCGCAGATCAACAGCGCCCATGGCCAGCATCATGGGGACATGCTGCTGCTGGCGCTGGTGCAGCGGCTGCGCAAGTCCTTGCGCGCCGACGACACGCTGGGGCGCTTCGCCGGAGACAAGTTCGTCGTGCTGATGCGCGGGCTCGGCGTCGACTGGCTGCACGCCGCGCACTGCGCCAGCCAGAGCGCTGCGCAGATGCGCGACGCGGCCGCGGAGGCCTTCGATCTCGGCGACCGCCAGGTTCCCGGCCCCGGCGCCAGCGTCGGGTTGACCCTGTTCGGCCCGGCCGGCGCGGCCGACTGCGACCTGCTGCTCGGCCAGGCCGAGGCGGCCATGTACCGTGCCAAGGAGGCGGGGCGCAACACCACGCGGGTGTTCGAGCCGGCGATGCAGGCCGAGCTCGACGCGCGCAACCAGCTGATCGAGGACCTGCGTGGCGCGCTCGCGCGGCGCCAGCTGCAGCTGCACCTGCAGGCCCTGTTCACCCCGCATGGCGGCATCGTCGCCGCCGAGGCCCTGGTGCGCTGGCAGCACCCGCTGCGCGGGCTGCTGCTGCCCGACAGCTTCATCGGGGTGGCCGAGCAGACCGGCCTGATCGACGGACTCGGGCGCGAGGTGCTGCGCATGGCCTGCGCGCAGATCGCCGCGTGGAGCGCCGACCCCGCCACGCGACGCCTGAGCCTCTCGGTCAACGTCAGCCCGCTGCAGTTCCGGCGCGAGGATTTCGTCGACGAGGTGCTCGACATGGTGGTCGACGCCGGCATCGACCCCGGCCTGCTCAAGCTCGAGCTGACCGAGAGCATGGTGATGGACGACCTCGACGACGCCGCTTCCAAGCTGAGCCGGTTCAAGGAGCACGGAATCCGCATTTCCCTCGACGACTTCGGGACCGGCAGTTCGTCGCTGTCCTACCTCACGCGGCTTCCGCTGGACCAGCTGAAGATCGACAAGGCCTTCGTGCGCAAGCTGCCGGCCAGCCGCAGCGACGCGCTGGTGGCGCAGACCATCATCGCGATGGCCAAGGGCCTCGGGCTGGAGGTCGTCGCCGAGGGCGTGGAGACGCAGGCCCAGCTGGAGTTCCTGCGCGGCCACGGCTGCGACCTGTACCAGGGCTACCTGCTCGCGCGCCCGGTGGCCATCGACGAGTTCATGCGCCTGTCGGCGCTGCAGCTGCAGGCTTGAGCCCCCGCGACCTCAGCGCGCCAGCGGCAGACGCACCTCGGACTTCACCTCCTTGAGCACGATGCTCGAGCGCACGTGCGTGACCCCGGGCAGGCGAAACAGCACCTGGTGCTGGAATCGCTCGTAGCTCTCGATGTCGGGCAGCATCATGGTCAGCAGGTAGTCGGCCTGGCCGGTGGTCGACAGGCAGCGCACGATCTGCGGCACCGCGGCGACCGCGCGCTCGAAGTCCTCGACGATGCCCTCGCTGTGGCGGCTCAGGTTGATCTCGGCCACCACCATCAAATGCAGGCCGACGCGCGCGCGGTCGACCAGCGCGGTGTAGCCGCGCACCACCCCCGAGGCCTCCAGCTCCTTCACCCGCCGCCAGCACGGCGTGCTCGACAGCCCGACCTTGTCGGCCAGTTGCTGCACGGTCTGGCGCGCGTCGCGCTGCAGCTCCTCGAGAATGCGCCGACTGTAGGCGTCAAGCGGAATTTCCTCGCTCATACCCATTCTCCGGAAAAATCATTTCCATTCTGCCGGATTTCCGGGGCGATTCCGGAAATTTTTTCCGGATATGCGGGATTATGGTTCTGCATCCGACCCCGGAGGACTGCGCCATGTCCACGATCCTGCCCCCCGCCGCCCCGACCGAAACCGCCGACCGCCCCCGCCCGGCCGAGGCCGCCGCGCCGCTGCGCGAGGATTACCAGCTGCGCGACGCCCTGCTGGCCAGCCGCGGCCGCGTGCTGCTCAGCGGCACGCAGGCGCTGGTGCGCCTGCTGCTGATGCAGCGCGCCGCCGACGCCGAGCGCGGACTGGACACGCGCGGCTTCGTCAGCGGCTACCGCGGCTCGCCGCTGGGCATGGTCGACCAGGAACTGTGGCGCGCCCGTCCCGAGCTCGATGCCGCCGGCGTGCGCTTCGTGCCGGCCGTCAACGAGGAACTCGCGGCGACCCAGGTGCTGGGCACGCAGCGCGTCGAGACCGACCCCGAGCGCAGCGCGGCCGCGGTGTACGCGATGTGGTACGGCAAGGGGCCCGGGGTCGACCGCGCCGGCGACGCGCTGCGCCACGGCAACGCCTACGGCGCCTCGCCCCACGGCGGCGTGCTCGTGGTCGCCGGAGACGACCACGGCTGCGTGTCCTCGTCGTTCCCGCACCAGAGCGACCTCGTGCTGCAGTCGATGAGCATGCCCGTGGTGTCCCCGTCCAGCGTCGCCGAGTACCTCGAATTCGGCCTGTACGGCTGGGCGCTGTCGCGCTACAGCGGCGCCTGGGTCGGCATGACGGCCTTGTCCGAGGTGGTGGAAAGCCGCGCCAGCGTCGACCTCGACCTGCTGCAGGCGCGGCGCGTGGCGTGGCTGGACGCGGCCGGCGTGGCCGCCGCCACCGGGCACCAGGCGCCCGCCGACGGACTGCACTATCGCTGGCCCGACCTGCCTTCGCTGCGCATCGAGACGCGGCTGGCCGACAAGCTCGACGCCGCGCGCGCCTTCGCGCGGGTCAACAGCATCGACCGCGAGCTCATCCGCAGCGAGCACGCGCGCGTGGGCATCGTCACCTGCGGCAAGGCCCACCACGACCTGATGGAAGCGCTGCGGCGCCTCGAGATCAGCCCGCGCATGCTGGCCGATGCCGGGGTCCGCCTGTACAAGGTGGGACTGTCGTTTCCGCTGGAGCCCACGCGCGCGCTGCAGTTCGCGCAAGGCCTGGACGAACTGCTGGTGGTCGAGGAGAAGGCCCCGGTGGTGGAAGCCCAGCTGCGCGAGCTGCTCTACAACCATCCGACGGGCAGGCGCCCGGCGATCCTCGGCAAGCACGACCGCGACGGCCGGCCGCTGGTGGCGGCCAGCGGCGAACTGCGCCCGTCGCGCCTGATCGAACTGCTGGCCGACTGGCTGGTGCGCCACTTTCCGGACGAGCGCACCTTCAACGACCACCGCCGCCACGTGCGCGACTTCCTTCCCGAACGCCTGGCGCCCAGCCCGGTCGATGCGCTGCGGCGCATTCCCTACTTCTGCGCCGGTTGCCCGCACAACACCTCGACGCGGGTTCCCGAGGGCTCCACCGGGCGCGCCGGAATCGGCTGCCACTTCATGGCCACCTGGATGCAGCGCGATACGCAGGGCCTGATCCAGATGGGCGGCGAGGGCGTCGACTGGGTCTCGCATTCGATGTTCACGCGCACCCCGCACGTGTTCCAGAACCTCGGCGACGGCACCTACTACCACTCCGGCTATCTGGCGATCCGCCAGGCCGTGGCGGCCGGCGCGCGAATGACCTACAAGATCCTGTTCAACGACGCGGTGGCGATGACCGGCGGCCAGCCGGTCGACGGCAAGATCAGCGTGGACGCGATCGCGCGCCAGGTGGAGAGCGAGGGCGTGCGCTGCGTCGCCGTGGTGTCGGAGAACGTCGCCGCCTACCGCGCGATGCAGGGACGCTTCCCGCCGGGAACGCGCTTTCACCACCGCGACGAGCTCGATGCCGTGCAGCGCGCGCTGCGCGACATGGACGGGGTCACCGTGCTGATCTACGAGCAGACCTGCGCCGCCGAGCTGCGCCGCCGGCGCAAGAAGGGCCTGGCCGCCGAACGCACGCGGCGCCTGTACATCAACGACCTGGTGTGCGAGGGCTGCGGCGACTGCTCGGTGCAGAGCAACTGCGTGGCCGTGCAGCCGCTGGACACCCCGCTGGGTCGCAAGCGGCGCATCGACCAGACCGCCTGCAACAAGGACTACTCCTGCGCCAAGGGCTTCTGCCCGAGCTTCGTCAGTGTCGACGGCGCGCCGCTCAAGCGCCGCCTGGGGCTGCAGGCGCAGGCCGCCGAGCGCCTGCTGGCGCTCGCCGAGGAGCTGCCGCAGCCGGCGCCGCACACCTGGGACGCGCCCTACGACCTGCTGGTCACCGGGGTCGGCGGCACCGGAGTGGTGACCGTCGGCGCGCTGATCGCGATGGCCGCGCACCTGCAGGACCACCACGCCAGCGTGCTGGACTTCATGGGGTTCGCGCAGAAGGGAGGCGCCGTGCTGTCCTTCGTGCGCCTGGCCGACCGCGCCGAGCGCCTGCACCAGGTGCGCATCGACGCGCAGCAGGCCGACGCCGTGCTGGCCTGCGACCTGGTCACCGCGGCCAGCGAGGAGGCGCTGCAGACGGTGCGCCGCGGTCGCACCCGCATGGTGGTCAACGAACACGCATCGCCCACGGCCCATTCGGTGCTCGACGGCGACGCGCCGTGGCCGGCGCAGGCGCTGCTCGACAAGCTGCGCGGCGCCGCCGGGGCCGACGGCGTGCGCACGCTGGACGCGCAGGCCTGGGCCGAGGAGTTCCTCGGCGACACCACCGCCGCCAACGTGCTGGCGCTGGGCCACGCCTGGCAGCTCGGCCTGGTGCCGGTGAGCGCTGCAGCGCTGCAGCGCGCGATCGAACTCAACGGGGTGGCCGTGCAGGCCAACCGCATCGCCTTCGCGCTGGGCCGGTTGACGGCCGCCGACCCACAGGCCTGCCGCGATCTGCTGCAGCAGCCGCAGGCACCACGGCCCGCCGATCCGGACTTCCTGCACACCGCGATGCAGCATCTGCGCGACTGGCAGGACGAGGCCTGGGCGCAGCGCTACGCGCGCCGCGTCGACGCGGTGCGCAGCCGCGAGTCCGAGCTCGGCGGCGACGGCCGGCTCACCGAGGCCGTCGCGCGCAGCCTGCTGCGCCTGATGAGCTACAAGGACGAATACGAGGTCGCGCGCCTGTACACCGACGGGCGCTTCGCGCAGGCGCTGGCCGAACAGTTCGACGGTCGGCCGCGCCTGCATCTGCACCTGGCGCCGCCGTGGCTGGCCAGGCCGCGCAACGGCGCCGCGCCGCGCAAGATCCGCGTCGGCGCCTGGGTGCTGCCGGCGCTCAAGCTGCTGGCGCGCGCCAGGAAGCTGCGCGGCAGCTGGCTCGACCCTTTCGGCCATTCCTCCGAACGACGCCTGGAACGCGCGCTGATCGTCGAGTTCGAGTCCCTGCTCGACGAGCTGCTGCCGCGGCTCGACCGCGAGCACCTGGAACTCGGCATCGCGCTGGCCGCGCTGCCGCAGTCGATCCGCGGCTTCGGCCACGTCAAGCTCGCCGCGATCGAGGCCGCGCGCCTGCGCCGCGACGAACTGCTGCACCGCCTCGACCCGCAACGCCACCCGCGCCCGCAAGGCGCGCCGCGCGCCGGACAGCTGCGCGGAATCGCGATCACCGCGCAACGCTGATCAGGATCCGGCAGCCCCGAGCCGGGAGCGGTCCCGCAAACCCCAGGGGCTGGCACAGCCCTGCCCTGGGGGCTGTCAATAATGAATGCTGCGGGGCGCGCCGCCGCCGGCGGCGATGGCGTCGCCGTTGATCGCGCGCGAGCGCGGCGAGCACAGGAAGGCGACGACGTCGGCGACCTCGCTGGCATCCACCAGATGCCGGATCGAGTTCTGCGCCGCCATCTCCTGCTCGACGACCTGCGGCTCCACGCCGCGCGCCCCGGCCCTGGCGGCCACCAGGGCGGGCGTGCGCTCGGTGCGCGTGGTGCCCGGGTGCACGACGGTGCACTGGATTCCGAAACGGCCGAATTCATCGGCCAGGTTCTTGGTCAGCGCCGCCACCGCGACGTTGCGCACGCTGCCCACCGCATGCCCGGTCTGGCGCGCGGCCAGCCCGCTGATGTTGACGATGCGCCCCCACCCACGGCTCTTCATGCCCGGCAGCACGGCCTGCGCGCAGCGGAGGTAGCCCATCACCTTGGTGTCGATCTCGCCTTGCAGGTACTCGGCACGGATCTCCTCGATCTTCGGCGGTGCCGCGAAGCCGGAGGGATCGGCCGCCGCGTTGACCAGGATGTCGATGCCCGCGCCCAGTTCCTGCTCGGCCCGGCGCACCGCGCGCGCCACCTGCTCGCCATCGGTCGTGTCGGCCATCACCGTGACCACGCGCGGCGCGCCCTGCGCGAGCAGTTCGGCGGCGGCGTCGCGCAGCCCCGCCTCGCCACGCGCCAGCAGCGCCACCATCGCGCCTTCCTGCGCCAGCACCTTCGCCACCGCCTTGCCGATGCCGCGGCTGCCGCCGCTGATCAACGCGCGCTTGCCCGCCAGTTGCAGATCCATGCCGATCTCCTTCGTCGTCCTTGGGGAACTCGCCCGTGGCGAATGCGGCTCGTGGCGCTACAGCGCACCGGCCGCGCGCAGGCGCTGGCGCAGCGCCGGCAGCTGGTTCAGCGCCAGCCCGCCCAGCACCATCGCGCCGGCCAGCAGCTTCCAGTCCTGCAGCGGCTCGTGCAGCACCAGCGCCGCCACCAGCATGCCGGTGACCGGCACCAGCAGCGTGAACGGCGCGATCTGCGCCGCCGGGTAGCGGCGCATCAGCATCGCCCACACGCCGAACCCGAACAGCGTCGCCGGATAGGACTGGAAGGCCACCACCAGCCAGGCCGCCGCATCCATCGTGCGCAGCGCATGCAGGTCGACGCCGACGCCTTCGAACACCAGCGACGTCACGAGCAGCGGCGGCACCGCGTACAGGCTGCCCCAGGCGGCCACCGCGACGGCGTTCGTCGGCCCCAGGCGCCTGGCCAGCACATTGGCCACCGCCCACGACAAGGCCCCCGCGATCATCAGCAGCAAGCCGATCAGGGAGGTGCGCTGGTGCAGGTTCAGGGCCACGACTCCCATGCCGGCGAGGGCGATGGCGCCACCCAGCAACTGCACCGGGCGCGCGCGCTCGCGCAGCACGGCCCAGGCCAGACCGATGGTGAAAAAGGCCTGCAGCTGCATCACCAGCGAGGCCAGGCCGGCCGCCATGCCCAGGTTCAGGCTGCTCAGCAGCAGCCCGAACTGCACCGCGAACTGCGCCAGGCCCCAGGCCGCGACGCGGTGCCAGGGCAGTTTCGGCGGGCGCAGCAGCAGTACCGCGGGAAAGGCCGCGAAACCGAAGCGCATGGTGCAGAACAGCAGCGGCGGCATGTCGCGCAACCCGAGCTTCATGACGACGAAATTGCTGCCCCACACGATCACCACCAGCAGGGTCAGCAGCAGGTCACGCGCGCGCATCACAGCCTCAGCTCGTAGTCGATCGACAGCGGCGCGTGGTCGGAGAAACGCTCGGCCACGTAGATGCTCTCGCTGCCGCGCCGCGCCAGCGCCGCCACGCCGGGGGTCGCCAGGTGGTAGTCGATGCGCCACCCGACGTTGCGCGCGCGCGCCTGGCCGCGGTTGCTCCACCACGTGTACTGGTCCGGCAGCGGATTGAGCGCGCGGAACACGTCCACCCATCCGAGCTCGTCGAGCACATGGCTCATCCAGGCGCGCTCCTCGGGCAGGAAGCCGCTGTTCTTCAGGTTGCCCTTCCAGTTCTTCAGGTCGATCTCCTTGTGCGCGATGTTCACGTCGCCACACAGGATCACCTCGCCGGCAGCCTGCAACTCGCGCATGTGCTGTTCGAAGTCGCGCAGGAAGCGGAACTTGGCCTGCTGGCGCGGCTCGCCGCTGGATCCGGAGGGGAAGTACACCGACACCACCGCCAGACGCATTCCCGAGGGCAGCCGGTAGCGCGCCTCCACGTAGCGCCCCTCGGCGTCGAACTCGGCGCTGCCGAAGCCCACGCGCAGGTCGTCCGGCTCGTGGCGGAAATAGAGTCCGACCCCGCTGTAGCCAGGGCGTTCGGCATGGTGGAAGGCGCCGCGCAGCCCGCCCAGGCCACGCATCGTGTCGTTCAGGTCGCCGGCCGTGACGCGGATTTCCTGCAGGCACAGCCAGTCGGGGCGCGACTGCTGTTCCAGCCAGGCCCCGACCCCCTTGGTCACCGCGCTGCGCAGTCCGTTGACATTCAGGCTGGTGATGCGCAGGGCGCCTGCGCGCGATGGCTGGGACATGGCGAAATTCGATGTTCTTCTGGGAATAGACTTGGGGGCATGGCGGCACGGCGCCGCCGTGCGCCCCGGCGCGCCCCATGCACATTGTCCGACATGTCCGGCCGGTCCGCTGTCCGACGCAGCGCTCGATCAAGTGTCCCAGGAGCCAGATCCGATGCCCAGCCCTGCAATCCGTCTCCCGGCGTGGTGGCTGCTGTGCGGCGCGCTCGCCACCGCGCTGCCCGCGCAGGCGGCCGTGTTCGTGTGCAACGACGGGCACGGCGGCATCGTCACCACCGACCACCTCGACACGGACTGCCTGCAGTACGGCGGCAAGGAGCTCAACCCCGACGGCAGCGTGCGCCAACGCATCCTCACCCAGGCTCAGCAACGCGAGCAACAGCTGCAGCACACGCGCGAGCAGGATCTGCAGGAGCAGCAATTGCGCCAGCAACGCCGGCAACGCGCGCTGCTCAGCCGCTACCCCGACGACGCCACGCTGCGCAAGGCCCGCATCGGCGACCTGGCCAGCGTGCAGGCGTTGATCGACGCCGCGCGCCAGCGTCTGCAGGTATTGCACCGCGAGCGCGTCGGTATCGACGAGGACGCGCAGTTCTATCCGTCGGGGAACTACCCGGACAGCCTGCGCATGCGCATGCAGCTCAACACCGCGCAGCGCGAGCAGGAGCAGGCCTTGATCCGCTCGCAGCAACGCGAGATCCAGAGCATCGACCAGCGCTACGCCGAGCTGCGCGCGCGCCTGAAGCCCCTGTGCGCGAGTCAGCACGCGGCGCAGGGCGGCGCGGCGCCGGCGAATTAGCCGCGGACCCGGGGCGCGATCAGGCGCCGTCGATCGCCGCGCGCAGCGCGTCGCCGACCTGCTGCGGGTTGGCGCGTCCGCCGGTGGCCTTCATCACCTGGCCGACCAGCGCGTTCAGCGCCTTGGCCTTGCCGGCGCGGTATTCCTCGACGTTCTTCGGGTTCGCCGCCAGCACCGCGGCCACCGCGTCGGCGATCGCCGACGCGTCGTGGATCTGCCGCAACCCGCGCTGCTCGATGATGCGGTCGACATCGCGCTCGCCGTCCCACAGCGCCGCGAACACGTCGCGCGCCGTCTTGCCCGACAGCGTGCCGTCGGCCTGGCGCGCGATCAGGCGCGCCAGTTCGGCGGGCGGCAGCGGGCACCCGGCGATCTCCAGCTCGGCGCGGTTCAGCGCCGCCGCCAGCTCGCCCATGATCCAGTTGGCAGCCGGCTTCGCCTGCGCACCGGCGGCCACGCAGGACTCGAAGTACGCCGCGTGCGCACGGCTTTGCGTCAGGTAGGCGGCGTCGGCCGCACCCAGTCCGTGCTCGCGCTCGAAACGCCCGGCCATCTGCGCCGGCAGTTCCGGCAGTTCGTCGCGCACCCGCTGCACCCATTGCGGCTCGATCAGCAGCGGCGGCAGGTCCGGATCGGGGAAGTAGCGGTAGTCGTGCGAGTCTTCCTTGGTCCGCATCGTGCGGGTCTCGCCGCGCTCGGGGTCGAACAGGCGGGTTTCCTGCCGCACCGTGCCGCCGTCCTCGATCAGCTCGATCTGGCGCCGCGCCTCGAAGTCGATGGCGCGCTCGAGAAAGCGGAAGCTGTTGAGGTTCTTGATCTCGCAGCGCGTGCCCAGCGCCGCGCCGGGACGACGCACCGAGACGTTGGCGTCGCAGCGGAACGACCCCTCCTGCAGGTTGCCGTCGCAGATGTCGAGCCACATCACCAGCGCGTGCAGCGAGCGCGCGTAGTCGGCCGCCTCGGCCGCGCTGCGCAGCACCGGCTCGCTGACGATCTCCAGCAGCGGCGTGCCGGCGCGGTTGAGGTCGATCCCGGTGGCGTCCTGGCCCTGCCAGTCGATGCCGTGCACCGACTTGCCGGCGTCTTCCTCGAGATGCGCGCGAGTCAGCTGCGCGCTGCGCGCCTCGCCCGCGTGCACGTAGGGCACGAGCCCGCCCTGCACCACCGGGATCTCGAACTGGCTGATCTGGTAGCCCTTCGGCAGGTCGGGGTAGAAGTAGTTCTTGCGCGCGAACACCGACATCGGCGCCACCGTGGCGCCGACCGCCAGCCCGAAGCGAATGGCCCGCTCGACGGCGCCGCGATTGGCCACCGGCAGGGTCCCCGGCAGCGCCAGGTCGACCTCGCTGGCCAGCATGTTGGCTTCGTGACCGAACAGGTTCGGCGCGTCCGAGAACATCTTGGACGCGGTGGACAGCTGGACGTGGGTTTCCAGCCCGATGACGACTTCCCAGCCGTCGAACGCTGAGTTGGACATGGTGCTCGCTCGGAACTCGCTGTGGTGGTCGGGGGAAGGCGCGGGCGCGACGGGTCGGCGCGCGCGCTCAGTCGTGCGGCGCGCGCAGGTGCCAGTCGGTGGCG
>JAJYTY010000224.1 GCA_021792835.1 Pseudomonadota bacterium
CCGTTCTATGAGGCCGGTGTGCACCTGGGACGTCTGCTGCTGACGATCTTTCTCTGTCGCTGGCACACCCAGCCCGAGTTCCGCCGAGAGATTCTACGGACCCTCAATCACGGCGAGCGCGTGCATGTCCTCGAGCATGTGCTGGAAACGGGCAAAGTGCCGAGGCACCAGCAACGTTCGCTGACCCGTCTTCGTGGGGTCTCGTCTTCCATCGCGCTGTTGAGCAACATCGTCATGGCCTGGACCACCGCGCGGATGGAGCAAGCGATTCCGGCGCTACCCGCGGATGCTGCGGTCCACGCGACTCCCGAGCATCTTCGCTACATCGCACCGATCCAGGAAGGCCTCATCAATTTCCGCGGGCTGTTCCTGTTTCCCACGGAGCGGTATATGGTCAGGATCCTGCCCAGTCTGCAGCCCGTCAGGTCAATGCTCCGCAGTGTTCGCTAGGAGGACGAGATGCGTTTCGGTCCCATCGAGGCCGCCGTCAGGGCCGCTTCGATTCGCTGCTGACCGAACGCATCGGACCCATCTATATAGCGCATGGCCGAGTGCACATCCTTCCAGCCGACGTATTCCATCAACGCTTTCACATCCCAGCCGTTGGCGTTGGCCCAGCCGGCAAAGCCCCGACGCAGGGAGTGACTGCTGTACTCGCCCGGCGCAGGCAGCCCAGCGTGGGTCAACAGACGCCGCAGCAGAGGGATGAGGCTGTTCGGGTGCAAGGGTTCGTCCGCGACGCGCCCCCAGCGGTCAACGCGGCGAAACAGCGGGCCATCCACAAGGCCGGCCGCGGCGATCCACGCTTCGGTGGCAGCAACCGGACACCACCGCGACAGGGCCGGGACACGATAGGTCCGACCGACGTTCTGGCGATCGCTCTTGCTCTGCGCCAGGAAGCAGGTCATGCCTTGCCCTTCCACCAAGTGCAAATGTTCGACCTGGAGCCGAAGCAGTTCATCGCCTCGAAAGCCACGCCAGAACCCGAGTAGCACCAGTGCGCGATCTCGCAGGTGATGGAGCACGGCGGGCTGATCGCCGCGATCCCGAGCCGCCGTGATCGCACCATCCAGCCAGTCCGCAACCTGTCCCAATTGAGTGAGCTGCAGCGGTGTGGCGCGCTTCTCGACGTTGGGGTGCAAAGCCTGAATGCCCTTGAGCGTCTTGCGCACGATCGGTGCGCGGGTGGGGTCGGCGAAGCCGTGGTCGCGGTGCCAAAGCGCCAAGGCAGCGATCCGGTGCCTCAGCGTGTTGACCGACAGCTGATCGGCGTACTCGGCGAGGTACCGCGCGACTTGATCAGCCGTCGCCGGCAGATGCCCGCCGGCCTCGACCTCGAAATGCCGGATCGCGCCCTCGTAGCTGCGGCGGGTATTGGTGCGGGTGGCCGCGTCGAGATACTGGTCGAGCTTCGTCATGAGGTGACGTCCGATCTGGGGACCGATTCGAATCGCAACCAGCGCAACGCCATACCCGGCAGCAGGAGCAGACTGAGAATCGTCGAGGACACCAAGCCACCCAGCAGCACGATGGCCATCGGACCCTCGATCTCTTGGCCTGCATGGCCACTATGCAAGGCTATCGGCAACAGGCCGAGCGCGGTCAGCAGCGCCGTCATCAGCACCGGGGTGAATCGCTCGCGGGCGCCGCGCAGGGCTGTTTCCAGATTCCACGGCTGTCCTTCATCCACCACCAACTGCCCGTAGTGGGCCAGCAGCAGAATGGCATTGCGCGCAGCGATGCCAAACAGCGCGACAAAACCCACCCATACACCGATCGAGGTGACCCCGTGGGTCAGCACCAGTGCCGCCACGCCACCGACCAGCGCAAAGGGTATGCACAGCAGCACCAACAGGACTCGCCTGGCATCGCCGAATGCCAGGAACAATAGGATGACGATGCCGGCGAGCGCGACAGCAGCGTTGATGGCGAGATCGCGATTGGCCGCCGCCTGCGCCTCGGCAGTGCCACCGAAGTGGAGATAAACGCCGGGTGGGAGTTTGACTTGGCTTGCGATCACGGCCTTGGCTCGGGCGATGAAGGTGATCAGGTCAGTGGAAGTTGGATTGCAGGTAATCACCTGTCGACGGATGCCGCCCTCATGCAGGATTTCCGATCGCCCTTCGCCAAGGTCGACATCGGCGACTTGATCCAAGGGGACCAGCGATCCCGATGCGCCACGCAACAATAGCGTTCCCACCATCTGCGGGTCGCGCTTCAATGCTGGGTCCACGGTTACCGTGACGGGTATGAGCCGGGTGCCGGCATAGACATGTGCCACGGTCGTGCCATGGAACGCGGTTTCAATCGCATTCAGCACATCGTCGACGCGCAATCCATAGCCTGCCAGGCGCTCGCGGCGCAGACGAATGTTCAGCTGCGGCTGAGAGGGCGGTGCCTTGACGCGGACCTGGGCGGCACCTGGCACGTGGTGAAGTGCATCCGCCACTGCGCTGGCCGCTTGGTCAATCGCGTGCAGGTCTTGCCCGAATACACTGATCACCACCGGCGCGGCTTCGCCCGTCAACGAGTCGTTGATGCGATCACCCAGAAAGGTCGTGACCTGGTACTGCAACCCGGGTTGTGCGCCGAGAAGCGCATTCAACTGATGTTGAATGTCTGCGGAATCGCGGGTGCCGGCAGGCGTCAACTCGACGTTGAACTCCGCCTTGTTGGGGGGGTAGGTATCCACGCCGCCCGCGGCACGGCCGATCGTCGCATAGTCACGGGCGACACCGGGAATGGCCAGTATCTGTTGGCTGAGTCGCGCGGACAGTTTCTGCATCACGTCGATGGAAGTTCCAGGTGGCGCAGTCATGGTCGCGACGAAATCACCCTCGCGGAGTGTCGGCAGCAGTTCTCCTCGGAGCAGCGGAAGTGTCATGCAGGCACCGATACCGACAAGCAGGGCACCGACCAGTAGCGTGCGCGGGTGCCGCGACAAGCGCCGAAGAAGACGGGTCTGATGGTTCTTGAGCCAGAACAGAAAGTGGGGCTCTGGCTTGTGCGCACCGCCCGTCAACAAGAGTAGGCAGAGCGCGGGCGTTACCGTCAGCGCCACCGCCAGCGAAGCCAGAATGGCGAAAACGACGGCCAGTGCAAGCGGGGCGAAGAAACTGCCTTGCAGCCCGTGCAGGTGCAGGATCGGCAGAAATACCATCAACACGACCAGCGTCGCGAACAGGATCGGCGTACGCACCTCGAGACTGGCACGAAACACGGTCGCTACACGCTGGGCCGCCGAGGGGCTATGTTCACGTAGGCGTCGGAGTACGTTCTCGACATCGATCACGGCGTCGTCCACCACCACGCCCACTGCCACGGCGAGACCGCCGAGCGTCATCGTGTTGAGGCTTTGCCCAAAATAACGAAGCGCGATGACCGCTGCCAGCAACGAGAGTGGAATGGAAATGAACGAGATCAGCGCTGCGCGCCATTCACGCAGGAAGACCATCAGCACGATTGCGACCAGCAAGATCCCCAGTAGCAGCGACTTTGCAAGTGAGTGCAATGCGGTTTCTATATAACGCGCCGGCTCATACAGCTTGGGATAGATGGTGACACCGCGCTCGCGCGCGAGCGATGTCAATTCGGTGAGTGCGGCGTTGACGCTGCGCGTGGTGGTCAAGGTGTCGGCGCCATACTGGCCGTTGAGCGCGATGACGACGCCCGGTCGGCCCATCACCAGCGCATCACCGAAGCGGGGGGCGTTGCCGAAGCGGATGCGCGCAACGTTGCGCAGCAGCAACGGCGGCGTTCCAGCATGAGTGCGCACCACGGCATCGCCGAGCTGCTGCGGCGTCAGCGCCTGTCCGTCGCTCTCCAGTGTGAAGCGCTGGATCGGCGTGTCGACCAATCCCGCACCGCGCATCCCGGTGGCTGCTTGGGTCGCGGCCATCACGTCCTGCAGAGTCAGGTGCAGCATGGCCAGTCGCGATGGTCGCACCTGCACCTGCAGTTGACGCGTCTCTCCGCCCCAGAGATTGATGTCGGCGATTCCCGGTACCGCAAGCAGGCGTGGCAGCACGGTCCAGCGCACGAAATCCTGCAGCGCACGTGGCGACAGGGTCGCGCTGGTGAATCCGATACTCTCGATTACCATCGTCGAGGAAGTCAGGGGCAACATCGTTGGCGTGCCAACGCCCGCCGGCAGTTGCCCAGAGATTCCCGCGAGCTTCTCCGAAACCAGTTGTCGCTGGCGGTAGGGGTCGGCGCCGCTGCCGAAAACGAGCTGGATCTTGGACAGCCCCTGGACCGATTCGGAACGTACCGCGCGCACGCCCAGCACTCCGGAAACGGCCGCTTCCAGCGGTCGCGTCACCAGCGCCTCGACCTGTCGTGGCGCCAGCCCCGGTGACTCGGTTTCGATCGTCAGTTGCGGCGGCACGAACTCCGGGAACAGGTCATAGTCGGCATGGCTGAGCGCCAACCCGCCCAATACCAGCAGCAACACCGCCAGAACGACCACGACACCAGGATGCGCCAGGCTACGGCGAACGATGGCGGCGAGCATCAGTCATCGTCCCCGTCGGCATCCTGAGGCTCGGATTTCGATTTCGCCGCGAGCCGAGGAGCCTGTTCGGCCCGCCACAAGGCGCTGGCCCCTGCGATCACCAGTGTGTCGCCCGGTTCGACTTGGCCACCCGCGGCCCAGCCATCGCCTTTCCACGTCAGCAGCTTGAGTGCGCGGCGCTGGAACCGATCCGATCCTTCCTGAACATAGGCATAGGGGATGCCCCGTATTCGCACGATGGCGGTCTCGGGGATCAGGACGGCGAGCTGCGCCGCGCCGCGCAATCGCAGCGCGATGCGCAGTGCCTGTCCCGGCCTGAGAACCTCGGCGCCCGGCATTCCAACTTGTAGCAGCCAG